>CAZSAL010000029.1:0-34552 GCA_964604825.1 uncultured Elusimicrobia bacterium
AACCACTTTCCAGGGCCATTTAATCCGCAGAACTATAATTGCCTGGATTATGCTGTTATTCTGCTCTGGATGTGCTGGCCTCGTATCAAACAGGGCATCCACTGGATCCACAATCCAAAGGCGCCGGCCGCAACGATAGCGCCGGCCCCGGCTGCGGGAACTCACGTCCAAAACCCTCCTCCCCCCTTGAGGGGGAGGACAGAGGTGGGGGGGTACTATGCACGTAAACACCACCCCCCATCCCAACCTTCCCCCGCAAGGGGGGAAGGAGTCCTCTTTTCAGTCGCAGCTCGCTTCCCTCATCACAGCTAATGAAGCTACAAACCTTATGAAAGCCGTGGCTCCGCAGACGCCGGGCGTTGCCCAGCGTCTCAGCAACGCGCTCGCTGACATCGCAGGGAAAGCCGTAACCACCTCTGGCGCGCGAAAATGCTGGCTGGAACACCTGTCGCTTGTACTCGATGCAGCCTACACCAATTACCCCGCGGAAGCCGTCATAAACGGCAAGTCATTCAACCACGGCCTCAGCGGCTGGGGCTTCGGCACAAGGCTGCAGGTGAGGATGTAGGACCTTCGGAAACTCGCTACACATCACCCCATCTTTCAACCGCTTTTCCTTCCGACAAAAGTGAATAAATCTCCACCTGGCATCTCTAACAATTGGAGGGTATACAAATGGAATCCATTTTATCCGCTGATTATCAAAAGCTTCTGACCGATATAAAGCAGCGGGTCAGAGCCGCGCAATATGAAGCCCTGAAGGCTGTCAATAAAGAACTGATCTCCCTTTACTGGGATATCGGACAGATGATCGTCGAACGACAGAAGGGTAATACGTGGGGGAAATCAATCGTCGAGCGGTTGGCGCAGGATCTCCAGAAGGAATTCCCCGGGATCCAAGGGTTCTCGGCAAGAAACATCTGGCGCATGCGCGATTTTTTCATCACATATCGGGATCTTCCAAAACTGTCACCAATGGTGACAGAAATTGGATGGACCCATAATCTAATTATTATGACACGGTGCAAGGAACCGCTGGAGCGTGAGTTCTACATCCGGATGACGCGCAGGTTCGGGTGGACTAAGAACGTCCTGATCCACCAGATTGATAACAAAACCTACGAAAAAACCCTCCTGAACCAGACTAATTTTGACAAAACAGTTATCAAGGAAATCCGCAATCAGGCCAAACTGGCGGTTAAGGATGACTACACTTTCGATTTTCTGGAACTCGGAGAGGAACACAGCGAGCGGGAGCTGGAACGAACGATCCTGGCCAGGATCGCCTGAAAAATTCATCCCAGCCGATCGGGGTGGCTACCTACAGGATCGTGCGCCGTCTGCCGAAGCCGTTCAAAGGCAAACTGCCTGAACCCTACCAAATCGCCAGGCTGCTGGAAAAAATCTCCTAACCTTTCGTTCGCTGCCCCCCGCTTGCCCGCCTGCGTCCTGTCTATCAGTCCTCAGTTTTCACTTCTCCAATTTTCCAGCCGTTTCCCTCCCGCCAAAAAATAAAACTTCCGAATATGAAATGTCTAAACCCGGCAAGCAAAGAACGATTTGCTATACTCTAAAAACTGGAATAACCGACGGGAGCTTCGCACACTTATTCATCCATGGCAAAACAGGAAATTATTCAGCAGATTTCTCAACTCGAAGAACGCCTCTCAAAAGTCAGGGGGTATCTTTGAAGTCGATCGCAAAAAGTCCCGCCTTCAGGAACTAGAAACCGCTTCCGCAGTCCCGGAATTCTGGGGAAATCCGCAGCAGGCGCAAACCACCCTCAAGGAACTCACCCGTCTGAAGGAAGATCTAAAGATTTTTTCTGACCTGGAAGTTCCGCTCCGCGATTTAAGGGAACTTGCGGCCCTGGCAGAAGAGTCGGACAACGCCATGATGGCGGAGATCCAGAAACATCTGACGGAGATGCTCGATTCCTTCAAAAAAGTTGAACGCCAGGCTAAATTTTCCGATCCAAACGACCGGGCCGATGCCCTGCTCACGATCCACGCCGGAGCGGGGGGAACGGAAGCCTGCGACTGGGCCGAGATGCTGACGCGCATGTATGAACGCTACAGCGAACGCAAAGGCTACAGCGTGGAAATTATCGACATTCTTGCGGGCGATCAGGCCGGCATTAAATCCATCACTTTCTTCGTCCGCGGGCCATACGCTTATGGGAATCTCAGGGGAGAGGTGGGAGTCCACCGGCTTGTGCGCATTTCGCCCTTTGACGCCAATAAACGGCGTCATACGAGCTTCGCTTCCTGCGACGTGCTGCCGGAAATTGAGGAAGATATCGAAATTGAAATCCAGGAAAAGGACCTGCGCATTGACACTTACCGCTCTCACGGCGCCGGAGGCCAGCACATTAACAAAACGGACAGCGCCGTTCGCATCACCCATCTGCCGACAGGGATTGTCGTTGCCTGTCAGAACCAGCGCTCACAGATTAAGAACCGTGAAAAAGCCTTTAAAATCCTGAGAATACGCCTCTACGAACTCGAACAGGAAAAACAGCGTAAAGCCATGGAAAAACGCTATGACGAAAAAGGCGACATAGCCTGGGGAAACCAGATCCGTTCCTACGTATTCATGCCCTACCAGATGGTCAAAGACCACCGCACCGGATTCGAAATCTCGCAGGTCAGCAGGGTCATGGACGGAGACCTTGACGAACTTATCGACCAGTCCCTCGAATATTCGGCGCTGAAAAAGACAAATGTCTAACGCGGAAGTCGGAATGCGGAATGCGGAAGATGGAAGTTTAAATATAACCAACCTGCTTTCGCACTCCGAATTCCGCACTCCAAATTTTATTTATGGGTGAATGGCGCGCGGATCAGTCTAAAAATGTCCGCCGCTATTCCTGGGGTGAAACGCGCGGGAAAAATGACGCCATCTGGAAAGAATTCGCCCGACGGATAGAAACTTTCCAGATCCTGGCCGGGCTTAAATTCGAGAAGATCGGGTCTGAAATCCACTGCTGGCGCGAAGTTTACGAACCGTCGAAAGATAAATACTGGACTTCCTGTCTCCGCTTTGTGGATGACGGCTGGGGATACTGGACCGTATTTTACCGCACCGACGAACGCCGCTGGCGCGCCACGTCATTGAAACAATTACCCATGCGCCTGGCTCTCGAAGGCGCGGCGGAGTTTTATCAGAATCATTTTGTGGAGCGTCAAATTACCTGAGAAGCTTTACACCCATCGAATGCACCTTGTAAGATTATGAATATCAGGAAAGGCTGGTAACCAATTTTATGGCACGGGTAATGGTTGTCGATGACGAAAAGGACGTAGTCGAACTTATCAGATTCCTGCTGGAACGCGACGGGCACCAGGTAGTTGAAGCGTTCAACGGCAGGGAGGCCCTGGATCGCATCAACGCCGGCGAGCGTCCGGATTTGATTATTCTCGACGTTATGATGCCGGAAATGGACGGTTATACCTTCAATGCCAGGCTTCAGGAAAACGATGCCACACGGCGCATCCCGGTGATAATTTTGACAGCTAAAGGACAGATGCGGGATGTTTTTGAGATGGCTTCAAATGTCGTTTTTTACATGGAAAAACCATTCGACCCGAAGCATCTTCGCGAAAAAATCCAGGAAGTCCTCTCTAAGAAAAAATGACTGACCATCCGCTGAAACCGGTATCAGGAGCGCAGCCTCCCCCGGCAGCGCTGCCTCTGGAACAATTAATCGCTCAGCGACGCGAAAAACTTAATCGCCTGACTCAGGCCGGGATCAATCCCTATCCCTATCATTACGATCGAACGCACACAATCTCCGACCTGCTTAAGGAATTCCAGGACCTGTCGCATGAAACGCCGTCTCAAACGCAGGTGTCATGCGCCGGCAGGATTATGACCATGCGCGACATGGGGAAAAGCTGCTTTGCTCATATATCGGACGGCCCCGACCGCGTACAGCTTTACGTTAAAAAGGATGTCGTCGGGGAAGATGCTTACAGGTTTTTCCAGAAAGACATGGATCTTGGAGATTTTATCGGAGTCGAAGGCTCCATGTTCCGCACAAAGACGCAGGAACTGACCATTCGCGCCTCCAAGATCACGCTTCTGTCCAAAGCCCTGCGGCCCCTGCCGGAAAAATTCCACGGCCTGCGCGATCCGGAGACGCGCTTCCGCATGCGGGAACTGGACCTGGCCACGAACTCCTCCATCCAGCAGCTTTTTCGCAGACGCAGCCGGCTTATCGCATCATTAAGGCAAACGCTTTACGACGAAGGATTTCTTGAAGTCGAAACGCCGCTTCTTCAGGCGCAGGCCGGCGGCGCGGCAGCGCGGCCGTTTGAAACCTTTCATAATGCGCTGCAGACAAAACTTTTCATGCGGATAGCGCCGGAGCTTTATCTGAAACGCCTTCTGGTAGGCGGCATGGAACGGGTATTTGAAATAGGGCGGGTTTTCCGGAACGAAGGCGTTGACACAAAGCATAACCCTGAATTTACTCTCATGGAAGCCTACCAGGCCTACGCCGATTATAACGACATGATGAAGTTGACCGAACTGCTCATAGCCAACGCAGCTGAAACGATTCAAGGCGGGGATTCGCTGCTTGTTCATGACAGACCGCTTTCTCTGCAAAGGCCCTTCCGCCGCGCGACTTTGACGGACCTTTTCAAACAGCACGCCGGCCATGACGTGATCGCCGCATGGAAGGACGGCCGGCTCCGCAGCGTTGCGCAGGAACTTCATGTGGGTTTCGACGAAAACACGCCTGACCATAAAGTTTTTGACCGGATCTTCGATGCCAAAGTCAAAATGCACTTATGGGACCCGACTTTTGTTCTGGACTATCCCGTTGAAATTTCTCCGCTCGCAAAGATGCATCGTTCCGAGCCGGGACTCGTGGAGCGCTTCGAGCTCTATATCGCCGGCGATGAAATAGCAAACGCCTATTCGGAACTGAATGACCCCATTGACCAGCGCCAGCGCATGGAAAAACAGGCCGCGCTGAAGAAAAGCGGCGACGAAGAAGTCGAAACGGCAGACGAAAGTTTCCTGACGGCGCTCGAGCACGGCATGCCGCCCGCGGGAGGCCTGGGCATAGGAATCGACCGGCTTGCCATGCTGCTCACCGGACAAACTTCCATCCGGGAAGTGATTTTGTTCCCGCTCCTGAAACCGGAAAACTAAAAAAATGATGTCATTGCGAGGAGCGAAGCAACGTGGCAATCTCAGCCTTTTTGGAAAACGACTGAGACCGCCGCTGCCCCATAATGGGACCTCGCGATGACAACCTGATTTATGTCTTTTGAATTTTTCCTGGCAAAACGATTTCTAGCCGGACAACGCTTCGGAGTTTTCCGGCTGGTAACTACAGTCATAGCAATCGGCGGCACGGCCCTCGGAGTGGGCGCGCTTCTCGTTACCCTGGCGGTAATGGACGGCTTCCGCTCCGATATCCAGGAAAAGATACTCGGCACTCAGCCTCATCTCGTGGTCGTAAATCCCATTGGCGCCCTGCAACCTGAAGATCCTGAAACGCTCGCGCGGATATCGGCACAACCCCATGTGAAAGCTGCGGCTCCATACATCTACGGCCAGGCATTAATTCAGTCGGGATCTTCCGTTACGGGAATTCTGCTGCGCGGAGTAAACCCTTCCGCCGAAGTCAGCGTTACGAATCTGGTTAAGGCTGCGCCTCTCGAACAATGGCTGCTTCTTGACGATCACAGCGTTGCCCTGGGGGCGGAGCTGGCGCGCGCCGTAGGCGTAGGTCCGGGAGATTTCGTAACGCTTGTCGCGCCACAGGAACGGATTATCACGCAGAACCAGATGCCGCGCATGCGGCGCTACCGCGTTCAGCTGCTTTTTCATTCGGGAATGTACGAATACGACGCGAATCTGGCCATTATGACCATTCCCGCGGCGCAGGATCTGCTGGGTTTCGATCACCATATCACAGGCTATGGCGTCCGCCTTGATGAGCTGGAAGCGGCGCAGAAAGCCGCTCCTTTCATTCAGCAGGCCGCAGGTCCGGCTTTCTGGGTGAGATCATGGCAGGACCTGAACCGCAACCTTTTTTCGGCGATGAAGCTGGAACGCACCACCATGTTCCTGATACTGATGCTCATCATTCTTGTTTCCAGCTTCACGATCATTTCCAACCTTCTCCTGCTGACAATTGAAAAAGCGCGGGAAATCGGAATCCTGCAGGCGCTCGGCGCAACCCCGGCGCAGATAGGTCGGATTTTTCTTTTAAACGGATTGATTCTCGGCGGCAGCGGGGTAAGCCTGGGGTTGATTCTCGGAATCGGTATCAGCGCCTTTTTAAAGCGTTACCCGATCATCAAGCTTCCGGCTGACGTTTATTACATCGACAAACTGCCTATTCAACTTTCATCGGGAGCTGTCGGCAGCGTGGCGGGATGCGCATTCCTGCTGGTTCTCGTATCAATTCTGTACCCGGCATGGAAGGCGGGCCGCATGGATCCTGTCCAGGCCATTCGTTTCGGGTAGACGCAAAACTATGAACGGGACTATTCTCAAAGCGGAAAATATCGTCAAACGCTTTCCACAGGGGGGCGGCGAGGTGGAAATTCTTCACGGCATCAGCCTGGAACTTGCCGCAGGCGAAATCGTGGCGGTGCTTGGACCTTCCGGAGCGGGAAAATCGACGCTGCTGCACGTCCTTGGCCTGATGGAGCATCCATCGTCCGGCAAACTGACGATAGGAGGCCGTCACGCCGAAGGGATTTCCATCAATGAACGCGCACGCCTGCGCAATGCGACGATCGGTTTCCTTTTTCAATTTCACCATCTCCTGCCGGAACTTACAGTTATTGAAAACGTTATGCTGCCGCGGCAGATAGCCCGGCTGGCCGACGACAAATCTCTCGAACAGGCGACTCAGCTTTTAGATACAATGGGGCTCCGGAAACATCTCCAGGACCGCCCGGCAACGCTGTCGGGAGGGGAACTTCAGAGAGTCGCGCTGGCCCGCGCTTTGGCCAATGAGCCTGCGCTCGTACTGGCGGATGAACCAACCGGTAATCTTGATAAGGAAACCGGCAAAACGGTGCTGGATCTGCTCTGGGCGGAATGCCGGTGGCGGAATTCGGCGGCGATTGTCGTAACACACCAGGAGGAAATCGCCGGGCGCGCGGATCGATGGATACGTCTGCGGGACGGCCGCATTGAAAACGCGTCACAGGGCGGACCGAAAGGATGATGGCATGAAAATTTTTCTGAACGGAAAACTGGTCGACAAAGAAAAAGCCGTTATAAGCATCTTTGATCACGGCGTTTTATACGGTGACGGCGTGTTCGAAGGCATCCGGGCCTATAACGGACGGGTTTTTCAACTGCGCGAGCATCTGGACCGGCTGTGCAATTCGGCGCGCGCGATAATGATGGATGTTCCCTGGAGCAAAAAGGAACTGGAAGAAGCCGTGATTCTGACTCTGCGCGCCAATCGCCTGCGTGACGCCTATATACGACTGGTCATAACACGGGGAATCGGAGACCTGGGACTCGACGCGCGAATGTGCAAAAAACCTTCTATTTTTATCATCGCGGATAAAATCGCGCTTTATCCCAAAGAATATTATGAAAAAGGCTTGTCCGTCGTAACGGCTTCCATACGAAGAAACATTTCTGAAGCCTTAAGCCCGTCAATTAAATCGCTGAATTATCTCAACAACGTCCTGGCGAAAGCCGAAGCCGTGCGGCAGAACGCGGCTGAAGCCATAATGCTTAACCGCGAAGGCTATGTCGCCGAATGTACAGGGGACAATATCTTCGTCATAAAAGGCAATGTCCTGGTCACGCCTCCGACATGGGCAGGCGTGCTGGAAGGAATTACAAGAAATATTGTCATGGAAATTGCGCGGAATAAGCTTAAACTTTTGGTGAAAGAAGACCTTCTAACACCTTATCATGTTTATGTGGGAGATGAGGTCTTCCTTACGGGGACCGCAGCGGAGGTTGTGCCGGTAACCTGCGTAGACGACCGGGTTGTTGGTGATGGTAAACCAGGCAGATTAACTTTAAAATTAATAAAGGAATTCAGGGAATTCGCCAGGATCACAGGCGTTCCAATTTATGATAATGTTTAAGGTAGTACCCTTGATAACATAACTATATTGCTTAATACACATCAATCAGATAGGATGAAATTGAGGAACTGATATGTCAAACCGCTTTACTGAACGGGCCCAGCGCGTGATTTTGATCGCTCAAGAAGAAGCGAAACGGCTCAATCACGACTATGTGGGGACCGAGCATATTCTGCTTGGGCTGATAGCTCTGGGCGAAGGCGTGGCCGCGCAGGTGCTGGCCAACCTTGGTGTAGATTTGCGCCGCGTGCGCGCGGAGATTGAAAAGATCGTTGGAACAGGCGATAACGTCATGCTGCTGGGTGAGATTCCGTTCACCCCGCGGGCGAAAAAGGTTCTGGAACTGGCGGTTGAGGAAGCCCAGAATATGGGCCACAGCCATGTTGGCACCGAACATCTGCTTCTTGGCCTTATCCGCGAGGAAGAAGGGGTGGCCGCGCAGGTCCTGGAAAACCTTGGCGTTCGTCTGGATATTGTGCGCGAGGAAGTGATCAGCCTTCTGGGCGAAGGCCAGCCCGGACCGGCTCCCGCTTCACCAGCGCCGGCACGGGGAGCGGGCGCGAAATCAAAAACTCCCACTCTTGACGAATTCGGACGCGATTTGACGCAAATGGCCAAGGATAACAAGCTCGACCCTGTTATCGGCCGCCTGGATGAGATTGAACGTCTGATTCAGATCCTTTCCCGCCGCACAAAAAACAATCCCGTTCTGATCGGCGACCCCGGGGTGGGAAAAACTGCGATTGTTGAAGGCCTGGCTCAGAAAATTTCTGCGGGCGACATCCCGGAAATCCTTTTGAACAAGCGCGTAATGACGCTGGACCTTGCCGCCGTGGTTGCCGGGACCAAATACCGGGGAGAATTCGAGCAGCGCTTGAAAAATATTGTCGAAGAGATCCGTCGCGCCAAAAATTCGATTATCCTTTTTGTCGACGAACTGCATACAGTGATCGGCGCCGGAGCCGCCGAAGGCGCCATCGACGCTTCCAACATCCTGAAACCAGCCCTGGCCCGGGGAGAACTCCAGTGCATCGGGGCCACGACCTATGACGAATACCGCAAGTATATAGAGCACGATGCCGCGCTTGAACGCCGCTTCCAACCTATCAACGTCGAGCCGCCATCGGTGGAAGACACCATTTCGATTCTGGGCGGCCTGCGCGAAAAATATGAATCACACCACAAGGTCAAGTTCACCGAAGATGCCCTGACCGCGGCTGCGGAACTTGCCGACCGCTACATTTCCGACCGCTATTTGCCGGACAAAGCGATTGATTTGATCGACGAAGCCGGCAGCCGCGCGCGCCTGCAGACCACCGTTCTCCCGCAAACCCTGAAGGACAAGGAAATTGAAATCGTGGCGGTCTCCAAGGATAAGGATACCGCGATTTCCTCTCAGGAGTACGAAAAGGCGGCGCGCCTGCGCGATAAGGAAAAGGAACTCCGGAAAAGCCTTGATGATTCCAAAAAGAAATGGAAAGAAAAGCGGGAATCCACACAGCCCACCGTCACTGAGGAAGATATCGCCCACATCGTTTCCAAGTGGACCGGCATCCCCGTCGAACGGCTTACGGAAAAGGAACAGGACAAGCTCGTGCATATGGAAGACGAACTGCACAAGCGCGTTGTGGGCCAGGAAGAGGCTATCCGCTCACTTTCACAGGCAGTCCGCAGGTCCCGTACGGGCCTTAAAGATCCGAAACGCCCCATCGGTTCGTTTATTTTCCTTGGCCCCACCGGCGTCGGCAAGACGGAACTGGCCCGCGCCGTCTCTGAAGCGCTTTTCGGCGAAGAAGACGCCATGGTGCGCATAGACATGTCCGAGTACATGGAAAAGTTTTCCGTGTCCCGGCTTATCGGCGCGCCTCCGGGATATGTCGGCTATGAAGAGGGCGGACAACTTACAGAAGCGGTCAGACGGAAACCCTATTCAGTGGTGCTGCTCGATGAAATCGAGAAGGCGCATCCGGATGTCTTCAACATCCTCCTGCAGATTCTCGACGACGGCCAGCTTACCGACAACCTGGGACACAAGGTCAATTTCAAGAATACTGTAATCATCATGACGTCCAATGTCGGCGCGCGCCTGATTTCAAAAGGCAAATCGCTGGGTTTCCTTGTCGAAGAGGACGCCAAAAGGGATTATCAGACCATGAAGGAAACCGTAATGGAAGAGGTAAAGCGCGCTTTCAATCCGGAATTTCTTAACCGTATTGATGACGTCATTTTCTTCCATGCCCTTTCCCGCGAGGACATGAAAAAGATTCTGGAAATGATGCTTGAGCGCGTTCGCACCAAACTGAAAGCCCAGGGTTATTCCATTAATCTTACCGACGAAGCCAAACAGTTCCTGCTTGAAAAAGGGTTCGATCCGCATTATGGAGCGCGTCCGCTGCAGCGAACGATTCAACGTCTGATCGAGGATACGCTCGCCAGCGAAATTTTAGCCAAGAGATTTACCGCGCCAGCCACCATCTACGTTGATTACGATTCCGATGAAAAACGGTTGATTTTTAATTTACAGCCGGCTGCTAAATCGGTAAAGCGCTAGATCTAATAATTAAAAGTGAGAAAACGTTTCGCCCTGCTGGCGATTCTGATTTTTGTTGGAGTCGCCTCTTTTCTGTGGTTCTCTCAGATATTCTTCCTTAAATGGGAACCGCGCATCCGTGCCGATGCGGAAAACAAATTGACCGCAGCGCTGAAAACACGGGTGCATATTGAACGCATAACCCTCAGGTTCCCGCATCGCATCGCGCTGGAAAATGTTGAGATTTACGATATCCGTCAGACTCCTCCGGTTTTAATCGGCCATATAAAGACCGTCTACATTTCCCTGAATATTCTGAACCTTCCTGGCGCCTTTCTGCATCATCAGCCTGCTGACGCAATCAGCCTTATTTCCCTGGATTCGCCGTGGATAGTTTTCCAAAAGGATCTATTTCAGAATAGCCAGGTGGCTTCGCCTTCGGACATGCGGCTTCCTCTGCTTTTTACTCTTGCCTGGGACAACGGAATCTTTCAATGGAAGGATGTTTCCGGCCCGTCAGGAATCTGGGAATTGAACCACTCTCATGGAGCGCTGCGCATCCGGGGGCCAAGGATCAGCCTTGATTTGAAAGCCGCAGCGGACCCCGTCCGGCAAATCAATATGCACCTGGCGGCACTGGGAAAACGCTGGTCTCTGGAGACGGAACTTTCCGGCGTCAGACTGCCTCAGCTTGCAGGCATTATCTCGCGCTTCACGCGCTTTAAACTGCCTGATCCGACCTGGAGCCTGGACGGTGAACTTGATATCAAGCTTTCCGCACAAGGGAAATGGCCAATAAAAGGATCTATCCCCAATTACCTTCGCGAAGGAAACGTCACTCTGCGCAACGTGCGATTGAATCATGGTAACGCCGCCCCCCTTGAGGCAAACGGCGCATTCTTACTGAAAGGAAAAAATATTTATCTGTCTCAAGCCGCCTTCCGGCTGGGGAAAACCAGCTTCCGTCTTAACGGAACACTATCGCCTTTTGGAGAAAATCCGTCGATTAACGCGGACCTGATAACTCAAAACCTTGATCTTTCGGAATTAAACCGCTATTTCCTGGGATCTCAAAAATCTTCCATAAGCGGATTATGCAGCGCAAAACTGCACCTGGCAGGCCCGCTTGCACAACCCGAAACGACGCTGGAAGGAACAGCGGTCCATGGCTATATATTACAGCAGCCTTTCCAGGACGCCGCCTTCCATGTCCGGCATGTCATGAACCACTGGGAGTTCGGACACAACAGACTGACATTATTGCAGGGGCAAATCGGCTTAACCGGTTTGATATCCGCAGATAACATCGACCTGCGCCTTACAGGAAAAAATCTGGCTCTGGCCGGATTCGCAGGAGGCAAAACCCCAATAGAAGGACTGGCCAACTTCGCAGTAGTTGCGCACGGCACTGTTGACGACCCGCGCGCAACGGGCTCATTCTGGATCGACCGCTTCGGCTGGAAAACCTCACCGCTGTTGACCATGCGCGGCCGCATCGAAATTGACCCGGCGCATCTTTTCCTTCAGGCTTCTTCCAGCGACAATAAACTGCGCCTCCGGTCGGAAGCAATCCGCTACGGAAAGGCATATAAAATCCAATATGCGGATCTAAACCTCCCGTCCGGTTCGGAACTTACATCGAGCGGAGTCATCGACGACAAACGTGCAGATATTTCCTGGAAAGCGGAAAATATTTCTCTGGCCGATGATATTCCGGCAATTAAAAGTCATTGGCCCCTTCTGAACGGCCGAATAAATTCTTCCGGCCGCATTGAAGGGCCTTTAGAAAATCCTGTGCTCAGGGCCACTCTTCACAGCGGCGGGATAACGTGGGGAGCCAGGGTATTCCAGCATGCTGATGCGTCGATTCTTATCAATCCGCAGGGTTTATCGGAACTTTCTTTTGCCGCCGTCCCCGGCTGTCAGGGGAAAATCTCATTTACCGTCAGCGATCACAATCTCAAGCTCGGGGACATCCGCATCGATTCCGATGATTTCTCGGCCAAACTGCATGGCGACGCATCGTGGCCTAACGACCTGCCGGCAGCCGTTCGTTTCAGGACCGAAGGCATGCTCTCATACTCGGGGAAAGGGCCGGCATGGTCCTTCCCTTTCTCTATCGCCGGGGATTTTGACCTTCGTGAAAACGGGAAGGGTCGGGCGGAAATCTATTCAGGCGGGCTCACGATTAAGGGCCTGAAAACAGATCCTCTTACGGGCCGTTTAAGATGGGGTCAGGAAAACCTTATCTGGGAAAATTTGAGATGGGGAAAATATTTCAACTCCAATGGACGGTTGCACTTTGCATCCGGACAGACTGAAATAAGCGGCGTTATGGATGCGAATCAATTTGCAATGGCGCGCTGGCAGACGATGCTATGGCCGAATTTGAAGGAACCCGTATCCGGGTTTTTGAACGGACGCGCGGTTTTTTCCGGTACGCTAAGCGATCCAAGGGCCGATTTGTCTGTGCACATGACCGAAGGCCGGTGGCGCGAATTCCGGTTCGAAGGCGACGGATCGGGACACTGGACCAGAAACGGGATAGATCCCATAGCGATGCACGGCCGTCTTGCAGGCGGCGGCGAATTCATGTTCAAAGGCCGCGTTCTCCCGGAAACCGGAACGGCAAACGGCACTCTTCAGTTCGCAAATTTTGAGCTCCGGCCTCTGGGCGCAAGCCTGTCATTTCCTCAACCTCTCTATGGACGCGTTGGCGGTACGCTGACGGTCACCGGTCTGTTGACGCAGTTGCGCCTGGCTGGACATCTGGCAGGCGGACCTATCCAGTATGGGGCGGGGAAAAACCCCTTGAGGCTGCAGAACTGCGCCTTTGACATGACGCTTGCGCCGGCGCCTGATCTTCCAGCCGCAACTCGTTTTACCCTCACACATGCCGTATTCAAAACAGTTGAAGAAGAAGTCAGGCTTAATCCGGACAGCTACATTGAATTTTCTCCCTCCGGACGCTCCCGCATCGATCTGGGAATGGAACTCCGTAATCTGCATTTGGGATTTTTCACCTTATTCGGCGGAGCGGATATCCGGGGCTCCTGGGAGATACGTCCGGAA
Source organism: uncultured Elusimicrobia bacterium (assembly GCA_964604825.1). Lineage (GTDB taxonomy): Bacteria > Elusimicrobiota > Elusimicrobia > 2-01-FULL-59-12 > 2-01-FULL-59-12 > CAZSAL01. The sequence continues at coordinate 13,690 of CAZSAL010000029.1, forward strand.
GGATTCGCTTATACCGGAGACGCGCATACCCGTTCTCTGTATATAAACGACTATGAACTGGAGGAAGGAAACGCTAGCCTGAGTTACTACAACGGTACGGTTATATTTTCTCCACCCGGACGGGGAGGCAGGCCGCTGGTGACTGGAACTGTTGATTTCCGTCGTGCCCCGGAAATTCATTTTACGGATTTTTTTATCGCTGCTAAATCAGGTTTAGGCCTCAATATTGCCGGAGACATAGGTCCTTCCCTGTGGGATTTTCGGGTGCAGGGAGACGGCGTAGATATGGGGACTATAGCCAGTCTCACAGGTTCTCCCTATCCTTTAGAAGGCACAGCCTCGATCAACATACAGGGCCATGGCAGCCAGGCAAATCCTCGTGTGGATGGGGAGATTTCCGTAGAAGACGGAAAAGCGCTTGCGCTTCATTTCGCCAGTGGAGAGGCCGAATTTATCTGGGAAAATCATCGCATTACCTTCACCCGCCTCATACTAATAGATCCAGGCCGCTACACGCTCACAGGCGCAGGAGTTTTTCCGTTCGACAATCTGCCATCAGCCTCGCAGCAGGTTAATTTCTCAGTTCGTTTGAAGGATTCGAATCTGAGCCTTTTGAAATCGATCGCACCGGAAGTTAAAGATGCCCATGGCTCAGTGCAGGGGCTTCTCCAGGTTACAGGCACTATGGATAACCCGGTCATGCAGGGATCACTGCGGATTAAAAACGGCGACGCCACGGGGGCGCATTACTTCCGGCATCTCAAAAATATATATATGGCTCTCGATTTCACGGGCCAGCATCTTGTTGTGCACCAGCTGCGCGCTGAATCAGGGAATGGTTCTTTTGTCTGCTCGGGCTCGGTAGCATTCTCCGGGCTTGAACCCAGGTTCTATGACCTGCATCTGGATATTCCGACCGCCCGTGGAGTTGAAGTGACCGTACCAGAACTGGCGATTCCTGAAAGCCCTCTGGCACGAAAGTTTCACTTTCTAACCACTGTTTCACGCTGTGATGTTAACGGACACGTAGATTTCCATGGCCCCGCTGAAGCGCCTGTTTTTACCGGAACCGCCTTTCTTTCCAACGGGCATTTCACTTTTCCTCCTTCCAGCAAAAATCCGCCTTCTCGAGCTTTGACAGAATGGTTCCGGCGCATTAACTGGGACGTGAATCTGAAATTTAAAGACGGAGCCTGGTTTGAAAATGAACTGGTAGAAGCGGCCCTTGTCGGAGGGTTAAGACTTAAAGGCTCAAGCGACAATCTGCGAGTGGACGGCGGCATGGATATTCCGCAGGGCAAGATAAGTTATCTGGGAATTGATTTTGACATCCAGACTGCGCGCTTTGACTTGAAATCGTCACTGGACAACGGCGCCATAATGAACACTCCCTATGTTCGCGGAATTGCAACCTCCCAGGTTCAGACCGTCGACCAGATAAGCGGCCTCGGGATAGACGACACCATTACTCTCAATATTGATTATGCTCCCATAAACGAAATCAAGCCACACCTCGTATCCGCACAGGATCCGACTCTTGCGCAGGATAAAGTGCTTTCCCGCGTAACCCAGCTTGAAGTCACCAATCTCACGCAGCAGGAGCGGACATATCTTTACCAGCAGCAGATGGTGCGCCTTATTGACACCAGCCTGGCTACACCATTGGCACGCAATCTGCTTAAACGTACCGGCCTTGTGGATCAATTACAGGTCTCACGTGTCATTAACCCGGCTAACGTCGCTCTCCCTTCTGAAGCCAATAATCCAAACAACCAGCAGCAGACTGCGGCAAACCTGTTCGCCGGAACGAAATACACGCTTTCTAAAAATATTTCCGAGCGTCTTTCCCTGGGATACGGGCTGCGTTTTGAAGAAATTACCATGCCTGATTACACAAGCAAACTGGATCTCCAGAGCGATGTCGAAGTGTCCTATCGCATGCTGCAGAACATCTATTTGAAGGGATCGTTTGACCTGCCGAATTCCACACCTGGCATCCTGCCTGACCGCAAGGTGACGATCGAGCCCCGCTGGCGTTTCGGCTGGTGGGGAAACACCAATAAAGAAAAAATCAAGTCTCCCGACAATCCAAATCAATAATAAACATATTTATTATTGCCGAGCATTGGCCCGACGGTCCAATGTGTTATAATTTCGGAAATTTTAACCCGTCATTGAGTCCCCTCCGCCACTAAGTTGTAGGCGGATCCGCCGAGGAAGCCGTGGCGGAAACGGGTTATCCGCCAACAATAAATATACTGGCGGACAGGAGATATATTAGTGCGCTTTCGGTTTTACCGTATCTTTTGGGTCGCATTGGCGATCCTTGCATCAATTAGAACACATCCTCTTTTTGCGGATCCTGCGGCAATTTCCTTATCCACTGCCACTGCTGCTACGGTCACGTCAACGGCACCGGCTCTTGGCTCTCTTTCCGTTTCCACCGAATCCGTATCCGGATTCCAGACCTCCAGCGCCACTATTGAGACTCCGGTTGAATCTTCTTCGTTTAAGCCGGCCAAAATCGTCAAACTCACCGTACAGGGGAATAAAAACATAAAGGATCGCGTAATACTTGCGGAAGCGAAACTCCGGAAGAACGATATATATACGGAAGAAGCCGCGCGCAAGGATGTCCAGGCTATTTTCGCGCTGGGTTATTTCGACGACGTCAATGTGGACGTTTCCGACATTCCCGGAGGCGTGCAGGTTATTTTCAAGGTATCAGAAAAACCGCTTATTAAGAAAATCGACTTTAAAGGTAATAAGAAATTATCCAGCAGCAAACTGCGCGATTCGATGACGCTGAAGGAGAATGACGCTCTGGATAAAAACAAGCTGGCGATCGACGTGGACAAAATCATATCGCTTTACAAGGACGAGGGGTTCGCCGCGGCTCAGGTTGAGCCGTACACGACGAGCGATGCGACGAATCACGTGACGATTACGCTTTATGTCACCGAAGGGACGCAGGTCTTGGTCGATGCCGTCAACCTGGAGGGCGTTAAGTCCTTCCCTTTGAAAAAGATCGCCAAACTGATGAAAACCCGCCGGAAAAAAGTCTTTAAACAAGAACAGCTGTCCAAGGATCTGGAAGAAATCACCAAGTTTTACAAGAACCACGGATACAAGAACATCAAGATTGCCGACGTCAAACAGGATTTTAACGCTGATAAAACGCGTCTAACAATTACCCTTCCGATTGACGAAGGGCCTCTTCTCCGTTTCAATAATGTCACCTTCAGCGGTAATGTTATTCTCACCAGCGCAAAACTGATGCCCAACATCCAGTTTAAAAAAGGGGAAGTTTTTAATCAGGAAAAACTGGATGCAAGCCTCTCAAAACTGCAGGATGAGTATGGTTCCCAGGGCTATATCCGCGTTCAAATCAAACCGGAATTTACCCAGATTATTTCAAGCGGCCCGGTTCCTGCCGGCATCGTAGACACAAATTTCGCGATTCAGGAAGGGGAAGTAGTTTATGTCGAACACATCGATATAGAAGGCAATACGCACACAAAAGATTTTGTAATCCGGCGTGAAATTAAGCTCAAAGAGGGAGACCCTTTTAATTCCGTGCTCGCGCGCAAGAGCGTCGAACGGCTTTATAACCTTGGATTCCTGGATAATGTTGATATAGACGTGCAGCAGCCCACTTCGCCAAACAAAGCAGACGTCATTTTTACGGTTACTGAAGGTAAACCGGGCATGCTTTCCGCCGGAGCCGGCTATTCATCGGTAGACCACCTTATTGGAACTTTCCAGGTGCAGCACACCAATTTCCTCGGACGCGGCCAGCGGCTGAATCTGCAGTGGCAATATGGCGGACGCCTGAACAGTCTGGACATAGGCTGGACTGAACCCTGGTTCATGGGAAAACCGGTTTCTTTCGGGCTTGACATTTTTGATGTCAAAAGGATCATGCAGTACAGCACCGATGACAGCGCTTACACGATGCGCTCGTCCGGCGGCAGCATTACCGTTGGACCCCGCTTTTCCGATGTTTACAGCCTGCTTTTCTCCTACACTTATGCTGATCGTCTGCGCTACGATGTTGATTCAAACGCCCCGGCCGGAACGCAATACGCTGTTCTTGGGTCGTCCGATCCATCGGTTTCCGAACTCGGCTACATAAATTCCAATTTTACAGAACAATTTATACGCGACACACGCGACAATCAGTTCGACCCCCAGCACGGAACAAAACTCTCCTTTGCCATTACCGAAGGCGGCCTGTTCCCGGCAAATGCCATTAAATACTACAAGCCGGTTCTCGATGGGAGCATTCACATTCCTCTCTTTTGGAAATTCGTGCTGTCGTTACACGGTGAATTTGCCGAGATCAAAACCTACGGCGACACAAACCTAACGGATATCGTGGACGAACTATTCCGCGTAGGAGGCTCGGACACGGTACGAGGTTACGAACTGGGGCATGTAGGCGTACTGACGGGCGGTCAGGTCATGAATGTGTATAATGTTGAATATAAATTTCCCATTGCCCCGGACGAACATGGCCGTACGCTTCTTCAGGGGGTATTATTTTATGATGTCGGCGGTTCCTGGAATTCGCTAGAGGATATCCGCTATAGATTAAACAGTTCTGGGTTCGGTCTTCAGCAGGGCATTGGATTTGGAATCCGCTTTAAAACGCCCGTATTTCCATTGCGGCTGGACTGGGGCCATGCGCTTAATCCGACTCCTGGGGATCCTTCATCACAGTTTTATTTCAACGTAGGAAGCCTGTTTTAATGATTAAACACACAATAAAAACAGCAGTATTAATAATCGCATTTAGCGTTGCGGCCCTTTATGCCGTGGAGATATCGCTCGACGCTCTTACACCCATTCGCGTAGGTTATATTGACATGCAGAAAGTATTCGACGTCTTCCCGGAAAAGGCCTTTGCCGAAGGCGATCTTTTGAGAGAAATTGAAAAACGGAAACTGGTTCTGGCCAAGCGCCAGGCCAACATCAACATCCTGCGGCAGCAGATTGCGGCGGACCAGGTTGCTGTTGACGATGCCCGTGCTGGACGACCTGTAGTTGTCCCTCATAATGCTCTAGAACCGGTATCGCAGTCTCAGGGTCTTCCTGTTGCCTCCCACGCCACCTCAACCCCGGTAAGTTCAGGGACGGCGATAAGCACAAGCACCGTTCAACCCTATCCAACGGAAGAACCATTGAGCAATCTCCTTAATCAGAGCACCGGAACCGCGACAGCCGCGCAGACGCCTTCCAATGTGATTTCGGATCCTCTTGAGGCTCTGGCCGTATCGTCTGCGCCTGTAACGCTTGATCCGGGGCTGATAGCTCAGCTGGACAAGCGCATTAAAGACAACCGTCGGTCGCTTGATCAGTCAATCCTGAGCTTCCGGGACTACCGTTCTAAATCCCTTGAAGACATGAAAATTCTGCAGAAGGAAAAAACTTACGACGTAATGTCCAAGATTTATGCCGTTCTTGAATCGCTGGCGCGCGACGAGAGCATTACCGTCGTTCTGGACAAGAGCTATGTTTTATACGGAGAAGACAGCATTGATTTGACCGACAAACTGATACAACGCCTCCAGCAGCAAACGCCATGACAACAACTCTGCTTACGGCCGAAGACATCGCACGGGAGGTGAATGGCCGCCTGGAAGGTGAGGGCTCCAGGCGCGTCGAAAGCGCGGCTGGACTGGAAGAGGCAGGCGAAAATCAGATTTCTTTTTTTCACAATCTCAAATACGGTGAAATCTTAAGGAATACGCGGGCCGGCACAGTGCTGATTCCGGAAAAACTTACGGACTACCTGCCTCCTTCGCGTACTCTTATACGCGTAGCCAATCCGCAGTGGGCTTTTGCCCAGGTTCTTTCTTTATTAAGCCGCGACTGGGTGCATCATCCGCAGGGAATTCATTCAGCCGCCGTTATTGACCCTTCAGCAAAAATCGCCGACAGCGCTGCGGTTGGCGCCGGAACGATAGTTGCCCGCGACGCCGTAATAGGTCCAGGCACAATAATTTATGCAAATTCCTACATCGGCGAACGCGCCCATATCGGAGAAAATTGCCTGATCTATCCGAATGTCGTCATTCGGGAAGACAGCGAAATTGGGGCACGCATTATCGTGCATTCAGGCGCCGTGCTGGGCGCCGACGGTTACGGTTTTGTGACCCACCAGGGACGTCACCACAAAATTCCACAGATCGGGCGGGTCGTGATAGGAGACGATGTGGAAATCGGAGCAAACGTCACTATTGACCGGGCCACTATTGGAGAAACGCGCGTAGGTTCCGGGACAAAGATCGACAATCTTGTACACATCGCACACAACGTTCAGATCGGCAAAAATTGCCTTATCGTAGCGCAGGTGGGCATTTCCGGTTCAACGCGGATCGGCAATTCCGTCACTCTTGCCGGGCAGGTGGGAATTATAGGCCATCTCACAATAGGTGACGGAGCGACCATCGCGGCGCAGTCCGGCGTGATTAACGACGTTAAACCGGGCGAAGTGATGTTTGGCAGTCCGGCTAGGACTCATCGCGAAGAAATGAAACTCCAGGCAATTTTAGGCAAACTGCCAGATATTTACGAAACCTTCAGGGCGCTGAAGAAGAAATTCCTGGATCGAAGATAAAGAGGACGCAAAATGGAGATGCAGCGGACAATTTCGAAGGAAGTATATTTTAAAGGCATCGGCCTGCACACCGGGAACATGTGCAAGGCGATCTTTAAACCCGCTGCCGCTGATACTGGAGTGACCTTCGTCCGTACCGACTTACCGGAATCTCCCGCAATACCTGCACATTACTCAAAAGTCACCACCGTAGTCCGCGGCACCACCGTGGGGAACGACGTTGCGCGCGTGCACACCATCGAACACGTGATGTCTGCAATCTATGCCCTGGGGATCGATAATCTGCTGGTAGAATTGGACGCAAACGAACCGCCGGTAGCAGACGGCTCGAGCAAAGATTTTTTTGACACGCTGAAGGAAGCGGGCTTCAGCAGTCAGAATGCTCCGCGGCAAATACTTGTCCCACAGGAACGCATTGAATACAGGCAGGGGGAAACCGAAATCGTTCTCGAACCGGCAGATGCGCTGATTCTGACCACTGTGATCATTTTTAACCACCCTCTGATTGACAGGCAGGAAGCCACTATCAAAATGTCGATGGATGAGTACCGGAAGGAAATCGCTCCGGCGCGGACCTTCTGTTTCGATTACGAAGTGGAAGCCCTGAAGAAACAGGGGCTGGCCCGCGGCGGGTCGCTGGATAATGCAGTGGTGGTCGGCCTGGATCGTATCCATAACAAGGAAAAATACCTGCGTTTTCCCAATGAATTTGCCCGGCATAAGGCCCTGGACCTGTTGGGAGATTTATACCTGCTTGGGCGGCCCCTTAAAGGACACATTACCGCAACCCGCTGCGGCCACGGACACAACATTAATTTTGTCAAACTGCTGGCTGAGCGTCTGCTGTCCGATGCCCCGCTGGTAAAACCCTGACCATTAGGAGAGATAAAGATCATGGCTGAAACCGTTTACAATTTCGACCAGTTAAAAAAAGTGATTCCGCATCGTTACCCTTTTCTGCTCATAGATCGCGTTACCATCACCGATCCGGAAAGATCGGCGGTAGGCATAAAATGCGTTTCCGGCAATGAACCCTTTTTCCAGGGACATTTTCCTGGCCGTGCCATCATGCCCGGAGTTCTTATTGTGGAAGCCATGGCACAGGTGGCATGCGCTTTCTTCTTATCCAAACCGCAGGCCAAAGGCAAACTCGCTTATTTCATGGGGATGGAGGACATTAAATTCCGCAAACCGGTTGTTCCCGGCGACCGTCTGGAATTAAAAGTGGACGTAGTCAAGATGCGGGATAAATTCGGCAAAGCCGAAGGGGTTGCGACCGTGAACGGCGAAGTGGTTACGGAAGCTTCTTTCACTTTTGCGCTCGTAGAAAAGCCCGCCACTGAGTCGTTGGCGGAAAAAGAATAATCATGGAAACAACGATTCATCCCACTGCGGTAATTCATCCCAAGGCTAAAATAGCCGAAGGAGTCAATATCGGTCCTTATACCGTTATTGGAGAAGACGTGGAAATTGGCCCCCGCGTGAAGATCGAATCACACGCCGTAGTCGAGTTTGCAACGATCGGAGAGGCGTGCCAGATTCATTCCAACGCTTTTATCGGCACCGCGCCTCAGGATCTAAAATACCGTGGCGAGCACACCCGCCTGATTCTGGGAAACGGATGCGTAGTGCGGGAATGCGTCACCTTAAACCGCGGCACTGCGGCCACCGGAGCCACCAGGATCGGAGCGCGATGCCTTTTTATGGCCTACTCGCACGTTGCTCATGACTGCATAATCGGTTCCGAAGTGATAGCCGCAAACTCCGTCGCCATTGCAGGACACTGTGAAGTAGGAGATGCGGCCATTCTAGGCGGTTTGGTAGGGCTGCATCAGTTTGTCCGCATCGGAAAGCTGGCTATGATCGGCGCAGGCGCCATGGTTCCCATGGACATTCCGCCCTATTGTCTTGCCTGGGGAGACCGTGCGAGACTGTCCGGACTCAATCTTGTGGGACTGCGCCGTCGAGGCTATTCTCATGAAGATATCCAGTCTCTTAAAAAGATTTTCCGCGATATTTTTAATCCTGATCAGCCGATTAAAGAGAAACTGGCTCTCCTAACCGTCCAGTCGCTTCCTGATCCATGCCGCGAATTTGTGGACTTCCTTCAGAAAAGCACTCGCGGCATCACCCGCCCATCTTCTAAAAATTCCGGTTTCGAGGGTTAGCCATTTCGAACAATCCGCAATCTAAACTCGGCCTGATCGCCGGAAATGGGAAATTCCCTCTTCTTTTCGCTGAAGAGGCGCGGCGGCGCGGCGAGATAGTGATCGCCGTCGCATTAAAAGAAGAAGCCGATCCCGCTCTGGAGAGTACCGTTGACGATATTGCGTGGCATTCCCTCGGAGACTTGGGCAAAACGATACGATATTTTAAGGAACGCGGCGTCAGCCGAGCGGTAATGGCGGGCCAGGTCAAGCACACGCAGCTTTTCAAGAATATCGTTCCGGACTTGAAGGTAATTAAACTTCTGGGCCAGGTAGTAAACAAAAAAGCTGATACGCTTCTTTCTGCCGTAATTCAGGAATTTGAAAAAGAGGGAATTCAATTTCTGTCTTCAGTTTTATACCTTGAGGACTGGCTATGCCCGGGAAACACCATTACCAATCGTAAGCCCACCTCCATGGAGAAGTCTGATATCGAATTCGGTTTGCCGATAGCCCGGGAAATTGCCGGACAGGATATAGGACAGACTATCGTAGTGAAGGACAAAACGGTTGTCGCAATAGAAGCCATGGAGGGCACAGATGCCTGTATCCGGCGCGCCGGCCAGATCGCCGGCCGCGGTTGCGTGGTGATCAAAACGGCACGTCCCAAACAGGACCTGCGTTTTGACGTTCCGGTCGTGGGACCGCGCACAATCGATTCTTTGATCGAGGCGGGCGCCACGGTAATGGCCATGGAAGCCCAAAAAACTTTGCTGCTGGATAAAACTATTCTGTTGGAGAAGGCAAATGCCTCTCAGCTCACTCTTACGGGTTTTCGCGCATAACCGGGCTGCAACGGACCGCACCCTGCGCGTAGGCGTCGTAGGCGCAGGCCGTATGGGCCAATATCACATCCGGCATCTGCTGCATATGCCCGGCGCCGTGCTGGCAGGGCTGGCCGATTCCGATACCGCACGCTGCCAGACCCTCGCGAAGAAATCAAAATGCCGCGCTTTCCTGCGCGCTGAAGATCTCCTTGATACGGTAGATGCCGTAGTTATAGCGACCCCCACATCAACGCATTATTCTGTTGGCAGGCTGTTTCTGGAAGCGGGGGTAGCATGCTTGATTGAAAAACCGCTGACAGCGACAGTCGAAGACGCCGAAAAATTGATCGCTCTGTCCGAATCAAAAGGAACAGTTCTGCAGGTAGGCCACATCGAGCGCTTTAATCCTGCGGTAACGGAAGCCCAGAAGTTCATTCGCGATCCGCAGTTCATCGAAGTCAACCGGCTTGGGCCGTATGATCCTCGCGTAGCTGAAATCGGCGTAGTGCTTGATCTGATGATTCATGACCTTGATATCGTGCTTTTCCTCGTTGGAGACGAGGTTGCGCGGGTGGAGGCCTTCGGCGCCAGGGTCCTTTCTAATCACGAAGACATTGCCAAGGTCCGCATCCATTTTAAAAAAGGGTGCATTGCCGATCTTTCCGCTTCGCGTGTATCGATTGAACGCTACCGCCGCATCCGCGTTTTTCAAAAAGACGCATATCTTTCACTTGATTACGCGGCGCCTCATCTAAAGATTTACCGGAAGAAAAAACCTGTTATCAAAGGACTGCGTGATATCGAGATTTTGAAACCAAAACTGTCCGGCAAAGACCCTCTCCGCAGCGAACTGGAGCACTTCCTTAACTGCGTTCGTGACAGGAAAACCCCTCTTGTATCAGGGCGTCACGGCCGGGACGCGCTTGCCCTGGCGCGCATGGTGCTTGATAACCTGAAAGTCCATGGCTAAGCATATTCTGATCGTAGCGGGAGATGCTTCGGGCGACAGGCACGCGGCATCTCTGGCAGCGGCTCTCAAAGAAAAGGAACCCTCGCTGCGCGTTACCTCATGCGGGGGCGGTCGCCTTAAAGCGGTTTCCGATCTTTTTCTTTTTCCGCTGGTAGATATCGGAGGCTTTGGTTTCTGGGAACCACTGATGAAACTGCCGCAGCTGCGAAAAGCTTTGGGAGAAATCCGGCATCTGATCAGGACGGCCCCTCCGGATGCAGTTGTTCCCGTAGATTACTACGGATTCAACATCCATGCTGCGCGGGCCGCCCGGAAAGCGGGAATTCCCGTCATCTACTATATAAGCCCTCAGGTCTGGGCCAGCCGCCCGGGACGCGTCAAGAAACTGGCGAAAGTGCTGGAGAAAATGCTTGTCATTTTTCCTTTTGAAGAGGATATTTACCGCCGGGCAGGAATTCCCGTGCGGTTTGTTGGACATCCTTTGATCGACAGTGTGCCTGCGCCGGCGGAACCTGAAGGCCTCTCCATCGGGCTTTTGCCCGGGTCCCGGCGCTCGATCGCGGCAAGGCATCTGCCGATCGTGATCAAGGCTTCCGAGAGACTGCGCAGTATTTTTCCCGGAGCTGATTTTGTGCTTTTCCGCCCGAATGAGATTGAACCAAACTTCTATGCGCCTTTTATCTCCGGACGCCCCTGGATCCATCTTATTCATGAAGAAGACTACGCTGTCCGCAAGAAGCTGTCCCTGGCTTTGTCAGTATCAGGGACTTCGGCGCTGGAAAACATGCTGCTGGGAATTCCCATGGTTGTGTTCTACAAGCTCTCCACAGTCACTTATATGATTGCCCGGCGTCTCATCCGGGTGCCTTTTGTCGCCATACCGAACATTCTTGCAGGCCGTGCCATTGTTCCCGAATTCCTTCAGAATTCTGCGGACCCTGATAAAATTGCGTCTAAAGCCCGGGGAATTCTTGAGAACAAGACCATATGGGATTCTACGCGTTCTGAACTTTTAAGCCTGCGGAATAAACTGGGCGGCGGCAACGCATCCCGCCGCGCAGCAGAAGAGATCCTGAAGATATTGCCCCAAAAAACCCCTTTCCCTTCGACGGGAGACTTGGCATGAACCTTTACAAACGACTCACGCGCTGGTGGGCTCATCAGGGGCAGGCAAGACGACGATGGCGGTTCTTTTGCCCAGGTTCTACGACCCGACAACAGGGCGGGTGTGCATTGACGATCAGGACATCAGGCATGTTACTTACGGATCGATCCGGAGCCAGATCGGGTTAGTCACGCAGGACGTTCTGCTGTTTAACGAAACCGTGCGCCACAACATCGCCTATGGAAAGGCAGTGCCTGTCAATCGCGCGTGCTCTCTTAAAAAACCCTCCGATCCTGATTCTCGACGAAGCTACTTCCGCCCTGGACGCCGAGTTCGAACGGCTGGTTCAGGAAGCGATCGAACGCCTGATGCAGAACCGCACAGCTCTTGCGATCGCGCACCGTCTGGCAACCATAAGAAAAGCAGATCACACCATTGTCTTCGACCACGGACGCATCGTCGAAGAAGGAAACCATGGATCGCTTCTCGCCAAACAGGAAACTTATCACAGACCGCATTCCCTGCAAATCCTTCAGTAAATTCATCCCGCGTGTAACCACTGTTTCTATTGAAATGTCCAAATTTTTGTCGATATTCTCAAATTGAAGCCAAAGGCCCAGCGGTTTTATAGGTCCCAAATTGTTATTGAAAATTCGAATGGATTTTATTTATATGCGCCGGGCCCGCCCTCTGCCGCTGTTTTCACACGATAATCGGGAAAAATGGTCTCGCAGTAGGACGAATCTTTATTTATAATCATCTTCACGATTTGGATCGCGCAGCTTTGTATCCCGCGTTTTAGAATCGAATCTAATAAAAAGGAAAATCCGCCACTGAATCATCGGCGGATCCGCCAGAGACCTAGTGGCGGAAAAGGAGACAAGCGATGAAAAAGTACTACAGCCTCATGGCTTCAGGTTTGCTGGCTGTGAGCCTTCTCGCCGGCCGTAATGCCTTGGCGGACGAGAAAGCTTCCACCGCAAAAGATCATGCCAATTACTTTTATGTTTATTCGGACAAAGGAGCATCGGACAATCATTTCGCTCCTTCAGGGTGGATGGGTGATTACGGCGACGTGAAACTCGACGATTCCAGCACCGAAGATCCGGCAGACGGAAAAACCTGCATTAAACTTACCTATACCGGGCAGGGGACGCAGGGAGCAAACTGGGCCGGCATGTTCTGGCAGAACCCGCCGAACAACTGGGGCTCAAAACCAGGCGGTTACGACCTTTCTAAATTCAGCAAGCTGACTTTCTGGGCCCGAGGCGCCAAAGGGGATGAAAAAATCTCCGAGTTCAAAATGGGCGGCATCACCGGGGAACAGGGGGATTCAGACTCCGCCAGCATCGGTCCTATAAACCTGACCAAGGATTGGAAGAAATACACCATCGATCTGTCCGGGAAAAACCTCTCGCACATTATCGGCGGTTTTGCCTGGTCGGCGAGCCGGGATAATAATCCCAACGGATTCACGATTTATCTCGACGAAATCCGCTACGAATAATCGGCTGAACTGAGTTGTTTTGAAATCGGGGCCGCCCCCCAGACGTTTGGGGGGCGGCCTTTGTGCTTTGTATAATTCACCAATGCGAGTTGTTTTAAACGGACAACCTAAAGAACTTCCCGAACAGTCCACATTGCGAAGCCTTCTCGAATCTCTTTCCATTCCCGCGGAACGCGTAGCCTGTGAAGTAAATTTGAAAATTATCCGCCGCGCCGCTCACGGGGAAACCAGTTTGCGCGAAGGGGATGTGATCGAACTTATCCAGGCAATTGGAGGGGGCTGATGCAGGACTCACCTCTGATAATAGCGGGCAAATCGTATTCTTCCCGGCTGATTCTCGGCACGGGGAAATATAAATCCTTTGAATTAATGAAGCAGGCTTTAACCACAGCGAACCCCGCAATGGTTACAGTGGCAGTCAGGCGTGTAGATCTCTCGGATAAATCGTCGCAGTCGTTCTGGAATTTCCTGCCGGCAGGAATTCCCATACTGCCAAATACCGCTGGCTGCTACACCGCCGAAGACGCGGTTCGAACGGCGCATCTTGCCCGCGAAGCGCTGGGCACAAACCTCATTAAACTCGAAGTAATCGGCGATCCGAAGACGCTGTATCCAGATGTGCAGTCTACGCTTGAAGCCACGCGCATTCTGGTTAAGGAAGGGTTTATCGTCCTGCCCTACACAAGCGACGACCCTATAATGGCAAAACGTCTGGAAGAAGCGGGCGCAGCGACTATTATGCCCCTGGCTTCACCGATCGGAAGCGGACAGGGGATACTGAATATCTTGCCCGTTCAATTTATTTTGGGGCAGGCAAAAGTTCCGGTCATCGTCGATGCCGGCGTGGGTACGGCTTCGGATGCCGCGATTGCTATGGAGCTTGGAGCTTCAGGAGTTTTAATGAATACCGCCGTAGCGGAAGCGCGCGATCCCGTAACCATGGCCGAAGCAATGAAGCGCGGAGTAGAGGCGGGGCGCCTGGCCTTCCTGGCGGGACGCATGCAAAAAAGATTCGAAGCCCAAGCTTCCAGCCCGGCCGCAGGGCTGGTCAGTGCCATACCCAAGAAATAATCTCGAAACCTGGTTAAATACCGTCTATGCAGCGGATGGAACAGCAGCGAGTTTCCTTGGAGCGGCCTTTTGAACCTTGTTCGAACGCAGGCAGCGACTGCACACATTCGCGTGCCGCGTCTTGCCCTTTAAAACAATTTTTACCCGGTGTACATTCGGCAAAAACCACCGGTTGCTCGCTTTATGCGAATGGCTTATCGATTTGCCAGCTACCGGGCCTTTTCCACACATCATGCATCGCAACGCCATACTTCCACCTCTCTTATCCGCCACTAAACTACCGACGGATAAGCCCGCCAATGACTCTCTGACGGGCTTAAAATGATTTCAAGTATTTTGCCAGATTCCGTCGTCGAAAGCAAGGAAACCCCGACTTTACAGTTCCTGAAAGGCGTGGGACCGGCCCGAGCGCAGATGCTGGCAAAAATGGGATTAACCACGCCGCGCGACCTTGCACTGTATTTCCCCAGGGACTGGGAAGACCGCCGCAGGAGATATTCCATCCGGGAAGCCCCTGCGGGAGAAAAAACGTGTTTAAGGGGAAATATTACCGCTTTCGAGTTCCAGGTTTTGCGCCGGAACCTGGGAATGGCCAATGTAACGCTTTCGGACGGAACTGGTTGGATACACGCCGTCTGGTTCAAAAAAATGAATCCCAGGTACGATGTGTTTTTGCCGCTGCGGCAAAAACTTAAGGAAGGTTTGAACATTATGGTTTTTGGCCTGGTGGAGATGGAGTTGACCGGCCGCCAGATGCAGGTCGAAGAATATGCTTTTCTCCGCAACCAGGATGCCACACTGGAACCTGAGGATGCCTGGCACCTGGACCGTATTGTGCCTCTTTACACGGTTACGAAAGGCTTATCCGAAAAGCTTCTGCGCTCCCTAATCGCCCGGATAATCCCAAATGAAAAATACCGCATACCAACTATGGTTACCCAGGCCCTGGAAAAGAAATACGGCTGGGGTTCCAAACCGTGGGCTTTAGATAACATCCACTTTCCTAAAATGCTGCTGGATAAGGAAAAAGCCCGCAACTATCTTGCCTTCGAAGAATTCCTGCTCCTCGAAGTAGCTTTAGGAACGCTGCGAAAATATATTAAACTTCAACCAAAATCACATCATTACTTAATAAAAAAGACTATCCTGACCCCATTTCGCCAGGGGCTAAGGTTCGAATTCACCGCCGCACAAAAGGCTGTTATCCGGGAAATCTTTAATGACATGCTCAACCCCTATCCCATGAACCGGCTTCTGCAGGGAGATGTCGGCAGCGGCAAGACGGTTGTTGCTCTCTGCGCCATGCTTCTGGCTTTGGAAAACGGAGGTCAGGCCGTTTTGATGGCGCCAACGGAGATCCTAGCCGAACAGCATGCTTTAACAATCGACCGGTGGCTGAAACCATTAAACATCCGCTGGGCTGTTCTGACCGGCCGTCAATCCACAGGCCAGCGGAAAAAAATCCTGAACGGGATCGAGTCAGGGGAAATTGCATTAGTTGTCGGTACCCATGCCCTGATCCAGAAACCGGTAAAATTCCATAAACTGACGCTGGGCGTCGTTGATGAACAGCATCGTTTCGGCGTAGAACACCGCTCACTGCTGCGTCTGAAGGGCGATCATCCCGACGTTCTGGTTATGACGGCAACACCCATCCCGCGAACATTGGCGCTGACTCTCTATGGAGACATGGACGTATCGACGCTTAACGAGCTTCCTCCCGGACGCATGCCTATCGCGACCATGCATGTGGGCGAGGAGGAAGCTTACCGGGAAATTCATAACCAGGCGGTTCAGGGGCGGCAGGGATATATCGTTTACCCGCTGGTTGAAGAGTCGAACAAAATTGAACTGAAGGCGGCAGTCCAGGAGGCTGAGGCTCTTCGCCGCTCAGCGTTGAAGGACTTGCGCGTCGGGCTTATTCATGGCCAGATGAAAAGCCTGGAAAAAGAGGCGGTCATGCGGGCTTTCCGTGACGGGGAGTACGACGTACTCATCGCGACTTCCATCATAGAAGTCGGTATTGATGTACCCAACGCCACCGTCATGGTCATTCAGCACGCAGAAAGGTTTGGACTTTCATCGCTTCACCAGCTGCGGGGCCGGGTCGGCCGCGGCAGCTATCCATCCTCATGCCTGCTGGTGGCAGATACCCGCTCTGCGGAAGCCCGGCGGCGAATAGAAATTATGACACAGACTCAAGATGGGTTCCGATTAAGCGAAGAAGACCTTAAGATGCGCGGCCCGGGGGAGGTGCTTGGCGTTATGCAGCACGGTCTGCCGCCTTTTAAAATAGGAGACTTGATTCAGGATGCCCCCTTGATTCAGCAGGCGCGCCGTGCCGCTGAAGAGATTATTCAGCATGATCCAGAGCTGAAAGCCTCTGAGCACAAGTTCCTTAAGCGACAGATAATAAAAGATTACGAAGGTAAATGGTCGCTTGGATTAACCGGATAGTATAATGAAGACAATCTGATGAAACGACTAGCCATATATCCCGGATCCTTTGATCCGGTTACTAACGGACATCTGGATATCATCAAGCGCGGTTCCCGCCTTTTTGACCGGGTAATTGTCGCAGTTACGGACAATTCACCCAAAAAATCCAATTTCATACTGCAGGAACGGGTGCGCTTCCTTAAAAACGCGGCAAATATCTACAGAAACGTATCTGTCGAATCCTTTTCCGGACTTCTTGTGGAATACGTCCGCGCCAGGCAAGCATCCGCAATAATCCGCGGGCTGCGAGCCGTTAGCGATTTCGAATATGAATTCCAGCTTGCCTTAATGAACAGGCGGCAGGACAGTCATTTCGAAACGGTATTCTTGATGCCGGACGCAAAATATACCTACCTTTCTTCAAGCCTTGTGCGGGAAGTTTCCCGGCTTGGAGGAAATGTCCGCGGGCTGGTCCCTGCTGCGGTGGAAAAAGCGCTGCGTAACTGGGCCCGGAACGCTAATCCTTAGGAAGCCGCTCACGGTTCTTCAATTTGGCCGTTGACTTTATTGTTTATTCCTGTTAACAAGAACACCACAATGACCCTGTTATGGAATGAATTCCGCCGGAAAGCGGCAGTTTCTCTCTGTCGTGTTATTCTTGCAGATGGCGAAGATGTCCGGGCCGTCCAGGCGGCAGCGCATTTGACCCGCGAAAAGATTGCGATACCAGTTCTGGCCGGACGTCTTTCCCTGATCGAGACCTTATGGGAAAAACAAGGAATGGCCAGGGACGAACTTCATTGTCTTGACGGTTCTCTGTTTTCCTCTGAAAAAAAAGAAGAATGGGCGCGTCAGCTCATGGAATGCAGAAAGTTCAATAAATTGTCACTTGACGAAGCCAAAACCGCTCTGAGCGATTCTTTGATTCTTGGCTGTCTGGCGTTAAAACGCTGCGAAGCGGAGGGCTTCGTCGGTGGCGCAACGAGAACAACCGTCGATACCCTGCGCGCCGCGCTTCCTATAATCGGTTTAACTCCTCATTCGCCAACTCTTTTTGGATTGTTCTTTCTGGAAAGCCATCCTGTTGGAAACGAAACGCCGCGAACTGTGCTTCTGGCCGACTGCGCTGTTGTTCCAGATCCCTCAGCGAAACAACTCTCCCAAATTGCCGTCGGCGCAGCCGAAGCCTGGACCTTTTTTATGGCCCGGCAGCCCAAAGTGGCTTTTCTTTCCTTTTCGACTCTGGGAAACGCCGATTACGAATCAGTCAGAAAAGTGCGGGAAGCTCTCAGGCTCGCACGAGAGGATGCGCCAACGCTGATTTTCGAAGGGGAATGGCAGGCTGACGCCGCTTTGGACAGTTTCTCAGCCCAAATCAAAGGAGCAGGCCGTTCCTCAATTGCAGGGGAAGCAAATGTTCTTATAGTCCCGGATCTCAACTGCGGCAATATCGCCTATAAGCTCGTGCAGCGGCTGGGCGGATGCCGGGCCGTCGGCCCCATTCTATGGGGAATGAAGCAACCCGTCAACGATTTATCGCGCGGCTGTTCAGCAGAAGATATTATCGACGCCGCAGCTCTCACGGCGCTGCAGGCGCAGGCCAAAACCCATTCAACGGCGGGGGTAACCATCATATGAGCGACAGCGGGAACACCATTCCTTCCATGATCGACATGGCGCAGCTTTTAACCACAATGACTGAAAAAGGCGCATCGGACCTGCATCTGACTGTAGGATCTCCTCCTGCCTTGAGGATCGACGGGCAGGTCACTCAGATGTCACTTCAAAAACTCACTTCTGATGTCTGTCAGCATCTGGTCTATTCCCTGCTTACCGATTCTCAGAAACAGCGCTTCGAATCGGAACATGAACTGGACGTTTCCTTCAGCATCAAAAATATTGGACGTGTCCGCATGAATGTCTTCCGTCAGCGCGGCTCTATAGGAGCGGTTCTCCGGTCCATCCCGCAGAATATCCCTTCTTTGGATAAACTCGGGCTGCCGCAGGCGGTATTCAGCGTGCTCAACCTTCCTAAAGGGCTGATACTCGTTACTGGACCGACTGGCTCCGGAAAATCTACGACCCTGGCTTCGATGCTGGATTATCTTAACGATCGCGAGCAGGGTCATATTGTGACAGTTGAAGATCCCATCGAATTCCTGCACTTTAACAAAAAATGCATAGTCAATCAGCGCGAGGTGGGAAGCGATACGCAAACCTTCGCGCAGGCTTTGAAACATGTGCTCCGCCAGGATCCGGACATCATACTCATTGGAGAAATGCGCGATCTGGAAACAATCGAGGCTGCGATAACGATAGCTGAAACCGGCCATCTGGTTTTCGCTACCCTTCACACTACGGATGCCGCGCAGTCTGTTAACCGCATCATTGACGTTTTTCCTACGGAACGACAATCACAGGTCCGCGCGCAGCTTTCATTTGTGCTCCAGGCCGTTTTCAGCCAGCAGCTTATTCCCAAGATCGGCGGAGCAGGAAGGGCGCTGGCAACAGAAGTTCTGATAGTCACACCGGCAATCCGCAATTTGATCCGGGAGTCAAAAACCGAGCAGATCCCCACCGCCATGCAGACCGGCGCAAAATACGGCATGCAGACAATGAATGCGTCATTGCTTGATCTATACAACCGCAAACAAATCAGTTTTGAAACGGCTCTTTCCTGCTCGATGGACTCGGAAGAGTTAAAACGCCTGATGCAGAAAGGCACAATACAGGGGAAATAAACCGGGCATATGCCTCAATTTAAATATATCGCGCGCAGCAATTTCGGCAAGATCGTTGAAGGCACTATTGAAGCGCCGGTTCAACGCGCAGCTCTCGATAAACTGCGAAGCCAGCGTATGTCCGTCCGCTCTATCTCCGAGATTAAAAGCAGTGGGGAGGGGATAATTTCGAGACAAAAAATCTTTAAACGCGGCATTAAAAGCAAGGATCTGGTTATTTTCAGCCGACAGCTGTCAACTCTGGTTTCCGCCGGCGTTCCAATTGTGCAGAGCCTGAATACCCTTTGCGAGCAGATCGATAGCCCTTCTTTCAAGAAGGTTATCACCGCGATCCGCCTTGATATCGAAAGCGGCGTAGCCGTGGCTGACGCATTAAAAAAACATCCGGAAGCCTTCAGTGAACTCTACGTTTCAATGGTGCGTGCGGGTGAAGCCGGCGGCGTCCTGGATACGATTCTGGACCGGTTGTCCAATTACCTTGAATTAGCGGAGGAATTAAAAGGCAAAGTTAAGGGAGCCATGGTCTATCCTTTGGTAATAGCTATCGTGGCATCCGCGATTACTCTTTTTCTTCTCGTCGGCGTCATACCCACTTTCAAAAAGATTTTCTCCAGTTTTGGCCAGGAATTGCCGGCGCCGACACAAATACTCATCAACTTTTCTGATTTCCTCCGTTCCCACATATTGGTGGTTATTGCCATACCCATTATCCTTGTTTTCGCTTTCAGAAAATATTACCGCACTTCTCAGGGCCATTTCGCCGTAGACAAGCAGCTTCTAAAAATTCCCGTATTGGGCGATCTTATCAAGAAAGTGGCGATAGCAAAATTTACCCGCACGCTCGGGACACTGATTAAATCCGGGGTTCCCATCATGCAGGCGCTTGAGACCGTGGCCAAAACTTCAGGGAATAAAGTCATCGAAGGGGCGATCATTAAATGCCGGGAATCAATTCGCGAAGGAGCAAAAATCGCCGATCCGCTGAAAAAGTCCGGCGTATTTCCCACAATGGTGATACAGATGATTTCCATAGGCGAAGAATCTGGAAACCTGGAAATAATGCTTACAAAAATCGCTGATTTTTACGATCAGGAGGTTGATAATTCCATTAAAGCCCTGACTTCTCTGATCGAACCCATCGTAATCTGCATTATGGGAGTTATTGTTGGAACTATTGTTATCTGCATGTTCCTTCCTATATTTGAAATGAGTCAGCTTGCCGGCAAAGAAGGTTAACGATTTATTTCTTTCCCGCCAAAGATGTAAATTTTTATTAATTTTACGATTGTCTGCTTGACAGTCCTCGACATCAGTAATAAACTCAAAGCAGTCCAAGAAGCAACAGAGGGAGGTGACATAGACATGATTAAAAACAAAAGAGGGTTTACTCTCATTGAGCTGATGATCGTAGTCGCAATCATTGGTATCCTGGCA
>CAZSAL010000030.1:0-33270 GCA_964604825.1 uncultured Elusimicrobia bacterium
TCCTTATAGGGTTAGCAGATGAATGTTACAGGGAGATTACGAATTTGCTCTATTTTAGAGTTGGTTTTACCGGCGCCGGAACGACCGCTGATCGGCTGATTCGACTTCAGGAAAGGTCGAATAATTCGAGTGGAACGGTTTTCGGAGCGGGAGATTTCAGGGATGGCGCTTTACGTATCGACGGCATGACGACGATCCCGTCAGATAAGGGAGATAGAAATTTTTGCTCGGTGTATAAATGCCTGCGGATTAATGTCCGAACCCGCCGGACCAGGGCATCCAGTTCGATTTTGTGCCCGGAGGGCGCAGCCAGTATGCGATCCAGAAGATCCATGATGCGCTGATGTTCATATGAGAGTTCCTTTAAAATGCATTTCCAGATAAACGGTTTTCTTTTGAAAAATGAATGGGCGATGTCGTTCTGCAGCATGGCATGCGAGACAACGGTCCGTTTGAGCGCTTCTGCGATTGTCCGGAAGCGTGGATTTTCGATAAAGAATCCTTCCATCTCTTTTAATATTACGCGGTGGCTGTGAATCAGATCTCTGGCAGGCCTGTATTGCGCGGGAGACCATGTTACAGGAAAGGACTGCGGGGTAGTGTAAGTTTGCATTGCGGCCATTAGACGCACTAAAGACCGAAAAGGTTACAAAGTATTTTTACTTTATAATGGCGATTTTCCCTGTGGTTGTACTGTCGCCGTTGCTGATGAGATAAAAATACAGGCCTGAGGCAACGTTCCGGCCGGAGTCATTGGTGAGATCCCATATCGCCCCCGAAATGGGAACGTCTATCGTTTTCACGAGGAATCCGGAAATCGTAAAAATCTTAACCACAGCGCCCGCCGGAACATTCGCGAATGTAACAAACCTGTGCGCGGAGTTATGCCGGATATCCCAGGGGTTGGGGAAAGCATAGACATTGGACAGGGCGGTCACATAGCCGGGATACTGGATCGAAAAAACCATTGGGGACAGAGTGGTTATGGGTCCCGGATTGGTCACCCCTATTTGGGCTTGTCCTGCGGCGGCGATATAGGCGGCGCTGACGTATGCCTGCAATTGCGTGCTGCTGAAATAGGTGGTGGGGAGAGGAGAGCCGTTCCAGGTAACCGACGATCCTGATACGAAATTCATGCCGTTCACAGTCAGGTTAAACGCCGGCCCTCCGGGCGATGAAGCCGCTGGATTAAGGCTGAAAATAAAGGGTGTGCCGTTGATGAAACTTATCATGGCGGCGCCTTTGAAGGATCCCAGGCCCGTTGCGTTGTCGTAACCTGCGTGGGCGGAGTAATAGAGATTATTTCCCGTGGTTACGTCGTTGAACACGTACGTATAAGCGGCCGCGCTCAGCGTTGTCTCATAGAAAACCGGATTGGCAAACCCCAGCGCATCCTGCGAAAGGGAGGCGCGCTGCTGATTGATCAGCGCCGTTAGCGCCGCCCAAAGGGGAGCGGCTGCGCTTGTCCCCCCGTAAAGATCCCATCCCGCTCCCACATAAACGCTGTAAGGAGAAGATTCCGGATCGGCGTTGAGAGCAACATCCGGAACGTTCCGTGCCTGCTGGGAAGCCGTCCCCGCAACGCCCATCTGGAAAGAGTAACCGGGATTTGTCGCCGAATTAGAAATTGGCCAGACCGTACTTACGCCGCCACCCGAGGCTCCCTTTGAAGCGGAGCCGTTATTCCAGGTGGTTTCCGCAGGATCTGATACCGAGCCGGACAGGCTTGTTCCTCCGGCGCCCGTCACCCATGGCTGGGATGCCGGATCGTCAACACAGAGCTGGTTTTGCAGACTGCGATTGGCGCTTTCATAGCAATCGTAGGCGCCGTTATCGCCGGATGCGGCGAATACCGTCTGCCCCTGAAGCGCCATCTCCTGAAAAAAAACGGCCTCCTTATTGATAATCGTTTCGCCAAGATCCTGCTCATCCATACCCCATGAGGTGCTTACGACTTTGGCGATATCTTCCGTCGCAATCGCATCATAAGCGTCAATCACCGCCTGATTGGTGTTGCTGGAAATATAGACCCGGATCGCCGCGTCCGGGGCCAGGGCCAGCGCCATTTCGATATCCAGCGCTACTTCTCCCATGCCGCCGTCATTCTGCAGCGTCTGGGAATTGCACGGCTGATTCTGATTTTTGCCGCACAGGTTCGGCACATTATCCACGCTCACAGGCGTCACCATCCCGCCTGACAAGTTAAACCTGGTTTTATAGCTCTGGATGTCCGAAGGGGCGTATCCATCCAGCTCAAGAAGGGCGATGGTTTGCCCGGATCCGTTCATCGTAGACGGCAGCGAACTCAGCCCATAAATAGTTTTGATGTCAGAAGGAGAAAGTCCATTATTCGGGCCGCTCGTTCCGCTAAGAGTTCGGGGTGAAGCGCCGATTGCGGACGGCATTCGCAGATGCGGACGCAAAATGCCCGGAACGTTTGAAAGCCCGAAGATTGCGCTTAAATGGGGCGCGATAGAAGCCGGTATCTGCGGATCCGTTTCGTGCGCTCGGAAGACCCGCCCGTCCGGCAACTGGTAGCGGTTTAACTGGATATGCAGGGTCTTTTCAATATCGCCGGAACGCGCGGAAACTTTTACGATCATGCTGCGGGGATTGTCCCTGGAATTGTCAACAGCCCAGCCGTTTTGGGCGGCGAAATCCTTCAGCGCCCGCCGCTTATCTGCCACCCCGAATCTTTCCGCGAATTCATACGGCCGGAGAAAGCGTCTTGATCCTCCCGGACCGTAAATATCATGAAGCGCCTGATCCATCTGCGCGGGATCGATGTTGACCAGGAGGCTCAGGGAAATCGTCTCGTCAGATGGGTTTTTCCCTACCAGGATGGCGCCGTGGATCTGTGGAGAGATGTGGCCCTTTAACGCGATCAGCGGCTCAGCGCCCACTGACGGCAGGTAAAAAATAAAAAGTAAAAGGTAAAAAAATGGAATAAAGACTTTTTTATTTGAAAAACCTTTTTTTAACTTTGTACTTTCAACTTTGGGATTGTCATTCATCTGTTTATCTCGTTTCCTTGTGAATCTAAAAGGTTTTCACCTTCCATTCGTTCAGGAGATTTTTTCCCTTCCTGATGTGATGCTCCGCCAAACCGCAGGTCCAGTGAAAAATCAAAAGCATTTCCCAGATCGCCGTAAGGAAGCCAGGCCAGGGAAAACTCCTGTCCCCAGAAACGAATTCCCACTCCGGCGGTTAAAGCGCTGTATCCGGGCAGGCCCTGCGTGTGGCTGGAATCCATTCCGAAGCGCAGCAAAAGGATTTCGTCATAATTCCACTCCAGCCCGCCGCTTCCGCTGAACGGTCCGCCGCGGCGATCCACGCCTTCCAACGAAAGATCCAGCGAGGACATCAGCTTGTATAGAAAACCGGCGCGGAACGACAGCGGCAGAGGATCGCTTTCGCTGACCATCGTAAGAGGAGGCCCTATATTCGCCGCCACAGCCGCAAGCGACAACCGGTCGTTGAATCGGTAAAGAGTACCGATATCACCGGCATAGGACCGCGCCGAGACGTCGGAGATTGATTCTGTAATGGCTTTGGCCGTCAGGCCAACAGACCAGCTGCCGGTAATTTTCCGGCCGTAAGCCAGCGAATAAGCGGCAAACGATGCGGAATAAGTTCCGGTAACATTCCCCTGCTCATCACGGGAGGTAATATCGCCTGATCCAAGATATTGTACCGAGAGACCCAGGCCATGCGTGGCCATGCCCAGATAATCGTAGTGAATGCCCTGAAGGTAGGATGATTCTGTTCCGGAAAATTTGAACCCATCGACAAAACCCAGCCCCGCGGGATTCCAGACGGGAGCGTAAGCATCAGTGGCGCGCGCGGTGAAGGCTGAACCCAGCGCCGCGGGAGCGGCGCCTATGGGAATATCAAGAAATGCTGCGGCATCCGTGCCTGAAGCAGCAACTGCCAGCTCCGGCGCCAAAACCAGCAAAGTGATCAATAAAGGAAGATAAAAATGTTTTGAAACAAACATCTGGGGTAATCTGATTTCTCCAGATTTTTATATCCTGTTTGATCAAAAGTAAAGGATTAAGTTATTTCAGAAGTCGGTGATATATTTTTAGAACGTCGCTTTTGGTAATGATTCCTAATGCGCGATCAGTCTGGGCCGGATCAACGACCAGAATACGGTCGATGTTTTCCTTCTGCATGCGGCGGACTGCTTCGGTGAGGCTTTCCGCGGGATGCATGATTGGAAAATCCATCCGCATGACATCTTTGGCTACGCAAATTTCCGACAGCTCATCGGTTTCGCTGTAGGCCTCGTGCAATTCGTTTAAAGTAATAAACCCTACGATTTCCCCGGATTCATTATTCACGGGAGCTCCGGAATGGCTTTTTTGCGCCATCCACTGGGCAACGTCTTTTAACAACATCCCTTCCGGAATCGATTCCACCGGAGAAGCCATCACTTCCTGCGCAGTCACATGTTCAAGAGCGGCAAGTTCCACATCCTCGTGCAGGCGAAGGCCTTTACGTCCGAGTTCGTGGGCATCAAGGCTGTTCCGGTCAAGCGTCCGGGAAACGATCATGGTCACGCCTACGATAGCCATTAGAGGTAGAACAATCGGGTAATCGTTGGTCATTTCGAACAGCAGCAGCACCGATGTAAACGGCGCATAGGTAAAGCCGGCAAACATCGCTCCCATGCCAAGAAGCGCATAAGCCCATATCGGCGCGGCCTGCGGCAGCGCCAGATGCACCCCTTTGCCTACCAGCGCTCCGAGCAGGGCTCCCATCGAAAGAGTCGGCACAAAAAGTCCTCCGGAACCTCCGGAACCGAGACTAAAAGAAGTTGCGAGCATTTTCCCAATAAGGAGCAGAAGGCAAAGGAAAACACCGAACTGAACCGACGGCCCTGCCTGCAGGGTTGTAAGTACAATTCCCCGCCCTGAACCCAGTATGTCGGGCCAGGCAAACCCCAATATCCCTACCAGCAGACCGCCGAGCATGGCCCGCGCCGCAATGCTCCAATTGGACAATTCACTGAACCTTTTCTCCACGGACAGATAAATCGCTGTAAAAAATCGGGCGGCAAAGGCGGCAAGTACGCCAAGAACCAGGTAAGCGATCCATTCCGCGGGATGTCCAGTGTAAAAGGCGGGAGCTTTCAGGAAAATCCGATGGCCAATCAGGGCATAAGAAACAATCGAAGCTGTGACCGTAGATAAAACCACAACAACGAAAGACTGCGAAGCGATCTGCCGGAGCAGGACCTCAAGAGCATACATGACGCCTGCGATGGGCGCATTGAACACGGCAGCAATGCCTGCGGCGGCTCCGGCTGCCACAAGCGTCCGCAGGTAATCAGGCGGAAGCCGGCGCCATCGGCCGATAGTCGAGCCGATTCCGGCGCCGATCTGGACAGCCGGTCCCTCCGGTCCGGCCGATCCCCCTGTTCCTATAGTCAGCGCGCTTGCCAGAGTTTTGGCAATCGTCACGATTGTCGGGATATGGCCGGTCCGGCGGCGGATGCTGTAAATGACCTGCGCTGTCCCGGTCCCGCGGTATGCCAGCGCGTACTTTTGGATGAGCCAACCCGCGACCCATCCACCAGCCGCCGGCGCCAGGATCAGGACAACTCGACTTAATAGTGAAGTGTGCCATTGAGCAAGATGATTCACATAAAGATGGACCAGTTCCGTCAGTCTGACAAAAATGAACGCAGCAACCCCGGCCACTGCCCCAACGACCAGAGCCAATACGGTGAGATATTTCGATTTGCCGGGAGTTTTAAGCCGGTTAAAGATTGCGGTAAGGCTATCCATGAAAAGATTTTAGGATTTATTTTGATCGTCGAAAATGGCTATCTGGTTCCCGCAGGACTTAGGGCCCCGCGCTTCATTTTACCGTCGGCGTATGCCTGCGCCTTTTTTTCGCTACCCGGTTCCTGTTTTGAGCCCAGCGCTCCCATGATTTTCGCAGCAGAGGTTTTTGTTCTTCCCGAAATAAGTTCCCAAACCTGTTCAGAAAGTGACTGGCTCTTAATGAAGACGAAGTTTCCAGTAGATCAATGTTTTCTTTCAGCAATCGTTGGAATTCTCTCAAAGGAATCATACGTCCCATGGCCAAATGCCGGCTCGCCCGGACTATCCATTGATCCATAGTTGTCCATAGATCAATTTTCCTGCGACTTTTCGTCATTCAAGATATCCTCGCTTCACGGTTTCTTTGTTGTGACTTCCTGAGCATTAGTGTTAAAGGAGTATGATCTCACCGTGGTCCTGTCCACACGCCATGTGGCGTTTTGTGGAAACCATACTGTCTCCTTGCTATTGAGTTTGAGATGCCTGTTCAGAAATGCGGGATTTGGTGTCTCCACGCCTATTCCGCCGCCAGCAGCTCTCGCTGGACTCGGCGCAAAGAGGTTTCTCCTTGCCGTAGGAAATGGTGGCTATGCGTGAGCCGCTGATCCCCAGGGCCATATAATACTTGCGGATTGCGGCAGCCCGCCTTTGTCCAAGGCCCAGGTTGTAGGCCTCTGTGCCACGCTCATCGCAGTTGCCCTCGATCAGGAATTCCCAATCGGGATGCTGTACGATAACGTCGTAGTTTTTCTTAAGTATATTGGCGTCTCTTGGGCGGATACTTGAACTGTCGTAGTCGAAATGTACAGTTTTCAAGTCCGATATCTCGTTGTATTCTTTGTTCCGTATGGAGGGTTCCCGATTAACGGCTGCTGCTGCTTTGGTCAGCGGCACAACCGGTTTGGCTACTTTGCGCGAATGGCAGCCGGTAAACAAGAAAATCCCCATAGAAACAAAACTAATTCCTAATAAATACCTTTTCACGCTATCCTCCTTGTAATTATGAATGCACAAGAAATCTACCTTTCCTGAAATCTTCTGTAAAATGCATAATATCGAAAAGATATGCGGTTTAAACGATGATTATTCTTAATCATGCCCACCTTTATTATTTCTGGATGGTCGCCCGGGAAGGCGGCATTACAAAGGCCGCACAGAAACTTTATCTGGGACAGTCAACTGTAAGCGCTCAGATTATTCAGCTTGAAAAAGATTTGGGAACCAGGCTTTTTACCCGTGAGAAAAAGAAACTGATTCTGACGGATGAGGGACGGATCGCACTCGGGTATGCTAATGACATTTTCGGTATGTCTCAGGAATTAACGGACATGCTTCGCCATCATTCACCTCAGATGAATCTGTCAGTTCGCCTTGGTGTTGATGCCAGCGTTTCTAAGCAAATCATGGTACGCCTGGTAGAGACAATTTACCGCTACAAACCCAATACGCATGTCACCATACGCGAGGGCAGCTGGGGCGATCTGGAAGAAGGCCTACAGACTCATACTTTGGATATAGTTTTGACGGAACAGGGAGGCATGGCGCCAGGGAATTCCGATGAATTTAACCGCACTGAGATAGGATCTTTAGGTATCGTTTTTGTCGCCACGCCAAGATTTGCGCGCTACATAAAAACTTTCCCGGCTGACCTCTCCAAAGTTTCCCTCCTTCTGCCAACGCGAGCGAGTCCTATCTGGGCCGGGGTTGACCAATTTCTCACACATTACAAAGTGAGGCCCCATGTTGTGGCGGAGGTGGATGACACCGAACTGCTGAGGCTTATCGCGCTGAAAGGATTGGGAGCAGCGCCTTTGCCGGATGTGGCTGTGGCAGCTGATCTGAAGGCAAAACGACTTATCCGCCTGGGACGCGGATCAATGGGAATTATTAAAAGACTCTGGCTGGTGACCCGGAAGCAGAATGTCTCCAATATAGTAGTCCAATATATGCTGGAGAACTTCCGTTTGAAGCAGTTGACAGCGGGTGTTCCTTCCTAAATAATCCGGATTTTGCCGCTGCGAAGGTCTCTGGAAACGGGCGGGTACTGCGGGTTCATCTCCCGCAGAGTCTTTACGATGATATGGGCAACGAGAAAATTTCTGTACCACTTATGATTGGCCGGAATCAGGCGCCAGGGCGCGTGCTTC
This sequence comes from uncultured Elusimicrobia bacterium, assembly GCA_964604825.1. Taxonomy (GTDB): domain Bacteria; phylum Elusimicrobiota; class Elusimicrobia; order 2-01-FULL-59-12; family 2-01-FULL-59-12; genus CAZSAL01. The sequence continues at coordinate 7,979 of CAZSAL010000030.1, forward strand.
GTGCTGGTCGCATGGATGGCGTCGCGGTAGTACGTCTGATATTGATGCCAGAATTTCCGCTCGTGGATGTCCGCAAGTGAAATTTTCCAGCGTTTCTGTGGATCCTGAAGCCTTTCCTCCAGACGCTTTCGCTGTTCTTCTTTAGAAATGCCCAGATAGAATTTGAGAATAGCCGTTCCTTCCTTGACGAGCAGTTTCTCGAAATCATTGATCCGGTTGAAGCGGTGTTCCGCTTCCTTATCGGGAACCTGCCCGTGTACGCGCGTGATAAGCACGTCTTCGTAGTGCGAGCGGTTAAAAATGCCGATGGATCCCGCAGGCGGAACGGCGCGATGGATGCGCCAGAGGAAATCGTGGGAAAGTTCTTCCGGAGTCGGCGCTTTGAAGGAAGTGACCCTGCAGCCCTGAGGACTGACGCCGCTCATAACATGACGGATGGTTCCGTCTTTGCCTGCAGTATCCATCCCCTGAAGGATAATGAGCAGCGAACGTTTACCTTCGGCATAAAGCCGGTATTGCAGATCGTCCAGATGTTTAAGAAGCTTCTGGGTTTTCGGCGCAGCCTCTTCTTTATCGTCGAAGAGACCGGTATCGTCTGGATCAAAACGATGCCAGCTGGTCATTTTAATAGGAGCTCCAGGAAATTCCTTTGGAATCGCTGTGCATGCAATTGACCACGATAGTGCCAAAATTGGCGTCGCCGGAGTTATCGTAAGACCAGCCGCCGGCATCGGTAACGGAAGGAGTTGCAACCACGGAGTTATCCGGATGGCCGGTATTATAGCCGGACATTGCCGGCAGCTTTGCCGCGGGAATGGCCGACAAATATTTTGAATTTGATGACAGCGACGTCAGATCATCGTAAGGATAATGTCCTTCCGTGTCACTGTAATATATGGATAGCGCCGAGCGCAGCGATGCCAGATTGCCTTTCGTGGTCGCTTCCTGACCTTTTGAAATTAGCCCGGCGAACTGGGGTATGGCTATGGAAGCCAAAATTCCGATAATCGCAACAACAACTATCAGCTCAACGAGCGTGAACCCATCCTTATTCCGTGTATGTATTTTCGGTGTTTCCAGTGGTCTGTTCATATTCAGATAATACTCAGTAGTGAGACAAGCACACAAAACCAGGCGAAAACATCGCCGTATTTAGTGTAAAAAGTTTTTGTTCCCTCTGCCAAAACTGTCCCCTCGACCCATGTGTTTTGAAAAATGGGGGTTGCGGCAACCACATGTCCCACGGGATCAATGATAGCGGAAATTCCTGTATTATCCGCACGCACCAGCCAGCGGTTATTTTCCACTGCTCGATAAACGTTGGGAACAAAGTGCTGGTATGGAGCGGCTGTGCGCATATACCATCCGTCGTTCGTCAGGTTGACTATGAACCCGGCTCCCTCAAGAACCGATTGCCGCACAAGATTCGGGAAAATAGCTTCGTAGCATATATTTACTCCGGCTTTATATGCCGGTGCGGTAAGGACCGCCTCGTCCCGGCCAGCGGCAAATCCTCCCAGCTCATTCAGGACATGAATCCAGTGGCCGAGTAAAAAACCAAAGGGAACAATTTCTCCGAATGGTACAAGGTGCCGTTTTGCATACCTGCCAAGGATGTACCCTTCCGGGCTCAAAAGAAAAGCCGCATTAAGTGAGCTTTCCCCTTGAAGGCTGGGTGCGCCGACGAGGTTCAAAGCGTCGGTGGGCTTGATAACGCTCTTCAGCCAGCGTTGCAGCGGCGGGTCCTGCATAAGGTAGCCGGGAACTGATGTTTCCGGCCAGACGATTAAATCCGGATGCGATGCCGAAGCCTTTTGAACGAGGTCGGCATAGGTTGTCTTGATGGCATTTTCGTAGGCGATGTCCCATTTCATGTATTGATCAATATTCCCCTGAAGAAGAGCCACACGGACGTTTTTCCCCTCCGGATGCCAGGTGTGAACCCTGTGTCTTCCAAAGGCATAAACGCTACTGAAAATAATCGCCGTGATTAGGACTGCGCTGAATGTTTTTTTTCTAAGTAAGAGAACGATCGTGGCGTTTACGAGAACAATCAGGAAAGATACTCCGTAGACCGCAGTGAATGAACTGATTTGAATAAGACTCAAATGCCTTACCTGGGAATCGCCCAGCAGGGCCCAGGGGAATCCTGAGAGAAAATACGTGCGCAGATATTCCATTGTTACCCAGCCGGCTGCAGCCATAACCGGAAAGAGGATCGTCTCGTGAATCCGGGTCAGATAAATTCCCCAGATACCCCAGAACAATCCTATATACGCCGCCAGCAGGAGTAGGGATGGAATGGAAAGCCAATAACCCTGATGCGCGGCGTTGAAAGTGACAACGATCCAGTAAAGTATCCCAGTATATGCAATTGTGCCGGAGATCCAACCAAGAAAGAAAGAACGACTTGAATGCGGAATGCGGAATGCGGAATGTGGAAGTTGGTATTTTCTATTAAGAATTCCTTCTTCCGCACTCCGAAATCTACATTCCGCATTGATTGAATACATCAGCGGGACAAGCGCCACCCAGGCGAGCACGTCTAGATTAAATTTGGGAAAGATAAGGATGGTTAAAACCGACGAAGTAAAAGGTAAAAGGGCAAAGGGCAAAAGTTTGGATACAACCTTCTTAATAAGCAAACTACCTCACCTTTGCCTTTTTCCCTTTTCCCTTTGCCCTATCTATCGGCCGCAGCACTTTTTGTATTTCTTGCCGCTGCCGCAGGGGCAGGGATCATTGCGCCCGATTTTGTGAGGAGCCGTCGTGGACATCTTTTTTTTGTCATTCCCCGCGGCAGTCAGCGGGGAATCTAGCCCTTTATCAAAACTGCCGGATGCCGGCTTACGGATTGCCGGCGTGAAAGATAAAGGATCGTTTGCCTGTTGCGCGGAACCCGGGCCCATGAATTCCGGTTTTTCCGCGCGCCCCCTGGCGAAAACCGAACGCGGCGTCAAATCCGGGGCAGGGGCGGCCTCGGCTCCGTCGCCTGCGGATACGGCCAGACGCATCTTGAAGAAATATTCGACGGTCTGTACGCGGATACGGTTCATCATTGCGGTAAAAAGATTGAATGCTTCGTGCTGAAATTCGATTAACGGATCCTTTTGGGCATAGGCGCGCAGGCTTATGCCCTTTTTAAGCTGGTCCAGATCATAGAGATGTTCTTTCCAGGCGACATCCATGGTCTGCAGCAGCACCATTCGCTGCAGCTGGTGGAATAAGGAGGCGCTCAGTTCCTGTTCCCGAGCATCAAGCGCAGCCTGCGCAGATTCATGCGCTTTTTCTTCCATCTCCGGCCTTGAAAGATGCGACCAGCCCGCCGCATCCAGCCCGGCGGTCTTACCGAACGTGTGCAAAAGCCATTCGTACATGGCGCCTGTATCCCAAGTGTCGGGAATCGCTTTGGGCGGAGCCCACTGATTGAGCTGCTCCTCCAGGGTCTCATCGATCATTTCGCTGACCGTTTTGGAAACATCGCTCCCGTCTAAAATCTGATTGCGCAGTGAGTAAATCATTTCGCGCTGTTTGTTCATGACATTGTCGTATTCGAGCAGCTGCTTGCGGATGTCGAAATTCATAGCTTCAACTTTGCGCTGGGCGTTTTCAATGGCGCGGGTGAGGAATGGATGCTGAATGTCTTCCCCTTCCTGCATGCCGAGTTTTCCCATGATGCCGCTCAGGCGGTCCGTGCCGAAAAGCCGCATCAGCTCGTCATCGAGGGCCAGAAAGAACCTCGATGATCCCGGATCTCCCTGGCGTCCGCATCGGCCGCGCAGCTGGTTATCGATGCGTCTGGATTCGTGGCGCTCCGTGCCCAGCACATGAAGGCCGCCGAGTTCGCAGATGGTTTTTCCCTGAGTCTCGTCCGGAGGATTGCCTCCGAGAATGATGTCCGTTCCCCGTCCGGCCATGTTTGTCGCTATGGTCACCTGCGCCTTGGCGCCTGCCTGCGCTATGATCTGCGCTTCCATCTCGTGGAATTTGGCGTTTAAGACCTGATGCGGCACGCCTTTCTGCCGCAGCATGGCGGAAAGCTTCTCCGATTTTTCGATGGATCGGGTGCCTACCAGCACCGGACGTCCTTTTTTCCAGAGGCCGGTTACCTCGTTCACGATGGCGTTATATTTTTCACGTTCGGTACGATAAATCACATCGGCATAATCGATTCTGATGTTGGTCCTGTTGGTGGGAATCTCGACTACGTCCAGCTTATAGATTTCCCAGAATTCCGCCGCTTCGGTCATGGCCGTGCCTGTCATGCCCGCGAGCTTTTCATACAGCCGGAAGAAATTTTGGAAGGTGATGGTTGCCAGAGTCTGGTTTTCTTCGGCGATGCGGATATTTTCCTTGGCTTCGACCGCCTGGTGCAGGCCTTCGGACCAGCGGCGGCCCGGCATGAGCCGACCGGTGAACTCATCTACGATAATCACTTCTCCGTCTTTAACCACATAATCAACATCCCGATGATAAAGATTGTGCGCGCGCAGCGCCTGGTTGATGTGATGAACCCACTCCCCCTGAACGTCGTCATAGAGGCTTTCAATCCCCAGAAGGTTTTCGCATTTGGAACTGCCCTGGTCGGTTAGAGTCACATTATGGGCCTTCTCATCGACCAGATAATCAACACCCTTGCCGAGATCTTCTCCCGTGTATTTCGCGTCGATCTCTTCTTTTTCCGTTACGATGCGGCCCTTCAGATGAGGGATCAAACGGTTGACCTGAGCGTATTTCTCGGTAGATTCCTCCGCCGGCCCGGAAATGATGAGAGGGGTGCGCGCCTCGTCAACGAGAATGGAGTCGACTTCGTCTACGATCGCGAAAGGAAGCCTGCGGTAAATGCCGTCTTTTTCCACAGGCTGCGGCAGATAACGCAGAACACGATCTTCGCCGCGCACGACCATGTTGTCGCGCAGATAGTCGAATCCGATCTCATTGTTGGTGACGAAGGTGATATCGCATGCGTATGCGGCCTTATGATCTGCCGTACGCATGTCATGCTGGACAAAACCTACCGTTAGCCCGAGAAATTCATAAATTGGTCCCATCCACTGGCGGTCGCGCTTGGCCAGGTAATCGTTCACGGTGACGATGTGAACTCCCAAACCGCGCAATGCGTTAAGGTAGGCCGGCAGGGTTGCCACGAGGGTTTTGCCTTCGCCGGTTTTCATTTCAGCGATTTTGCCCTGGTGCAGAACGACCCCGCCCAGGATCTGAACATCAAAGTGGCGCAGCCCTATGGCGCGGCGGGAAGCCTCCCGAACAACGGCAAAGGCTTCAGGCAGAAGGTCGTCCATGGTCGCGCCCTGCGTCAGCCGTTCTTTGAATTCGGCCGTTTTTGCACGGAGAGCTTCGTCGGAAAGCGTCCGCATTTCCGGCTCATGAGAGTTGACCTGCTCAACCAGCGGATTGAGTTTGCGGAGGGTACGTTCGTTTTGCGAACCGAAAATACGTTTAAGAAATCCCAGATCCATAGGAATATCTTAACAAAAACCTTTCACCGTTGATGTCGCTCCCGCGAAAGCGGGGGTCCAGAGGTGTTGCCACAGACGCCGCCGGATTCCCGCTTTCGCGGGAATGACGGCACGCGCACAATAAAAAACCCCGATCATTGATCGGGGTTTTTCGACACTGCTTCTTTTAATCTTACGCTACTTTTGAAACGTTAGCAGCCTTGGGACCTTTTTCAGAATCAACCACTTCGAATTCCACAGCGTCGCCTTCTGCAAGCGATTTAAAGCCTTCTCCCGTTACTGCGGAGAAATGAACAAACACGTCGCCACTGCCGTCATCCTTGGCGATAAAACCGTACCCCTTCTGATCATTGAACCATTTAACTTTGCCTCGCACTTCGATCACCTCTCTGGTTTGCTCGCCGCCGGTAACACAGACTGCGGACCTCTAAAAAATACCCTGAGATCGTCACTAGACTAACAGAACGTAAACGCACTGTCAATACGTCAATAAATCAGTTGAAGGCTGTTGTTAAAGGTAAGAGTGATAAGTATGAAGAACTCTGCGTACGTAGCGGCGTGTTTCAGCAAATGGAGGAATGTTTTTGTATTTCCTGACCATGTATGGGCCGGCATTATAAGCGGCCAATGCCAGGGGAAGGTTGTTGTCAAAAGATACCAACTGCTCTTTAAGGTAGCGGGTCCCAAGATCGATGTTGGCCTCGGGCTGCGTCCAGCCTCTGACATGATACCAGCGCGCTGTCCGGGGCATGATCTGCATGAGTCCCCGCGCTCCTGTGCGCGAAAGGCACTGAGGATTAAATCCGGATTCTTCGCAAATGACAGCTTTGATCAAAAGAGGGTCAACCCCGTGCCTCCGCGCGGCTTTGCGGATTAAAAAGTCAAAATTATTTTTTGTCGTTCGCGACAGCAGGCGCTCCTGCTGCATGTTGGCCTGAATGCCTGCAGCCTGGCAGGCAGCCATGCCGGCAAGGAAGTTTATATGCAGCAGTAAGGGCTTAAAAGCCAGGAAACACAGGGCGATGCTGAAATAAATATTTCTGAACAGCGGAAATGTGATCCGCTGATCAATCGCCTGACTGATCCCGCCTCTTAAGGATGGATTTTCCATGTCTTCAGCCTACAGGAAGTGCCGCGGTGATACCATCCGTCGAAGGGCTAAAAATCAGGTTCCAACAGGCCCATGGAAAATTGGGCCCGTTATCGGCTTGAATTGAATCCGTTAGATTATCGGGAGGTCTTGCTTTTGTGTTCTTTGGCGAGAAGAGTGGCTTTACGACGCAGGCCGCCCGGTCCAGAATACCCTGTTAGATGACCAGTTGAACCGATAACCCGATGACATGGGATCGCAGGGGCGAATGGGTTTCGGGCGAGCGCTTGACCTACGGCCCGGGCGGCGTTTGGATGCCCGATCAACCGGGCGATTTCACCGTAAGTACGCGTTTCACCCGCCGGAATACCGGCGCAGGCCTTCCACACCTTTTGATAAAAAACAGGATACTTTTTCATTTTTGTTTTCAGACTCACCATAACTTTATGCTATCTATTCTTCGGTGTAATTTTCCAGCTTGATCGGGATAGGCTGTCCGAATGTGGAAATAGGTTTTGAGAAAAGGCTCAGGTCTCCGACGACCATGATGATGGACTGTTCGGGATGGAGATATTTTTGCGCCACGCGGCGCAGGTCTTCCCGTGTAACAGCTCCGATCTTCTCCGTATAGGTATCAAGATAATCGGAGGGATAGCCGTCGTATTCCAAACGCATGATTTCCCCCGCGATCTGCGCTGAAGAGGTGAAGTTTTCAACGAAACGGTTGCGGATGGACTCTTTTGCCGAAACGATTTCTTTGTCGGTAAAAGGCGCATCCTTGACCTCGCCCATGATATCGAGGATGGCTTGGATCGCTGCCGGTGATTCCGGTCCCCGCGTCTGGCAAATGGCCACGATCAATCCGAGGTCTTCAGGCTCAGAGAAGGCGCTGCCAACCGCGTAAGCCAGGCCTTCCTGAGTGCGAATCACTTTGAACATGCGCGAAGTACCGCTTCCGCCCCAGAGTTCATCGAACACTTCCCAGGCGAAATGGTCCGGGCTGAGCCGCGCGAACCCTGTGCCGCCGATGCGAATCTGGGTTTGCGTGATGGGTTGTTCCACGTAAAAAACTTTCCTCGCAGTAGTGGGCTGCACGCGCGGCACGCTCGGGAAACTCACTTCTTTTTTCTCCCAGGAACCAAGCGACTGCTCGAGCTTGCGTTTGATTTCGTCAGCGGAAAAATCTCCGGATACGGCGATATAAGAATTGTTAGGGTGGAAATAGCGCGCGTGCATTTCGAGAAGATCATCGCGCTTGATGTGGTCAAGCGTCTCCGGCGTGGGCGTGCGCGCGTAGGGATGGTCTTTTCCGTAGGCAGCTTTGTGGAATTCGCGGCGGCAGACATCCGCCGGATCATCATTCATGCGGCGGAGCGCCTCGTATTGCTTCGATTTGGCGACTTCAAAAAAATCTTTGCGAAAAAGCGGGTGCTCCAGAACATCGGTAAAAATAGGGAAAAACCGGTCAAAATCTGAAATGCGGCAGGTAAAACTAGCGCTTGTGCTTTCCATGGAAACGGCAAAAGACATTGTAGCGCCCGCGGTTTCCAGTCCGCGCTGTATTTGCTCCGGCGTATAATGCTGGCTGCCGCCCAGCGTGAGCGCCTCTCCGAAGATTTCGCTCAAACCTGTTTTTTCGGGTGGATCATACTCCGAACCTGCACGGATAAGCATTTGAACCCGAATGAGCGGCAGTTCGTGGTCCTCGAGCAGGAACACGGTCAGGCCGTTCGCCATCTGGTACCGCGCGGGTTTTGGCGGATGAAAAGTGAGCGGCGGAAACTCCGGCAGCTGCGGAGGATTGCTGAAAGAACAGGGCAGAGGGCAAAGGGCAAAGGTAAAAAACAGGATTCCGGTTATTTTGAAAAAGGTTTTCATCCTTACTTTCCCCCTTCTCCCTTTTCCCTTTGCTCTGATGTCGTCACCAGCATTCCCACGTTTTCCTTCGATTCCTTGAATATCTTATTGGCAACGCGCTGTATGTCCTGAGCAGTGATCGTTTCCACTTTTTTCTGGAATTCGAGAATGTGCTTCCAGTCCCCGAATACCGTCTGGTTGTAGACGAGCGTATCGGCCATTCCGCTGTTGGTCTGCATTGTCTGAAGGAGTTCGATGTCCACCCCGGCGCGCACTTTCTGGAGTTCCCAGTCCTCAATAGGTTTCTTTTTGAGATTATCCAGTTCCTGCCAGACGGCGCGCTCGACTTCCTCTGCGTTGTGCGGCGCGCGCGGCACGGCGGAAATGATCAAGAGAGAGTTGTATCGCTCGCCGGGTTCGTCACTTGAAGCCTCGATAGCCGATGCAAGCTGTCGGCGCTGCACGAGAGCCTGATAAAGGCGCGAAGTCGTTCCTTCGCCCAGCAGTTGCGCGATGGCGAAATCCACCGGGTAATCAGGGTCCGGATAAGTAGCGACAGGAAATCCGATAAGAACATACGGCTGGGCCGGAGTGCGTACGGATATTCGCCTCAAGCCGTCCTGGACCGGCTCTTCGGTTTTGAATGTAACAGGCGATGGCGCAGCCTGCCAGGTCCCGAAGTAACGGTCTACCATGTCAATGGTTTTCGCGGCATCAACGTCGCCGACAATCGCGATAGTCAGTCGGTCCGGCGTATAACAGCGGTGATAAAAATCCTCCAGATCGCCAACATTTAGATGGCTTAAATCCGAAGGCCAGCCCAGCGTCGGAAAGCGGTACGGATGCGCAGTATAGGCTTCGGCGAGAAAAATTTCCAATAACTTGCCCACGGGATTTGTGTCCACGCGCATGCGGCGCTCTTCCGCGACCACATCGCGCTCCTGGTAGAACTGGCGGAAAACCGGGTTTTTCAGGCGGTCGGAGTCAAGGATAGCCCAGAGCTCAATCTTGTTGGAAGGCAGGTCAACCACGTATTGAGTAAAATCCCGGCTGGTCGCGGCATTAAGCTCGGAAGCGCCTTCTGTTTCATAAAGGTCCCAGAGTTCGTTTTCGACCAACAGTTGCGCTTCTTTCCGTTCGAGATTCTGAATCTCCTGAAAATTATTATCTATCAGCGCCTGGTCCCCCTTGAGACCCTTGGCTTTTTCCGCATCAATGGCGCGATGCAGTTCATCAATGCGTTCAAGAAGTGGGCGCTCCGCGGCGTAGTCGCGAGTGCCGAGCGTGGGCGTGCCCTTGAACATCATGTGTTCGAACATGTGAGCGAGGCCGGTTTTGCCGCTGACTTCATCTACGGAACCTGTGCGGAACATCATGCGTATGGCTACAGTAGGAGAAAAATGGCGCTCAAGGATCAGAAGCTTGATGCCGTTGGGACACGTATGTTCAATAACGCGCTGTTCAAGGGAAGTAGAATTTGGGGCTGAGTACAGAATCCCAGCGCATGAGAAAAGTAGTATAAAAAAATGCCACCGGATTTTCATCAAGGGTATTGTAGATGAATTGTGTTTGTTATCAAAGGAAAACGCCAGGTTTAAACAGGCGGTTGAAGGTATTCGGCTATTACCTGAGGGATCTTTAGATAGTGGCCATCAGCGGTTAAAACTTTCAGACCATGCTGCATTGCGCTGGCCGCAATCCACAAATCATTGGTGGGTACGGGAGTTCCAGCTCGCCAGAGTCCATTGAGGATCACCGCATAACAGTCAGCGGTTTCTTCATCGATCGGGATCAGGCGTGCTCGAGGAGATTCAAGAAATGAACGTAGCTCCGCCTCATGTTTTCGGGGGTTACCGCCTTTGATGAATCCCGCTTTTAATTCACCGATAATAACCGGATTGAAGAATATCTCATCAGCCTGCTGTAAAAAGGCCTGAACATCCCGATGTCCGCGCATGAACAGGGAATAAGCGGAGGTGTCGAGCAGGAAACGGGTCATTTCCACAACTCCCTATCGATGTTTCGTTGCCGGGATAAAGCCTTATCAATCGGGGATGCTTCTCTCTTATTCCAGGAGCCGAAAAGATGGTCCAGATCATTATGCTGCTGTTTTGTCGTAGAGCCGCCCATTCGTTCTTCCAGAAGGGACAGGACGGCCTTATTGAAACTCGTATGAGAGGAATGAGCTCGTTCCTTGACCATTTCAGCCAGTTCGCGTGGTATTTTTCTTAGAGTAATAGCTTTCATGATGTCATCCCTCTGTATTTATGATTCACTTTGTGCATCACTATGCATCTAATTTAGCATCATTATCAGGATATATCAAGACTAAAGTCAGGTCTGTTTAAACAGGCGGTTGAAGGTGTTCGACGATAATCTGCGCTGATTACGCAGAGCCGAGGAGGGAAGAGCGGAAATGTAAAGTTGTGTCGTTGTCGCGGTGGGCGCGGTTGTAAGCCTGATGCATTCTTATTTTGGCCCGAAGGACCAGAGGTGCGGCGCTCAAAAGTAGAAAGGGATTGAAGGTCTGGAGGGCCGTTCGGATGGCGTCCCAGTAGACCGTGCGGGTTTCGAGAGCGATCGATCGGGCGGCGATGCGCCGGATTGCGGCTACATCGTCGGGAACCTTCGTGTGCGCATCCGCGAACCAGGCCGCGACCGCATCAAAGACGAAGAACCCCGCCTCTGCTTGGGGGGTTAAGACTTCCTGAATCCAGAAGCGTTCTTCTTTCGAACCGCGCACGCCAACGGCCTTCACGCCAAGGAACCGTAACACTGACGCGGCGCGCTGCCCGAAAAACCGCGTGACGCCGTGGGTGAGGAGGCTGCCGGATTGCCAGGCCTCCAGAATTTTCAAAAGCCGGTCCCACCTTTGCATAGTATCAGTGGGATTTGGGACATACTGGGGCAAATTGTAGATGAAAGTGAAAAATTCCGCATCCCTGGCGCTTGCTTTTTCCAATGCCTCTCTCCGCGCCGCTTCGTCGGGAGGCCATTCATATAGGCCGACCAAATAGGGAGGAGTAGGTTCATTTTCCCCTCGTATTGGACATAAGAATTCGGGTAGTTTCGTTCCAACCCTTTTAAAGCATCTCACGTGGTGCGATGGTTGCGGAAAAGATAATCCGTCAGCTCGTCGAAATTGGAAGGATATTTGATCTCGGACATCTCGCCCAGGAGTGGAACCGCACGAGGTAGTGCCAGCGGTTCGCCTGTCCGTCCGTTAATAAATTCCCGTATTGCCTTTCCAAGAGCATTACCAGGGAATAATTTGCGCTGGATTTCCTCAATGATCGCTTGATGTTACAGAGGGGTGCGAATCGAGGAGGTGTTTTGCGCGGCGCTGGCGATGGAATGTCACGGCAAAGCGGTGTGCCTCATCGCGGATGTGCTGTACGAGATGCAGCGCCGGAGAATCATCCGCCAGGCGGATGGATTCCGCTTTGTCGGGCAGGAAGAGCTCCTCCTCATGTTTGGCAAGCGCGGTTATTGGTGGCATAACCCCCTTCCCCCCTCGAGGGGGAAGGTTGGGATGGGGGGCACCCCCCACCTCCGTCCTCCCCCTCAGGGGGGGAGGAGATTTCAAAAATGATTTTTTTAAAGCGCCAACCGCTGCCCTTAATTGTCCTTTTCCCCCGTCGATCAGGATCAGATCCGGGAGCGTTTTTCCTTCTGAGATCAGCCTGCGGTAGCGCCGACCTACGACTTCCGCCATGCTGGCGAAATCGTCAATGCCCGCGACCGAGCGTATTTTGAATTTGCGGTAATCCTGCTTTTTCGGTATACCGTACTCAAAAACCACAAGCGAGGCCACTGTTTCCATACCCTGCAGATGTGAAATATCAAAGCATTCGATGCGCAGGGGCGGTTTCTTAAGATCTAAAGCTTGCTGAAGCTCGGTAATCGCCCGGGAACGGCCAACGCGTTCTTCGAGCTCATCCATTTTTACTTCCCGGACCGTAACGCGTTCTTCCATGTGCTCGAGGGCCGCAAGATTGTCCCGTAATGCGGCAGCTTTCTCGTAATCCATGCCTTTCGATGCTTGCTGCATCTCTCGCTGCCAGACGTCCTTCAGTTTGTGAAAATCGCCCCGGAAGAAGGTCTCCGCCTCTTTTTCGATCTTCCTGTAATCTTTTGCTGAAATGCGGCCAACGCAGGGCGCAGGGCATTCTTTGGTGTGATAATAAAGACACTGGCGGGCCTGCTGCCGCGGCAGCGGATGTCCTTCTGAAAATCCGTATTCGCATGGGCGCAGCAGAAAAAAGCGGTGATTCCAGAGGTATTTCAATAAATGCCGTACGTAGCCCACGCTGGGATAAGGACCGAAATATTTTGCTCCGTCGCGCCTTACGGTCCGCGTCAGGAAAAGCCGCGGGAAATCTTCATTCATGGTCAGCTTTACGTACGGATAGCTTTTGTCGTCCCGCAGCATGACGTTAAACTGCGGTTTGATCTGATTAATGAGGCTTTGTTCGATAAGAAGCGCTTCACGTTCGCTGGCCGCGGGGATATAATCTACGTGACTTATTGCCGCAACCATCGCACGAATATGCGGCGTATGGGCGGCGCGGTTCATGAAATACGAAGATACGCGCTTATGAAGGTTGCGCGCCTTCCCGATATAAAGGATGCCTCCGGCGCGGTCGCGCATCAGATAAACGCCTGGTTTATGCGGAATTGCCGATAGTTCCATGTTTAATTAAAGTATAAGTTAGTTTTCGAAATAAATCCCGGGAGGTTAAAAATGGGCGAAAAACGTATGGGTCTTGTTGTTGGCGGAATACTGTACCTTTCATTTTTGATGCCACTTTTCCACCGTCTGCCTTCCTCCGCCGCTGTAACGCTGCTGCCTTTTTCCGGCTGGAATTGTTATGCGCCCGTTCTTCAGAACCTGCTTTTCCCTCACCCCTATATTATGCTCGTTATTAACGCTGCTCTATTGATATTAACCGGGATTCTCATTATCAGCCCAAAACCACCGAATAAAATCAATAACGTTCTGTACGGACCTGCGGTTCCCCTGCTGTGTTTTCTTTTAAATCCTCTTATCCTGGCGCGGACAACGGCAGGATTTCAGGGAGAACCGCTTTTCATCCCCCTGTTTCTTACGGCTTTCATCGCCATATGGAGTGGTATGGCAAGCTGGTCGGATTTTATGCGCGCGATAATTTTTTCCTTACTGTGTATGACGGGCGTCTGGATATATGTTCCTGCGGTTGTGTGGGTGCTGGAGGCTATGATCCCCTGGATTTTCTTTAACCGCAGGCCCTTTGTGGCATTATGGACCTGGCTTGCGGCTGTTGTCGGAGGAACCGTTCTTTTCACCGCCAGCTGGTATTTGTTCGGCCTGTTATCGCATGGCGCGGCTGCTTTCAATCAGCCTTATCTGGAAGCGCTGCGTTATCTTACCATGGGGACGGTTGCGGGTTCTTTACTGAGAGTCGTCGAAATCTTTTCCCCTTTCGGCATAATTCTTCTTGTCTGGAAGGCGTCCACGACTTTTAAGCGCATGGTGTATGAACGTCGCGCGGGCATAATTGAGTTTTCCGGTTTTCTGACTTTCCTGCTTGCCTGGCTTAATATGAAGGGAGAAGATTACCCGGTGAGCCTGGCTGCGGTCGGATTTTTGTTCCTGGGTATGGTCTTCAGGCGGGAGGCGCGTCCGTCTCAGATCGAACGCAGGCTGGAAGCTTTTCTGATCAGCGGAATGGCCATTTTCTTTCTTCTGCGCGATATAGCTTTGTGGCGGGGCTGATTTAGGTGCGGAAATCGCCCCGGGCGATAGGCATGCGGCGGCCGATGCCGAAGGCTTTGGGTGTGATGCGCAGTCCGGGCGGGGCCTGCCTGCGCTTGTATTCGTTCCTGTCGATCATCCTCAACACGCGCGATACAAGAGGTTCGGGGTATCCCCGCGCGGCAATTTCTTCCACATCTTTCCCCTCTTCGATGTACGCTTCCACGATCGCATCCAGAACATCGTAAGGCGGCAGGCTGTCCTGGTCGGTCTGATTCGGGCGCAGCTCCGCCGAAGGCGGTTTGGTGAAGCAGGCCTCGGGAATCAGTTCCTTCCGGCGGTTAATGAATCGTCCTAAAGCATAAACTTTCATCTTGGGAACGTCGGAAATTACAGCCAGTCCTCCGTTCATGTCTCCGTACAGCGTGCAGTATCCGGTGGATATCTCTGATTTGTTCCCGGTAGTCAGCAGCAGCATGCCGAATTTGTTTGAAACGGCCATGAGCAGCGTCCCGCGGATGCGCGCCTGAAGGTTTTCCTCGGTCACGTCCGGCGGCCGCCTGCCGAAAGCGGTTTTAAGAGTTTTTCCGTAGGCTGAAAACACCGGCGAAATAGGAAGGGAAATCAGCCGTATCCCAAGATTGCGCGCCAGTTTCCGGGAGTCCGTCACGCTGCCGGATGAAGAATAAGACGACGGCATGGATACTCCCAGAACGTTTCCTTTGCCCAGGGCTTCAACCGCCAGAGCGCAGGTAACGGCAGAATCGATCCCGCCGCTTAATCCCAGAAGAACTTTCTGAAATCCGCATTTGCGGGCATAGTCGCGAAGGCCGAGAACAATAGCGTCATGTATGTCTTCGACAGGATCGTGTTCCCGATATATGGCCGATCCTTCGGCGTCGAGATCAAATACCAGAAGGTCTTCGCGAAAGCTTTTCGCCTGTGCCAGTAGGCGGGCGTTTGAGTCTACGGCAAAGCTGTTGCCGTCGAAAATCAGTTCATCGTTGGCGCCGACCTGGTTGCAGAAGAAAAATGGCCGGCGCACGTTGTGTACCTGTCCTTCGGCAATGCCCAGCCGGACGCGGGTTTTCCCGGCGTGAAACGGCGAGCTTGAAAGGTTCACAAAAAAATCTGCGCCGGCTGCGGCCAGGTCGCGGACAGGATTACGGTTGTAAGGGGCCTGCGGCCACAGCGAGGCCTGATTCCACATGTCCTCGCAGATGGTGAGGCCGATTTTCTTGTCTTTGAATGCAACCGGCTGGTTTTCCCTGGCCGGCTCGAAATGACGCGCTTCATCGAAAACGTCGTACGTGGGCAGGAGCGTTTTGGCCCGTACGGCCTGGATTTTATTCCCGTATAGAAGAGCGGCGGCGTTATAGAGCGGTTTGCCGCCCGGATGGGTATTGCGGTCGACAAATCCTATAATAATAGCTGTATCGTCTGTTTGCGAAGCCAGTTCATGAACGGCTTTCCGGTTCCTGTCTACAAAGAAAGCCTGCTCTACAAGATCACGCGGCGGATAACCGGTAACGCAGAGTTCTGGAAATATTACGAGATCGGCCTTCTGCCGGGACGCCTTGGATGTCCAGCTGCGGATCAGGCGGCAGTTGCCGGAAATATCGCCGACGGTAGGATTAATCTGTGCTAATGCGATTCGCATAGATAATAGATTGTATCAATGTGTAAATGGTCATGCGCTATTGGATTTTCTTGGAAGAACAGGTTCAGGGGCCTTATACTGCGGATGAATTAGCCGCGCTGGGGAATTTTTCTCCAGGGTTGCTTGTTTGCGAAGAAAACCGCCAGGAGTGGATTCCTGTGGACAACATTCCCGAACTGGCCAAAAGGCTGTCAGGAAATACGCGCAATGATATGCCTGATTCCCCCAGACCCGCGACCCCCGCCGCCAAACCTCCTGCCGCCGTACCCCCAGCGCCACAGACAACAGGGCAAAGCCCGCAGGGAGGATCCGCCGGTAAAAAGCCTGCGGTGTTTACAGCCGCGCCAGAAGGGGTGCAGGGCGAGCTTTTCGGCAGCGAGCCCGGACAAGAAAAACTTTTTGACAATGGCGAGGGGTCCTTTTATTACGGCCCTCCGGCAGCGAAAGAGACCGGCGGTCCCAGGGTTACCATGCCGTTCCGCTTCGGGGTTATTAATCCTGATATTCCGTCCGAACCGCGGGCCGGTTTTCCATCTTCTCCGACTGATGAACGGACTGTTGTTCCGCCGGGAAGCATAACAGACCCTTCATCACGGCCCGTCTCTCTGCCTTCGGAAGAGCCGGAACACGAATGGAACTGGCCCGTGCTGGTTGGCGGGTCCATTCTGACAATAGTCATGCTTGGAGGATTCTTTTATGTCTTTTCCGATCATTTCAGTTCTAAATCCGCTATTGCTGAAGCTGTAAACCAGACCGGCCGCGCACGTTCCGAACCGAACGTTCTGCCCGGACTCAAAAAACCGGTATCAGTAAGTCAATTGTCGGCGCCGCTGGAATCCCAGGCCGCTCCCGGGACATTAATTCCCAACAATGCGCTTTCATCGCGGGACAGACAGGCAATTGCTGTGGTAAGCCAGTACAAACTGCCTGCCGTCCATCGAACTATCGAACAGCAAAGCCGGCTGCTGCTTGAGGCGCTGCATTCCAATGAACTTATTCATGCGGCATACACGGGCCAGAGGCTGCATCTTCCAGATAAGAGCAGGTGGACGGCCCAGGCGCAACCTCAGGGGATTTATCGGGTGGAACTGCAGCTTCTCGCCTGGCAGGCTCAGGGTGAACGGTTTCCGGTTAAGACTTACGTCTTTAATGTCGCGGGCAAAAATGTCAGTCCAGGTTCGCCGGAAACTGACAGGGATTTCTTTAAATCGATACTTCATCGCGCCAACAGGCGCATGGCCCATGACATTCAAAAACTATTAACCGCAGCCGACAGCGTACGCCGTCTTCAGACCAAGGCGGTTGTCGTCAAAAACGGGCAACCGGGCGTTCAGGAAAAAAGCGCTCAAAATGAATCCCGGAAAGCGCAGATCCAGTTGAAACGCATGTCCGCCCAATTTCGCAGGCGTTACGGCTCCAAATTGCTGGGCAACGTAGCCAAAGCCTATGGGTTCGAACCATGAAACTCCCTCCTGTCATCAAAGATCGTTGGGAAAGATTTTCCCGCCGCGTAGCGGAGGCCGGAGAACCTTATCGTTTCCATGTCTCATTATTCTGGCAGGCCCTCAGCATGCGCGCGAAGCTGTCTGTGCTTTTTGCTTTTTTGATCCTTGCCATGACGGGTTTCTTTTACGGGTTTGCCGTATACCAGACGAGCCGGGAAATCAAACTCAGCGCGATCTACAAAGGTGAAGCGGTAGCCGAAGCCCTGAAAGGCGAAGCGGCCTATGCGCTGCAGACGCAGAATTTTCCCAACCTTAACTTCACCTTCCGCAGGCTGGCTTCTTCACGCAACGACATTTCGTACGTTTTTCTCGTTGATACCGAGGGACAGGTGCTGGCGCACAGCGAGCCGGAGGCTGTGGGGCAGGTTCTGACCGATCCCATAACGCGGCAGAGCCTGGGTGCGGTGGCTACGCAGGTCCAATTTGAACGCGTTGCTGTGGCCGGCGAACAGGATTACGTTGATCTTTGCGATCTGTCCGTCCCGATCCTCTTCAAGGGCAAGCGTGCGGCAACGCTGCGGATCGGCATTTCTCTTACGCAGTATCTGCTGGCCAACGGTCCGCGCATCCGGCGCAACGTGCTGCTTTTTACCCTGCCTTTCGCGTTGTTGTCCATTCTGATCGCCATCAAGCTGTCGGACTCGTTTACCAGGCCGTTGAAGCGTATGGCCAAGGCTGTTTCGGAAGTATCAGGCGGCAACTATAACGTGCAGCTGCCGCTGAACCGGAGGGACGAGCTGGGCGAAGTGGCGCATGCGTTTAACGTCATGGCGGTCCATTTGCGCGAGAATTTCGAAAAAGTCTTAAACATGGCCAATCACGACGGACTTACGGGCCTCTATAACGCGCGCTTTTTTCATGAGACCCTGAGCCGGGAAATGGAACTGGCAAGGCGCACGGGCCGCGCCATCTCGCTGATCATCTTCGACGCCGACCGCTTTAAACGGATCAACGACCGTTACGGGCATCCTCTGGGTGATCAGATTCTGCAGCATATTAGCCGCGTGGCCCATTCCGTTCTACGGGGATATGATCTTCTCGCGCGCTATGGCGGCGAAGAATTTATCGCCATGCTTACCGATACGACCGGGATGCAGGCAATGAATCTTGCCGAACGGCTGAGGAAGGTTCTTGAACAGAGGCCTTTTATAACGGAGGATGGCGATGTCATAAAAGTTACCGTATCGATCGGTGTGGCGCAGGCTTTTCCTCCTTATGATAAGAAAGACGTTATTGCTCACGCGGACCGTGCTTTGTACAGGGCCAAGGAAGGCGGCCGCAATCGGGCGATTCTCTACGGTCATTCCACAGAACATTTGCCGGGTTCCGAGCAGCAGATCCAGCAGAGTTAACATCTCTTAAAAAAGCTTGACGGTGCGCGCGTGCGGGGTTAGGCTTACCCAGTACTCCGGAAAATCATGCGCTACACCCGCAGAAGCATCTACCTTGGCCTCATTGGTTTGTCGCTGATCGGCACCACTCTCTGGGCCGTAATAGTTATTCCTGCCTATTTTCGCGTTTCAGAAATGAACGCCTCATCGCTCCAGCCGCCTTTACCTTTGGTGCGGCGCGATGCGGTTCCAAACGTGCTTGCCTGGTTTTTTGTCCAGTTCCCGTATGTTTCTCCGGATGCGTCTATTACGGAAAAGAGCCATCACACATTTGTCATAACCGACCAGGAGCGGAGACGCGAGTACGCCGTAATTCTCGGACAAAGTTTTCGCCGGGTGGAAATCTATTATTCCGATCATCCTGAAGAATGTCAGGTGCAGGTCTTTACTCCGGGCAGAAAGCGCGTGGTATGGATGCGGGGCGGGGTTGTGGAAAGAGACGGTGAAATGGCTCAGCGCAACGACTGGATGTGGCTGGAGCCACTCTGGAACCCGCTGCATATGAAGATTTTCGCCATGGCCGATCTCTGGAAGGATTCCCGGTATCCGCGGTATTCCTGCGCGCGATTTGTTC
Organism: uncultured Elusimicrobia bacterium; assembly: GCA_964604825.1. GTDB lineage: Bacteria > Elusimicrobiota > Elusimicrobia > 2-01-FULL-59-12 > 2-01-FULL-59-12 > CAZSAL01. The sequence goes on from CAZSAL010000030.1 coordinate 27,267, forward strand.
ACGAATTTCTGCGTAACGCCGGAATTTCAATGCCGCTTCTGGACGCCTGGGACGTGGCAAAACTGCGCTGGAACGAGGTGTCTCTGAGCGAGCTCGAACCTGGCGACGTTGTCACCCTCCGCGCTCCAAGCGAAGCGCACCGCCGGTTCTGGCATCACAGCATCACGCATGTAGGCATTTACCTCGGCAACGGCATGGTTATACATGCGTCGACGCCATCACGCCAGGCTCATTTTGCCGTGGTTAAAGTCTCCAGCGTGGAGGATTTACGCCCGCTAATCCACAAAGTGCTCAGGCCGCCGGAGCTTTTGTGACTACCCTGAGCGGGATCGCTTTGAGCATCTGATCATTTACCAGAATTTCGATGGAGTAGTGGTCCGCTTTTTTGAAGGGGACGTTAAAGAAGCGGAGAGGAAGGATTACAGCCTGTTTCCAGCCTGCGGGAGAATGCGGCGATTTAGGAACGACAAGCTCGCCTTCGGCGGCGGCAATCTGACGCGCGTCAGCGTCAAGTAGAAGGATATTCAGCTTGTGTTTTCTGTCCAGTTCCATCGGTCCCAGCAGCAGACGGAGGACAACGGCCAGAGAGGGATGATTCGCCGGAAGGGTCTGCACCTGGATCGTGTCAAAAGCCCCGCCCAGGACGAATAATTTTCCCCCGGCTACGTCCGCCGCATCCGCCAGAAATGCGAAGTCCAGTTCCACGCCGCAGATTCTAGCAAAGATATCACGGGAAAGTTTCTACAGGGTCTTCGCGTCAATGACAAAGCGGTAGCGCACGTCCCCCCTGATCATGCGGTCATAAGCTTCATTGATCTTTGACGCGGGAATCACTTCAACGTCGGCGAGGATCTTTTTTGACGCGCAGTAGTCCAGCATCTCCTGCGTTTCCGGAACACCGCCGATCAGCGATCCCGCCAGCTGCAGGCGCCGTTCGATCAGGGAAAACGCCCCCACTTTGAAGGGCTCCGGCGGTACGCCGAGGCAGGTGATAGTCCCTTCTGCTCTCAGAAGCTGAATGAATTTCTCGATGTCATAAGGCGCTGAGATCGTGCTCAAAATGAAATCAAACCGGCCCTTAAGCGTGTTCATTTCCCGTTCATCGGTGGAGAGCGCGAAATTTGAAGCTCCAAGGCGCTTGGCGTCGTTTTCTTTTGACCGGGAAGTGCTGAAGACCGTGACTTCAGCGCCCATCGAAGAGGCAAGCTTCACCGCCATGTGCCCAAGCCCGCCCAGGCCGATAATGCCGACCCGGCTTCCTTTGGAAACCTTCCAGAATCTTAACGGTGAATAAGTGGTGATGCCTGCGCAGAGAAGCGGCGCCACGCGCTCCAGCGGCAGATCCGGGGATATTTTGTAAGCGTAATCCTCGTCGACCACGATGTTCGAGGAATAGCCGCCGCAGGTGAGCGATCCATCCTTATCTTTGGAATTGTACGTCCAGACCGTATGGCTGCAGTACTGCTGAAGTCCCCTGCGGCAGTAGCCGCAGGTCCGGTCGGAATCGATAAAGCAGCCCACACCGGCGATTGCGCCCGGTTTGAAGCGTGTGACTTTATCTCCGACGCGGCTCACCCGCCCGACAATTTCATGTCCCGGCACCATCGGAAAGGTCGATCCGCCCCATTCGTCGCGCGCCTGGTGAATGTCGCTGTGGCAGATTCCGCAGTACAGAATTTCGATCAGAATATCGCAAGGACCCGGTTCGCGGCGTTCAAATTTGAATGGTTCAAGCGGAGCCTTTGCCCTGGGCACACAGTATCCCTTGGTCTGAAGTTTTTCTTTGACGATCGGCATAATAATCCTCCCTGGTTCAATATCCTATTAATTCCATTTTACCTGTTTGCCAGGGAATTGAGAAAAACAATGTGCTGGAGCAGGAAACAGCTGCCTCCATTTGAAGCGGAAAGGTGGCTGTTCCCCGCTTTTACCCCGCGCCGAGTGGGTGTATCAACAGGTGTATCAGTAGGTGTATCAGTGTATCAAGGTTGATACACCGGGCAATATTACCGTCGATGGGTTAGGTGTATCAGTCAGTGTATCATAGGTGTATCAGTGTATCAGTGATGATACACCTTGGCATAATGCCGCAATGCAGAGGCCGAAAAACCTTGTAATGTATGGTTTAAAACGATATACATACAGCGTGAAGAAAATAGCCGCTGCATCAGCCATTGTCCTGTTTCTTTGCAGCGCCTGCCATGCGGATCCGCTTAAATCCGTAGCTCAGCGTCTTGCCAAAGAAGCGGCGCGCCTGCCCAACCACCGGATAGCAGTGCTTCTGTTCCCTTATGATAACGGCGATGTGTCCAGCGGTTCCGCTATAGTGAGCGAGCGTCTGGCAACGCTCCTTTCCTCCAACAAGCATGTGACCGTGGTCGAACGCTCCCTTCTGCCCGGTATCCTCGAAGAAATGAAACTGGAAGAAAGCGGCGCTACATCGGAAGCCGGAGCGGCAAAACCCGGTAAAATTTCCAATGTGGATGCCATAGTGACAGGGACGCTATCGGATGATATGGAAGGCATAACCGAGGTGAATGCCCGGCTTATAAATATGGAAACAGGGGAAGTCCTTGCCGCAGCCGCGGCACGCTTTCATCGGACCTGGGAAGACCGGCCGCATTCGCCTGTTCCGCCGGATAACGGAGAAGCCGGCTCGCAGGAATATGTCCTGCATGCCTCGCCGCTTATTCCCACGCCCTGGGCACGCGCTCAGGGCGCGTCGGTATGGCAAAGAGAAACTCCAGCCTCTGCCGGATCTGCTTCCGGGGCCGGGACTGGAGAAGCCTATGCGGCTCCCGCCGGTCAGGCGGCGCCTGTCGCAACGGTTGCCTATGTTCCGGTCGCGATTAAACCGGCGTCACATCAGGCAGACCCTGCCGCACACGCTCAGATGTATTATGCCCTTGGCATTACTTTGGACGCGCAGGGCCAGCATCAGCAGGCCCGTTCCTGTTACCAGCGCGTACTCAGCGGAAACGCCGCTTCAATACCTATCCGCTCGCGGATAGAAACCCGCCTGAACTCAAAGCTATAACTGAAAAACTTATTATTGGAGGTTAATACCGTTGGCTTCTGAGAGGAGATCTTCCGCTTCCTGCACAAGAGGGCCGTACTGTTTGAGGGTTGCCTGATAATCAGGGCTGGCTTTCAACTGCGCCAGGGCTGTCTGCAATTTCTCCCGGTTATCTTTGAAGTAAGCGTCATTATGAATTGTGTTTTTAATCGTAAGTTCGCCGTGGAGATATGCATAGCATTCATGAGACCAGCGATACCACTGGTTGTTGGGATCCCCCAGCAAGCTGTTTAACTGTTCCGGGCTGAATCCGAGGGCTTCGTCATTCTTAAATTTTTCCGCATGCCCCGATTCATGAGCGGCCACATCTTCCACCGGGAAATCCACCATGTCTTCGTCGAAATAGATCTTTGCGGGACTGGAAATGCCCAGGGATTTAAGTTCGTTAGAAATCCATTGCACTATGTCTGAGACAGTCTCGGATGTTTCTGCCAGAAGCATATTAGCTTCATCCCTGATCTGTCTGGCAATAATATCTGCAATCCCGGAAATCCAATCAACCATCAGTCCGTTACTGCTTATGGTGGTCTTGCCGTAGTCAATCTGGATCGGCGTTTGTCCATTTGAAGACAGAGCCGTGTCTCCAAGTTCACCGCCGTCCAGGGTCGCGCTGGAGAGCGGCACATCCTTTCCCGCAATCTGCCGCACTTCATTTTCCGCAACAGTTTCTTTGACATCCGATCCGTCATAACCAAGAGGGTCCTGGCTGACCAGTACCTGATTGGGATCAGATTTAACATTTATCACATAGTCAATCGGCGCCTGGCCTGTGTTTTGCGACGGGCCCAAAGATGGATGATTCGATTGATTGATGCTGTGCACCCAATTTTCTTCGGCTTCCACCAGCTGGCCCACTATCGTTGGCATATTTTTTTCGGCGCTGGCAGTATTGGCGGCCTGGTTCAATTCATTGGCAACATTACCGCTTGAAAATCCATAGTTCTGCGGTTTTTTGTCGCTGGATACAATTGGGGCAGCGTGCGAGGGCATCGGCAGGGAAAATGCTCCGACAATAAGGAGGATGGGCAGGATGCCGCGAGATAGTTTCATACGGTAATAGTTTGGTACAAACGGTCCGGTTATTCAATGCAACTAAAGGCTAAAAATTCAGTACCAACCGGCCCAGAAAAAATTGGGCCCCCTCAGGCTGCTGAGGCGAAAAGTTGGAATGGCGATAGCTTGGGCGCGTCGCTGAATAAAAGTCGTACGGAATTGAATGCACTATGCGTACCCATAGATATGAACAATGCATCCCACCCGAATTGTTCTGTTAAGCCGGGCAGAAGGAAAATGCCACTGAGAACCAATCCTACGGCAAACTGCAAATTTCTTTCGTGCCGATCTGTTTTGGGATGTGCCCAGGAAAAGATGTAAGCCGTTGCCGCAGCCATTACCGCAGCCAGCGGCCAGGCCCAGAATCCGTGTGCAAACATCATGACTGCCAGTACTGGCAGATGGAAAACAGCCTCCCAGTTAACCCCGAAAACAGAATAAAGACTGTAAAGGATTGGGTGTCTCTTGTGGAATCCGGCGGCCCGAAGCGATTTGTCTAAGATTGACGCCGCCAGCGGTATTCGTTGGTCTGAATCGGCGTACCACCCGCTGACTTTTTTGGTCCAGACCGTCATTCGATCTCCCGTCAGATCGTTATAGAGATTGATCAAACCCGGGAAGAAACTGAATTCACGTTCGGCCTTCTGATACTCTGGTCCCAATCTGGCATCGTAACCCAATGATTCCGGCGCGAAAACTTTAACGCCAATATCTTGTGACCAATCCAGCAGATACCGGCCAATTAAAGGCCGGAAATCATAGGGAACTGATGCCCGAATACTGGAGATAGGAAAAATAGTTTTGGAAACAGGATCCAGCGCGACGCTTATCCTGGCGAGCGGAGGCTTTTCGGGATGTGCCTTGTCCTTCACATATACAACCCGTACAGTCGGGTTCAAAATGTAACCTGCGGTATCTTCTTGATATTTTCCGTCAACGCAGTCCAGACAATTGGTGCCCCCAAGATTGGGCCACCCTAAATGCAGAGTTTCGATAGGGTCTTGTTCCATGTTGACAACCACTTCAATTAATGGCGCGTGGCTGTTTTGTCGCGATGATCCCTGCAATGATTCGCCATTTGTTAATCTTGTTAAAGCATCAAGATGCGATTGGACGGTGTTCAGAAGTTGCGGCAATCGGCTTTGCCATGGAATAGGTCCCATTCCATCTCTGTTGGTATCCATCCACGACTTCAGGGCAGGAAAATGATCTGCGATAACTTTTTCCATCGGCTCGGCGCTATTGTTAATTACCGCCAGTCTCTGTCTCAACTGGTCTATATGGGGAAGATCCGGATAGGATTCCGCTAAGTCATTGAGATGGCGGATGGTATCCAGCCATTGGGTCGCTTTCGCAATTCGAGAGGGATCACCTTGTCCCAGAGGGACTCTCCCCTCCATGATAGATGCACCTCTAGGATCATCAGTGGTTATCCATTGAATGTGGAGATCGGTTTCATCCGGCACCGTCTGATTTCTGGATGGGCCTTTCAAACCAGTGCCGGTCTTATCCAGAAATCCATCCATCCTCTTGAGTAAATCTTCCATTCCGGGAAGCGATGGGTAGTTCTTTTGATAAGCTATCAAGGCATTTTTTCTGTTTCCCCTCTTAAGCCGTTTTTTATAGTAAGGCCGTAGCGCAAGATTCACTGGATGCTGCTCATTTAGAAAACGCTCATGTCGTGCGAGGTAACGAAGAATATTAATTTCCTTTAGGGTCGGATCTCTCCAGGCATATCGTCCATTACTTATGTGAAGTATGTCATGCACTTCATCCAAAAGCAGATAATCGATTCGCCTCGAAAGGCCCATAATGAAATGGTACCTGAATACCTTCACGACGTGGGCCCCCCCCCCCCCCCCCCCCCCCCCCCCC
>CAZSAL010000031.1:0-31359 GCA_964604825.1 uncultured Elusimicrobia bacterium
CCTTTCGGCATATTTCTTCACTCTCTCCAACCCGTTAGAATATTCTTCGCGCGCGTACTATGAATTCCCCTAAGAACATATCGAAATTCGTCAGCCTGATGCTGGTTGCTGCGCTCGTGTTCCAGACGACAGCGCCAGGGAACCGGAGCGCCGGGGAAACGTCATCTCGCCGGTTTTCCGGTTCGTCGTCTCTGTTTGAGGAGCAGGCGCTTTCCACCGCCGCGCTTAAGTTCTGCAAGCCTCTAAATCGTCTCGCGGGTTTAGGCGAACTTCAGAGGGAAATCGCTCTGGCGCATGACGGAGAAACCGCAGAAAACCGCACACAACCTGACGTACCTCGAGGTTCCACGTATGATTTCTTCCTGGCGTCACGGGGATATACTGCAGCCTGTGCGCTGTCAGGGATTTTGGTTGGACTCGCCTTATCAGCGATTTTAATAAGTTTTATGCATGCCTCTAACACTATCTCCTTGGAGTTGTGCTCAATATGCGTCCTGAGCGGATTAATAGCGGGGTTGATAATTTTTCAGCGGGCCCGGATGCACGTTTTTAATGGCTATATGAATGCTCTGCTGTATTTATTCATTACCGGGCAAACAGCCAATCCGATATCTCGACAGTCTCACAGGATCAGTTTCGCCATGGGATCTTTACAGATTGATCTCGAACTGGAACCATCTTTCACCCCAGACCTCAACCTGATACAGTTTCTTAAAATTTTCCAGGAGGCTCCTGAACTTACTATAAAGTTCATCTCAAAATACCTTCGCCAAATGACATCCCGGGATTTGGAAATTCTGCAACGCCAATTAGAGAATCTTCCACAAGAAATACGTGACTGTTTGACGCATCACTGGCAGGTGGAACTCGACGCTTCTCTGCGCCATCTGCGCTCTGCTCAACCAACCAGCTTTAAATTCGCCAAACTGTATACTGACAAATTCTTAGGAATGCTTCGTAGACAGATCGCAGGCGTATCTTCTCGAAAGATTCCCGGGGCGGCGGCAGGTCCCATGAGTTTCTTCCATGGGCCGGAGTGGTATGAGAAATACATCGCGCCGCAGTGGGAAAGCCCGCTATTTGCGACGATCGTGGCCGGTTTGCCGGCGTGGGGTCTGTTGAAAACCATGCACCTCGCAGGCCTTACTGCGTCGCACGCTCCGGCATTCATCCTGGCGTTTGCCGGATATATGCTTGTGGTTGCCCTGTTCGGGCATGGGATGTCCGTATTAAATCGAATGCTGCACGCGAAGCTGCGCCGTAATGTCGGAGACGCTCCGGTCCGTCTGCACTGGGACTCCTTCCGGTCTGCTCTTGGCGCTGGAGTTCTTTTCCTGATCCTAAACCTGGCAGGCATTCCCGACCTGTCTGGCCTGCTCTTCGGAACTGCGCTGATCTACGCCCTGGTCCACACGTGGATGCATCTCGATCACAACATCACAAGTCCCTCGCATGAAAGAATGAGCCTGATGCCGGCCGCTGATGGCAGTGGTCGTAAGTTTATGGCCCAAACACCGGATGGCATAGGCCTGACCATCGCCGTAGATAATGTCGTGGAGGCCATTCAGCGCATCGCCGACGAGTGCGGCCTGCCCATAGCCTTTGTCGGCGGTACGGCCAGACGTATGGCGCTCGGAATTAAACCTGCCCCCTCCACTTCGGACCTGGATCTTGCCGTCACGGCGGCGGACAGCGCCACTGCAGATGCTCTCCACGACGCTCTGAGACATTTTGAAAACCAGGTCGCGATCCAGTTTCCGAGATTGACCATAGATATCCTCAATAAAGGTAAGCTCGACCCACTTAACACCAGGGGATTCGTCAGGGCCGGTCCGCCTTACCAGAAGTTCGAATTCACCCGCTGCTGGACGGTCAGCCGCCTCCTAGTTTCCCGCAGAGAATCCGGCTGGTGGGTAACCGACGAAGCAGACGGGGCGTATTTGCCCGATATCCGAAATCTCGTCTTCCGGCTGGGTCAAACTTCTCTGAATATGGACCCGTCCATGCTGCTGCATTTAATCAAAATACAGATGGAATCTCCGGAGTTTCGCGTCGAACAAGGGTCCCGTGGGTTCGTGAACGACTATCTCAGAAGATTCTTTCCCCTCTCGCTGAAAGATGAAGACCAATATTTCTTCTTCAAGGGCATTTGCAAACTTTTTTTGCGTTCTAGCGGAGCCTATGATGTGGTATCGACAATGAAAGCCGTAGGCCCTCCGGAGCGGACTCTGGCGGATGTGTGCGATGAAATCGTGGATTTGGATATGGCGCAGGGAATTTCCCAAATAGGAGTGGGATGGAATCTGAAAATATTTCTATTGGCTGACAGGACGGGGCTTATGAAACGCTTGCATTCAATTGCAAGACAGGCTGGGATGTCCGCCTTTTTGTTATGGAGCCCGCATCTATTACATGGAATCGGCTCCGTGCGAGAAGCTCCTTCGACTACCTGGGTTCTGGCAGCTGTTCTGCTGACTGCCACAGGGTTACCCTTCCTCGTGCGGAATATCGGTCAGTGGATGCTGGGGTCAGGATTTCATCAAGGATTTCACCGGCTCAGGAGGGCTGCGTGAACTGCAGGATACAGGGCCTTCTCCGAAAACTTATAACCGTGTCGCTGGCAGCGAGCCTGGCAGTCCAGACGGCAGGGGCCAGTTGCGGGTTCCGAGTTATGAGTCATGAATCAAAGGAATATCCCGGGATCTTATACCACCAACTCGTAACTCGGAACTTTAGACTCGAAACTGTCTTCGAGGAGCAGGCGTTGCTCCTTCCTGTTGTCGCTGGTGTCGGCTATCTGGGCGGACGCGGCAAGGCGATTGTCGACCACGGGATGACCCAACTGAAAGAGGATTTTCGTAGGCTGCCCCAGTTCTCCCTGTTAAACTTTTTTACATTTGGTGGATTCTTCGGCGTCAGCCTGCCGGCGGGCGACGATGAGACAACAGCAGGCGCTTCCTACGGAAAGCCGGAAGATACCATCCTTGTTTATCATGCGGCCATGGCCGGACTGGCGTCGCTCATCCTGCAATACGGATTCTTTGCCGAACGTTACCATCCAACTCTGTGCTTTACTCCGGTTCCCTATTTTGAGAATTCCCACGATTTACTGCTATTGGCATTTCGCGTGCCGTCCGATTTCGTGGATGTTGTGGTGGATGATATAGGAGCGCTTACTGACAGGACATCCATTCAAGAACTTCCTGATGACCTGTTAGATATTATTTTCAACGCATATGACCAGCGTCAAACATCAGACGTATTGTTTTATGCCGCATTTCGTTTATTAGATGCCCGGAGGAAAGGTCTTTTAGGATGGTTATCTCCCGCGTCACTGGACGTCGCAGAAACTCTGGCCGTCAACCAGGGCAGGGCTGAAGTTGGAAAACTGGATGGATTAATAATCGAACAATTCAAGAAAGATCTTCAGACATTTTCGACAACCAGTCAGCCAGGAACGTCGGCAACCGAGCGAGACCGCAGCCCGGCCTCTATCGTCTACCGGGTCCTCCGACTGATTCCGGGATTGAGTGACAGGACGGTGAAATTCGGCGGGATCGCCGGGCTTGCAGCGGAAATCCTCTCGCTTTTGTGGGCAGTCCCGCACCTCGGTAACTGGGCGGTTCCCGCGCTGGCAGCGTTCGCGGGTCTGCACGTCCTGCTGCAATATGTCGAAACCCGCGCGCCTCCTCGGACCGAGCAAATCCTCGGTATCAGTGTTGTGCTGGGGCTCTACGCCCTGCTCGCTGTCCCCGGTCTGCACTCCCTTTCGGTTATCCTGCCAATAGTCATCGTCCACATCGTTTACGACGCTTGGCAGACATTCCTTATTCCCAACCGCGCCGCTGCGCCTAGCTCAGGGATTACGTGCCAGCAACTGTTCACCCCGGAAAGCGTCGATATCCCGCCAATGGAAGTCCTAGGGGAGAAACCCTTTAAACTTTTGGATATGGCGAGAGCGGGGTTTAAAATTCCGGAATTTTTCGTTATTAAAACAAACGGAAGTGGCCGCATTCAGTTATCGGATTCACTGAGAATGCTTTTCGAATCGCTTAAGAAACCCGTGATCTGCCGCAGTGCGCATCCCGAAGAGGGCGGAAAACATTCTTATTCAGGAGTATTTGAGAGCTATGGGAACATCCACGCGTTAGCGGAGGTGGAGTTGAAGAAAAAAGCCCCATCGCAGGGAGAAGAAGATGATGATCTGTGGTTTCAAGAGCCGGAAAGCCTTGAAGGAGCTTATTCAACAATCCTTAAAGGTGCAAGTCCTGAAGGAAATTACAAGGTACAGCAATACCTGGGGAAATACCATATCACTGATTTCGATCCTTTACGCATGAATATGGTTGTTATGGAGCAACTCGACATGGACGTTTTCGGGATGTTTCTCACATCGAATCAGAATGATCCGAACAAAGTCATAATCCAATATCAAATCAGGGGACAGAACGCGGAAATCGAAGAATTCCCATTGAGCGCACTTGGCTATCGTGTGGAACCCGCAAAGCCGGGTGGCACTGTCATATACAACAAAACCACCCGCCAACTTGAACCTAACAAACTCGATGAAAACACCCAACGTATCCTGTGCCAATTCGGGGAAACGGCACGGAAGATTGAGGAAAAGTACGGTGTTCAACAAGTCGAATTGGCTTCATCCCATGACGAGGTTTACGTTCTTCAGTCGCGCACAATCAATCTGGGTAATCCGCTCGATGTTCCGCGCTTTGCCCGATACAGGACTTTGAGCGATAAGCTGCATGCGGATGGCTATGGAAATTATCATCTTCCTGTCCTCGTTATTGATCAAACTCCAAATCTTTATTACAGAAGTTTACCGACGGAAACAATAGAAAGCGTGCGCCAAAAATATCGAAACCAACTCCTGGATTTCCAAAGGCAACACCCGGAATATATCCTGGTTATCAAGGACGCAGAAGATATCGTTCAGCGGGATTATGCTGCGAGTAAGAGATCGAGATATTCTTTTCTCAACCAACTCGCTTCCCGCGCTAAAGTAGTCGTTCGGGGAAGACAACAAAATGCGATCCGACACGATGATTGGGACAATGTCGAATCCGGCGGCATTTCGATCACTCCACATGAAGATGAACGCATGATGGATTACTTCTGCAATCTCGACAAGGGCCAGTGTGCATTGCGTTGGAAATATTTGGATGACATGAAGGGGATAACTCATGGCAATGTAACGGTCCAATATGAGTTGTCTATCATGACCGGGGATTATCTCCATGTTCTTTCCAACACAGATGGTGTTTTCGTATGGTATGACAAGGCCGATTACATTGAACCGCCCGAATCCCCCCAAGAAACACCGGGAACGCCGGGCAATCATCCTGCTTCCTTCATCTACCGCGTACTTAGCCTTGTGTTCGGGCCGGATCATCGGGTGACAAAATTCGGCGGGATCGCCGGGCTTGCAGCGGAAATCCCGGCGCTCTTGTTGACTGTGCCGCACCTCGGTAACTGGGCGGTTCCCGCGCTGGCTGCATTGGCGGGCCTGCACGTCCTGCTGCAATATGTCGAAACCCGCGCGCCTCCGCTCCAATTTCGAAAAGTCCTGCCGTTGACCGCCATCCTCCTGGCCTACGCTCTACTCGGAATTCCCAGCCTGCACACCCTTTCGATAGCTCTGCCAATAGTTATCGCCCATATCGTTTTCGACGCGTGGCAGATATTCCTTATTCCCAACCGCGCCGTTGCGACGGAGATGGAACGGCTTACCGTTCAGGAAGGGGCTACCATCCCGGAAAGTCCGGAACCGTCAACTACCCAGGATGATCCTTCCGTAACGCCGGGGGCTGGCGCCTACGACCCGGCGAATGCCCCGTTGGCCCCGGCGTGGCTGCCCGGGTTCGCCGCTATGCTCCAAAATAACCTGAACCATCCAAAACTGTATCCGAGCCTGCGTGCGGCTTTGCCCGCCGGTGACACAGGACTCTTCGGACGAGACGAACCCAAACCGGAACGGGCGCGGCGGTGGTTCCTGTTTGATGAAGCCAATCATTCCTTGAAGGTGATGTATCGAACCGACAGCAGGGAATGGTACCAATGGTCCCTCAACATCGAATTTCGCCAAGGCGAACAGACAACAGTCACCGTCGGTTCTCCTGAGCCCTGGCCGGAAGTCGAACGGGTGGCGTTGGAACGGGTTATGGTCGCGTGGGGCAGCGTTATACATGCGACCCGGGTATTTCATTCGAAACCGTATATATTGGATTCCTGCCAGAATTTTTTGCGGTCTCAAAATGCCAAACATCAAGGCAATGAAATCCCAGAAGAAATTCCAGATGAAATCAGGCGCCTGGCTCGGATATTGGTCGGTCCTGCCGTAAATATTTTGGTGATTCTGGGATCCAGATGCATTTCCATCACGAAACCGATGGAATGGGGGGGTCGGCTGGAATCAGTAGCGCCCGAACTACGCAAGGGATTAGAGATGCTATCGCGTTTGGCAGGGCAGCCGAATAAGCATGTACAGGTGGCGATAAAGTGCATCTTAAATCAGATCGGGTTTTATGAAACTCTGGCCATTCTAGGTTTCGGTAAACCTGCCCGGCAATTATCCAGACTTGGCGATGCCATTACCCCATTAGAGGAAGCAAAAAGTTCACTGCCCTGGGATATTGCTCGCTGGGATGTTGATCCCGAAATTCTGGATGAGCAATTCCGGGGCACACCGGAAATGCTGGGGCTCCTGCTGGAAAACTGTATTAATAACGCGGGCCCCCAGGTTGAATTCAAAGGGGTCATTGAAAATAATGAGATTGCGCTGAGCGTGCATGATAAGGGGCCTGGGGGCGCTGCCCCTTCGGCATGGCAGGAACCGCTTCTTGGCGCCAGCACGCGCGATGGAGGGCACGGAATCGGCCTTCCTACGATTCATTACCTGGCGAAAAGTCTCGGTGCAACTATCGAAGTCATAAGCCCACCCGGCGAAGGGACAACCGTAACGATCCGCCTCCCGGTCGTGCCCTCAGACAGAGTCGCACCTATAACCATCCCGGGGAGCCCGGAACCCGCAACGACACATTCTACGTTCGGACACGAGGGTATCATCCACCGCGCAGCATGATGTGCAACGAATACAGACAAGTCGCCAATTTATAATTTTGAATCAGTTCAACGGACATTAACGAAGCCGTTATCGGGGATAGCGCCCGGGCGTCAACCAGACCGTTAACGCAAAAAATCGCGTTAGTCTCATATTCTTATAATTTGTTCCCGAGATTATTCTTCCTGCACGAAATTAAATAGAATATTTGATACTGACTCAAAAATGGGGGGATACGTACCATTATGATGAATATTGCATACAAAGCATGGTCTGCGTTTAAGGGCGAAGACGTCCTTGTGTTTTTTGCGTTTCAAGACGAAAATCCCCGGATTCTGGGGCTTGATAAGGACCCGAAGGCCAAACAGGGACTATTGAATATCGCAAAGGCCGATGGATTCAAGGCAAAAGGACAGGAAACCCTTTCAATCCGTCCGGCTGATCAGCGGCCCGCCCAGCGCGTGATTCTGGCTGGCCTGGGAAAACGGAACGATTTTACCAATGAGGTTCTGCGCAAGGCTGCAGGCTCCGCTTTCAAAGCCGCCGACAGGTTCCACCTCGAACATTTTTCCACCCGCCTTCCGGAGATCGCCAAAGGAAAAGCGGACATGAATGCGGAAATACAGGCTCTCGCAGAGGGACTCATGCTTGGCCAGTACCGCTATGACAAATACCGCAAGGTGCCGGAAGACTCGGTTTCAAAGCTCACCCGGGTAACGTTCTACGGCACAGTCGATACTGCAATCGCGCAAAAGGCAGTAGAACGCGCGCGGATATTCAGCCAGGCCGTGATTCTCGCCAGAGATCTTGTCAATGAACCGCCCAGCGTGATGAACCCGGAGCGTCTCGAACAGGAAGCTTTAAAGTTAAACAGGAAGCCTGTTTCCGTGCGCGTTTTTGACAGGCAGGCGCTGGAAGAGCTGGGCATGGGCGGTATTCTTGGAGTAGGCGCCGGTAGTTCTGTGTCTCCCAGGCTTATTGAGCTTCACTACAAACCTTCGGCCAAACCGAAAAAACGGATCGCGCTGGTCGGCAAAGGAATCACTTTTGACTCGGGCGGGCTCTCGCTCAAGCCGCCGCAGCATATGGAGACGATGAAAACTGATATGGCCGGGTCCGCTACAGTGCTTGGCGTTTTCAGCGCGCTGGCAGCGCTGAAGATACCTGCCGAAGTTTACGGATACATGGCAGTCGCCGAGAATATGCCTGGCGGACGGGCCACGAAGCCCGGAGACATCCTGCGTACGCATAAGGGAAAAACCATCGAAGTGCTGAACACCGACGCCGAAGGCCGGATCGTGCTGGCCGACGCCCTGGCTTACGCCGCCTCAAAGGAACCAAATCAGATCATTGACGTTGCCACTTTAACCGGAGCCTGCGTGGTGGCGCTCGGTTCAAGCGTAACCGGAGTCCTGGGCAATACACCGCGCCTGGTGCAGGGCATTCTAGCCGCCGGAGAAAAGTCCGGAGAAAAATTCTGGGAGATGCCTCTGGTGAAAGAATATGAACAGGATATTAGAAGCAAAATCGCGGACGTGAAAAACATCGGCTCGCGCCGTGGCGAAGCCGGCACGATCATCGGCGCGCTTTTCCTGAAAGAATTTGTCGATAACAAACCCTGGGTGCATCTGGATATAGCGGGCCCCGCATGGATAGACAGCGACCAGCCGTACTGCCCTGCCGGCGCAACCGGGCACCCCGTGCGCACCCTACTACATTACCTGGACTTGCAGCGATGAGTTATTCGCCGCAAGTCCCATCCGAGAGGAATAACGAAAACGAATGGGAGACACTCTAATGGAAAAAACCGGAACCGAAATCATCGTCGAAACCCTGCAGCGCGAAGGGGTCGAGGTTGTATTCGGCATTCCCGGAGGCGTGAGCCTGCCGCTGTTCGACCAGTTTTACCGCTCCAACTTTCCTGTGGTCCTGACACGCCACGAGCAGGGCGCCGCGCACATGGCGGACGGCTATGCTCGCGCCTCAGGCAGGGTTGGCGTCTGCGTCGCCACATCCGGACCGGGAGCGACCAATTTGGTTACAGGCCTGGCGACCGCGCACATGGATTCCATACCCGTTGTCGCCATCACCAGCCAGGTGCGCACCGATTCCATCGGTTCCGACGCTTTTCAGGAAGCGGATATCACCGGCATCACCCGTCCCATAACCAAACACAACTATCTGGTCAAGGACGTGCGGGATCTGGGACGGGTGTTGAAAGAAGCGTTTTATATAGCCTCCAGCGGACGTCCGGGACCCGTTCTTGTCGATATCCCGGTTGATGTGCAGCGCGCCAAAACTGTCTGGAAATGGGAAGAAAAAATCGAAATACGTTCCTATAAGCCCAACACCAAAGGCCATCCCGTTCAAATCAAGCGCGCCGCGGAAATGATCAAAGAGGCCAAACGCCCGCTGCTCTACGTCGGAGGCGGCACTATTTATTCCGGCGCCACCGCGGAACTCAGGAGACTGGCGGAAAAGGGGAATATCCCCATTATCTGGACGCTTATGGCCAACGGCGCGATCCCGCCCGCACATGATCTTGCCATGGGACCCGTGGGCATGCACGGGAAATACGCCGCGAACATTGCCGTGCAGAAATGCGACCTCCTGATTGCCGCTGGCGCGCGTTTCGACGACCGTGTCACCGGCCATCTGGAGAAGTTTTCGCCGCAGTCGAAGAAAATCCACATAGATATCGATCCGTCGAATATTTCCAAAACCGTGCGCGCGCACTGCCCTGTCGTGGGCGATCTGAAGCAGGTGCTTGCCCAGCTTGTGGAAGATATTCCGCAGCTTGACCACGCCGCCTGGGTCAAAGAGATCCACGAAATGGATCAAAAAAATCCGCTCACCTATAAACAGGACGATGCCCTGCATCCCCAGTATGTGCTGCAGGAACTACACCGCCTGACCAAGGGCGACGCCATTGTCGCTACCGGCGTGGGCCAGCATCAGATGTGGTCCATGCAATGGTATCAATGCAATTCTCCCAGGCATTTCCTGACCTCAGGAGGGCTGGGCACGATGGGCTACGGATTTCCGGCAGCGCTCGGCGCGAAGTTCGCCCATCCGGAAGAGCTTGTGGTTTGTATTGAGGGGGATGGATCGTTCCAGATGACGGCCTGCGAACTGGCTACCTCAACGCATGAAAAAAAACCGGTTCTCGTGATTATTCTCAACAATTACTTTCTGGGAATGGTGCGGCAGTGGCAGGAGCTTTTCTACGGGGAGCGCTATTCCTCGAGCTGCCTGGGAGGAGAGAAATCCGGATCTGTTTCGAAGGATAAAATGCCTCATCCTTCCAAGGACGGCTACGTTCCCGACTTCGTCAAGCTGGCGGAGGCGCAGGGAGCCGTCGGCATGCGCATCTCCAAAAAGGAACAGGTGACTGCCGCCCTGGAAAAGGCGCTGCAGGAAGTGAAGCAGCGCACGGTGGTTCTCGACGTCCTGATCGATCCCTACGAGAAGGTTTTCCCGATGGTTCCCGCAGGCGCGGGCCTGGACGAAATCATTGTGGATATGGCGTAGACCCCTGTCGCCCCGGCAATCCGTAGGCCGGGACGACGTCAAAAAAGACTGGAGTAATTATGAGTTCTTCCGACACAAAAGATTCTGTTTACGACGTGATTATTGTGGGCGCGGGTCCGGGAGGGCTTGCCGCGGCGCTTTATGCTTCCCGGGCGGAGATGAAAACTCTGCTGCTCGAGAAAGGCCTGTCCGGCGGGCAGCTCAACAACACCGCATGGATAGAGGATTACCCCGGCTTCATTAATATCGACGCCCGCGAACTGGCCCAGAAAATGGAAGAGCATGCGAAACATTTCGGGACTGCTGTCAAAACGACTGGAGTTTCAGGCGTGCGGAAAGACGGAAACCTTTTTCAGGTCGAGACAGACGAAGGAAATTTTCTCTCCAGAACAGTCATTCTTGCATCAGGCGGCAGGCCAAATTATCTGGGGTGCAAAGGCGAAAAGGAATTTCAAAAAAAGGGAGTCAGCTACTGCGCGATCTGCGACGGCCCTCTGCCTGTATTCCGCAACAAACCCATGGTCGTCGTCGGCGGCGGCGATTCCGCCCTGGAAGAAGGCCTGTTTTTAACCAAATACGCCTCAAAGATTTACCTGGTCCACCGCCGCAACGAGTTCCGCGGCGCGATGATTCTGCAGGAACAGGTGCGCGCCAACCCGAAGATCGAACCGGTTCTGGAATCCGTTGTTGATAATATCGGCGGATCGGACGTTGTGGAATGGGTCAATATCCGCAATGTCAAAACCGGCGCGATACGCAAAGTCGAAGTCGCCGGCGTCTTTATTTTTGTCGGCTTCAAGCCGAACAGCGACGTTGTGAAGGACCCGATTATTAAGGATGAGCTCGATTACATCCCTACCAATCAGCACATGATGACCTCGATCCCCGGCCTTTTTGCCATTGGGGACGTGCGGCAGCAGCTTACAAAGCAGGTGACCAATGCCGTCGGCGACGGGACTACCGCTGCCGTGGCCGCGGAAAAATACATTCACGGCACTCTGGACAAGGCGCCGCTCGGACTGTTGGCCATTCAGCGCAAATGACAGACATTGTTATCCGTATCGGCGGCGAAGGAGGGGAAGGCGTCATAAGCTGCGGAGAACTTCTTACAACCGCGCTGGCGCGGTCCTCCTACGAAGTTTTTACCTTCCGCACTTATCCGGCTGAAATCAAAGGCGGACACGCCATGTTTCAGGTCAGAACCGGCGAAGGCCCGATCCTGTCGCAGGGACTGCATGCCGACATTCTTATCACTTTCAATGAGGAAGCTTTCCGGCTGCAGGGAAGAGCCATTAAACCCGGAGGGCTTCTGATTTACGACGCTTCGCAGTACCAGCCTCAGGGCAATTTCGAAACCTACGCCGTGCCGCTTGAAGAAATCGCCCTGGGAATAACAAATTCAAAAGTGGGGAAAAATATCGTCGCCCTGGGCGTGCTGTCCCGGTTATTGGGGATTTCCAGCGAACTTCTGGAACCGCTCCTTAAAGACAAGTACGCAAAAAAAGGGGAAGACATCCCTTTTAAAAACAGCGAAGCTCTCCGCGCGGGAATCAAGTTTGTCGACGAGCATCCTTTCAAATTTTCCCTTCCAAACTTCAAAGCGCGAAAATCGGATTATAAGCGGGTTGTCATGTCCGGGAACGAAGCGGCTTCTCTTGGAGCAATCGCCACCGGCTGCCGTTATTTCGCGGGTTATCCGATCACGCCGGCATCGGAAATCCTCGAATTCATGGAATCCGAGCTTCCCAAATTCGGCGGTGCGGTCGTTCAAACCGAAGATGAAATCGCCGCAGTGGCTTCGGTTGTGGGAGCGTCATACGCAGGAAAAAAAGCGCTGACCGCCACGTCAGGTCCCGGCCTTTCGCTTATGGTCGAAATCCTCGGGCTTGCGTCGATGTCTGAAATCCCCGCAGTTATTATCGATGCGCAGCGCGGCGGTCCGTCTACCGGCCTGCCCACAAAAACGGAGCAGGGAGATCTTAATCTGGCCGTCTTCGGCGCCCATGGCGACGCCGCCCGTATCGTTCTTGCGCCGGGGGACGTCGAAGAATGCCTTTATTACATTATGCAGGCATTCAATCTGGCCGAGAGCTACCAGACGCCCGTTATTTTTTTGACGGATCAGTCGCTTGCGCACCGCACCCAGACTTTTCCCTGGCCGGATTTTAAGCGCGTTCCGGTGGTAAACCGGCTGCTTCCGACGGAAGCCGGCCTTAAGGAATACCGGCGTTTCGCCGTTACTCCGAGCGGCATTTCCCCGATGGCGATTCCCGGAATGAGCGGAGGCGCCTACGCCGCCACAGGACTCGAGCATACGGAACGCGGAGCGCCGACCTCTTCTCCGGAATTTCACGAGAAAATGACCGCCAAGCGCGCGCGAAAAATCGCGGGCGCAGCCGGAGAGCCGGGGTTCACGGCCCGGTTTGGCCCGAAAAAAGCCAAAATCGGAGTGATCGGCTGGGGCTCAACACAGGGAGCCCTCCGGGAAGGCGTCGAACTGGCTGCCGCCGACGGCATCAGCGCATCGCTGCTTCAGCTGAAGATGGTCTGTCCGCTGCCTGAAAACGACATCCGCGATTTCCTCGGCTCTGTGGAGAAGGTAATCGTTGCCGAACTGAATCACAGCGGGCAGTTGAATAACATGATCCGATCGAAGTTCCTGATCGACACCATCGCCTTGAACAAGTGCGAAGGCCTGCCATTTTTCGCGGAAGAAGTGCTGGAAAAGATACGTGAAGCGTCGTTGACGTCATCCCCGAGGGTGTAATCGGGGATCCATGAACAAAGGAATCCTTTTTGAGGGATTCCCGTCCTCCACTGGGTCCTCGGCGGACGGCCCGCCAAGACGTAATGGAGGGCCGCTAATCACATGCGGGAATGACAGAAAGCAGATTTTATGGCTCACACAACAGCGGAATATAAATCTGAAGTAAAACCGATCTGGTGCCCGGGCTGCGGGGATTTTGCCGTGCTCAGCGCCCTCTACCAGGCGCTTGCGCAGATGGATCTTGATCCGAAAAATGTGGTCATCGTTTCCGGGATCGGATGCTCGGGCCGGCTGCCTGTATTCGTCAATTCCTACGGATTTCACGGCGTCCATGGCCGCGTGCTGCCTGCTGCTATGGGGGTGAAAATCGGCAATCCCAGGCTTACCGTTATCGGGATCGGCGGTGACGGCGACGGCCTGGCTATCGGCGGCGGCCATTTCCCGCATGCGGCGCGCCGCAACATCGACATTACCTACATCATGCTCGATAACAACATTTACGGCCTGACAAAAGGACAGGCCTCTCCCACGACGCTACAGACTTTTGAGGGCAAATCCAGCCCCTATGGCGTGGCGGAAGAGAACCTGAATCCCATCGCCCTGGCTCTGGCTTACGACGTGTCTTTTGTGGCGCGGGGATTTTCCGGACAGTTAAAAAATCTTACAAACCTGATTATCGACGGGATAAAACACCGGGGATTTTCCTTCATCCACGCGCTTTCGCCCTGCGTTGTTTACAACAACACCTACGAGTATTACGCCAAAAAGGTCAGGGAGATCGCGCCGTATGAGAATGCCTCCAGCAAAATGCGCGCGCTGGAGTTATGGCAGGACAAGCGGCACATTTTCCTGGGCAAATTTTATCAGGACGAAAGCCGCCAGACATTCAATGAGCGCATACGCGACATAATGAGCCAGTTCCCGCGCGACGACGAGAAATACTTCAAAGAACTTGTCGAAAGGTACGCATAAGGTAAAATAAATTTATGATGCTGGAATACTTCAAACGCATCCGGGATGATTCTGTCAGCCTGCTTAAAGGCCTGAAGCTTACCTTTAAGATCATGCTGCAGCCCAAGGTGACGATACAGTTTCCCAAAGAGAAAGCGCCCGTTCCGGAACGCTTCCGCGGCCTTTTGATTTTCCATATAGACGAATGCATAGCCTGCGACCTGTGCGTCAAAGCCTGCCCGTCCGAATGCATTTCGCTTACCAGCGAACGCAATCCCCAGGGCAGGAAAATCATTCAGAATTACACCATCGATTTCGGCAAATGCAACTGGTGCCGTCTCTGCGAAGAGGCCTGCCCCACCAATCCCAAATCCGTTCACCATACCATGGAATACCAGATCCAGTTTCTTTCGCGGGACGATTTCAAAATCACCTGGACCAAAGCCGCAGACGGTACGCCGCTTGTTCCGGTAAACGCCGCGGGCGTCCAGATCGGTCCATGGGCTGACGCTGTCCTGCCGCAGAAACATCTTTCTGTCGGAATCGGAGGGCACCCGCCCAAACACGCCCCTCCGAGTATCGAGACACCAGCCCATTAAAAGAAAACTATCTAAACCGGAATGAAAAAGCGAACTCTTGGATCAACCGACCTTCAAGTTTCTGAAATCGGTTTCGGAGCCTGGGCCATAGGCGGCAATGCTCACGGCAACAGCTATGGTCCTACGGACAACGCCGAATCTATCAGGGCAATCGAGACCGCTGTTTCCCTGGGATGCACGTTTTTCGATACCGCAGACTTTTACGGACACGGCCAGAGTGAAGAACTGCTCGGGAAGGCGCTGAAGTCTTATCGCAAAGACATTATCATCGCAACAAAAGGGGGACGTGATTTTTATCACGAGCCTCCCGGGCTGAATTTTTCCGAAGAATATTTAACGTTTGCCGTGGAACAAAGCCTCAAGCGGCTGGACACGGATCATATAGACCTTTACCAGCTTCATAACCCGCCGTTCAGCCTGATCGAACGCGGCCATGTCTTTGATGTGCTCGACAAGTTGAAAGCTCAGGGGAAAATCCGTTATTACGGCATATCCATCCATGACCCTCAAGAGGGCCTGCTTGCGCTCAAATTCGGAAAACCGGCTTCGATTCAGGTTGTCTACAATTATTTGAAACGGGAAGCCGCGGAGGAGCTGTTTCCCCGGGCAATAGCACAGGGAGTAGGGATAATCGCCAGGGAACCGCTGGCAAACGGATTTTTAACAGGGAAGTACACCAAAGAATCGATTTTCCCTGTAGGGGATATACGTCACCGCTGGCCGGCAAAATACCAGACGGCATTAACCCATCAGGCGCAGGATTTCATTAAAAAGCTTGGAAATTCGCCGTTTTCGCCAGCCAAATCCGCGATCAGATTCGCGCTTTCACAGCCAGCGGTATCCGTTGTCATTCCAGGCTGCAAAACCGTAGAGCAGGTTGAAGAGAACCTCAGCGGCGTAGACGTCCCGGCCCAGGTCTAATTTTAATTGCCCTTTAAGAATTTCACTGCTTCGTAGAGTTTTTCTCTCAAAACAGCCTCTTCAGACACGGTCGCAGTTACGAAATAACCTTCCGGCAGGTCGTAGAAGAATCCGGGATGTATTAATATTCCTTTTTTTCGAAGAAGCTGAACGGCTGCGGATTCGCTGTCAACGCACTTCACCTGGAAAGAAACATGGAACCCGCCCTCCGGCTGCACAAACTCTGCCCCCTGAGAACGCATAACCTGCATCGCGACATCTCGCCGTTTTCGAATTTCCTGGCGATAACGCATCAGGAATTCTTTTGAATCACGGAATATCGCTTTCGCTGCGCACTGGGAAATGTCGCTTACAGGCAGGAAGCTGTCCGAGATATGTTCCAGAGCGTTGATCGCAGTCTTCATTTTATCAGCATCGCCAGAAATCGCAATCCATCCCAGCTTGAAGCCAGGCAGAGCGAACATTTTCGAAAACCCGTTCAGCGTAAAAATGAGTGGCGCGCCTGTTTGAGCCGGGCGTGGAAGAGGTTCTCCGGAGAACACAAAGGGGCTGAAAACCTCGTCGGAAATGATCGGGAGGTCGTGCTTCCGTGCGATCTCCGCCAGTCCTTCGATTTCATTTCCAGTTGCCACCGCTCCTGTCGGGTTATGGGGAGAAATAAGGATAATCGCTTTTGTCTTCGGCCCAATCTGGCTTTCCAGATGCCCCAGATCAATCATCCAGCGTTCGCCGCATACGAAACGATAGGGCTTCAATATCACGCCGCACATCGCTGCGATCGAATCAAACAATGGGTAGCTTGGCTGGGGAACTAGAATTTCATCACCATGGTCTGCCAGCGTCATGAAAGCGTAGCTGTATGACAGGCTGGTGCCGGGTGTAATCAGTATGGTTTCAGCCGGCGCCGGTACGCCTTCACCTTCATAAAATCCTGCGATAGCTTCCCGCGCTTCGCGAAGGCCGAATGGATCAGGGCGGTAAATCTGCGATTTCCTGACAGCTTCTTCAACCGCCTTCAAATAAATATCCTGCGGGAAATTTATGCCGTGATCATTGACGTTGCCGGAAATCAGGTCGGAAACCGGCTCCTGCGCTCTTCTCCGGCGATCTAGCTCTTCATAGAGCTCGTTTTTCGGGACACAGAAAGAATGAACGAGTTTGGAAAACATGGCATAGATATTATCTAAAAAAGTAGACTAATTCCGTGGAAGCAAAAAGGCTTCGTTCGCTCGATGTTTTCCGCGGCCTCACAATCGCGGCGATGATCGTAGTCAACAGCCCGGGCAACAGCACGTCCTATGCGCAGCTCGATCATTCCGCCTGGAATGGTCTGACATTCACGGATCTTGTTTTTCCGTTCTTTATTTTCATCGTCGGAGTTTCTCTGGTGTTTTCCATCAGCCGCCGCAGGGATGAGGGACAATCTGATAGTTATCTGATTAAACAGATTTCTCACAGGACGCTTATTATTTTCTCCCTGGGTCTGCTGCTGAACGGCTTTCCCTATTATTATTTTTCAATCATTCGCGTACCTGGCGTGCTGCAGCGCATCGCACTCACTTATTTCATTGCTGCGCTTTTGTTCTTGAAAACCCGCATCCGTACGCAGGCCCTGCTTGTGCCGGCAATTCTAATCGCATACTGGGTTGCCATGACGCGCGTTCCTGTTCCGGGGTTTGGCGCGGGAGATCTCAGCAGGGAAGGGAATCTAGCGGCTTACATAGACCGTCTCATCCTGCATGGTCACATGTACCGCACGGTGTATGATCCCGAAGGTCTATTAAGCACGCTGCCTGCCGTAGCTACGGCGATTTTTGGCGTTCTTGCAGGCGTCTGGCTGAGACAGCCGCGCGCAGACAAAGAAAAACTTTTGGGAATGACGGGGGCCGGAACAGCGTTTATCGCCGCAGGCTGGATATGGAACTGCTGGTTCCCGGTCAATAAAGCCCTCTGGACAAGTTCCTACGTGCTGGTAACTGGCGGGCTTGCGCTTTACTTACTGGCTCTCTGCTACCGGCTTATCGACGTGAAAGGGATCCAGCGATGGGGAAAACCTTTTGAAGTCTTTGGACTCAACGCCATCGCAGTCTATTTGCTGCACATCCTGTTTTTAAAACTTCAAAATCTATGGCACATCACTCTGGCGGACGGATCCACCGGGAACATCCGCTTCTGGATAACCGAGCATCTTTTTGGCCGGCTGTCGCCGATGAACGCTTCGCTGTGCTACGCGCTCGCATACACGCTCTTCTGGTACCTCATTTTCCAAGCCCTCTACCGCAAAAAAATCTTCATTAAAATTTAAACCGTTGCTTTCATTTACCTGACATTTTCTAGAATAAACCCATGTTGTCTCTGTTAGATCAACTCAAGTCTTTGCGGAGAGTCCGCGGGCCCGGGCGCCTGGGCCGCGCCCTGCGCTACGGGCTTGCCCTGATCAGCGTGGCGGGAACTCACGCGTTACTGGGATGGATGAGTCGGTCCTTTCTGGGCGCCGGAATCGCGTTCACGGTTCCGCTCAGCTTCCTGGCCATGCTGACCTACATCCTTGGATCGGGCCCGGGACTGGCGTATGCGCTGCTGGTCGGATTCGACGCATGGTATTTTTTCGTTGGACCAAGAAATTCATTCTCCATATCGAGCTCTTTGGAAGCAATGCGTCTGGCTGGATATTTCGTATGCGCCCTGGCCATCGTCGGACTGAGCAGGCTGCAGCAGCGGACTCCGGAGAAATTCGAATCCCGCCTCGGCGGCCGCCAAACGATCATTGCTTTATTTAGTTTTGCCCTGCTTATTATCAGCGTAGTGGCTTTCGGCAATTTCTGGAGTAATCGTGCCCTTGACGCGTCCCAAAATTTGGTGACTCACACCGTGGAAGTTCTTGCCGACCTGAGGGGGATATTGACCGCCATGAACGATGTCGAAACCGGGCAAATAGGTTTCCTTTTGACGCATAATCCCGATTACCTCGAACCCTATCGCAATGGCCGCAGCAAGGCTTATGCGCAATGGGAAATGCTTATTAAAAAAACCTCGGACAACCCCCGTCAGCAGGAGAATCTTCGCAAGGTCCGTCCTCTCATGGATGCCAAGTTCGCCGAATTGTCGCGCACGATCCGCCTGGATCAGGAGGGGAATCACAGCGCGGCCATACGTTTACTGGAATCCGGAGCCGGCAAAAAATTGATGGATGAGTTCCGCAGATCCGAGGCCGCAATGGAGGAGGAAGAAAGGAACCTGCTCGCCGCACGGAACGCCTCTGTGACGGCCCAGGCAAGGATACGGATGTGGTTCATTGTCGGTGGAACCATGGCCAGTTTTTTCCTGCTGTACTGGGTGCTGATTCTTTTCCTCAGAGAAAGGACGGCGGCGCTATTGGCCGCGGTGGTGAGCCATTCTGATGATGCGATCATCGGCAAGACCCTGGACGGGACCATAACCGCCTGGAATCCCGCCGCCGAGAAAATTTTTGGTTATAAGGCGAGCGAAGTTATCGGCCACCCTATTTCCCTGATCCTTCCCCCGGACAGAAAAGATGAAGTTCATCATCTGATCGCCCGGATCCAAAACGGAGAGACGGTGTCGCACTATGAAACCCTGCGCCAGAGGAAGGACGGACAGTTGATCCCTGTTTCCGTGACGCTTTCCCCGATCAAGGACAGCCGCGGAGCGATTATCGGCGTGTCGAGCATCAAGCGTGACATCACCGAACGCCGGCGCGCGGAAGAAGAACTGGCCCGCCACGCCAGAGCTCTTACCCGCTCCAACGCCGAACTTGAACAGTTCGCCTACATCGCCTCGCATGATCTTCAGGAACCGCTGCGGGCAATCGGCGGATTTACCGGGCTGATTGGTTCTGAATACAAGGGTAAATTAGACGCGAACGCCGACAAATATATACGATTTATCGTAGAAGGCGTTGCGCGGATGCAGACTCTGATCGACGACCTTCTCAGCTATTCGCGGGTGGGAAGGCAGTCTCTCAGCATCCAGCCGGTGGATCTCAAACAAACGGTGGCAAATGTTCTCAAAAATCTGGAGCCCCGCATTCGGGAAAAATCGGCAAAGGTATTAATTGAGGATATGCCTGTGGTTCAGGCGGACGAAATACAGATGGAACAGTTGTTTCAGAACCTGATCGGCAACGCCTTAAAATTTACGGGCGCGGAGTCTCCGCAGGTAACGGTTTCTTCATCCCGGAAGGATAATGTCTGGGTCATTTCCGTAAAGGATAACGGTATCGGCATTGATCCGCGCTTCTCAGAGCGAATTTTCGTGCCATTCCAGAGACTTCACGAACGCTCCAGGTATCCCGGCAATGGCATCGGCTTGACGATCTGCCAGAAAATCGTCGAGCGCCACAACGGCCGGATCTGGGTGGAATCCCATCCGGGAAGCGGAGCAAATTTTCTTTTTACTATCCCTGTAAAAGGAGATAACACAACCCATGAATCAGCAACGCAACATCATTGACATACTTCTCGTAGAAGATTCTGAAAGCGACGCTTTTCTTACGCAGGAGTCCTTAAGAAAAAGCAAAATACATAACGAGATCCACATAGTCACCAACGGCGATGAGGCCATGTCCTATCTGCGGCGACAGGCCCCTTATCAAAATTCCCCGCGTCCGGATCTTGTTCTGTTAGACTTGAACCTGCCGCGCAAAAGCGGCAGGGAAGTCCTGGCGGAAATGAAACAAGACCCGGAACTCAGCGCAATCCCGGTCGTTATCCTGACTACATCCAAAGCCGAGGAAGATATCATCAGCAGCTACAAGCACCATGCGAACTGCTACGTGACCAAGCCCGTGGATCTGATACAGTTCGCGCAGGTCGTTCAATCAATTGAATCTTTCTGGTTCACTATCGTTAAGCTTCCTCCGAACGGAAAGAAAAAATAAAAATGCCGCCGGAAGTCCTGCAGATTCTATTAATCGAGGATGAACCGTCAGACGCAGCGCTGATTCAGGAATCGCTCCGCACCGCGGAACGCAGCTCGCCTGTTGTACGATTCGAAATCATACCTGCAACGAATCTTAAATCCGCAATAACCCTCCTTTCCAACCAGAGCTTCGACGCTATTCTTGCCGATCTGACTCTGCCGGACAGCAGGGGATTGGAAACAGTTAAAGAACTGCGTCAAAGCGCTCCGGATATTTCCCTGGTCGTCTTATCCGGCATTAACGACGAAGAAATGGCAATAGAATCCGTGCGCGGCGGAGCCCAGGATTATCTGGTAAAAAGCAATGCCGCTTTTCAATGGCTCCCCAGGGTGATCCGCTACAGCATAGAGCGCAAGCATACGGAAGAAAAGCTCCGGGATCGTGAGACGCAGCTGGCCGATTTGAACCGGGACCTCGAGAAGGAAGTAGCCCGGCGGACAGAGATGCTCAGGCACAAGGAAGAAGAACTTGAACAGACCCGGACGCTTGAAGCCGTTGGGCGTCTGGCCGGAGGAGTGGCGCATGACTTTAATAACCTGCTTACGGGAATCGTCGGCATAGCTCAGGAAGTCCATGACCAACTGGAGCCGGACAATTCTTTGCGCGCCGACCTGGAAGAAGCCGTCAAGGCGGGGCAGCGGGCGTTTTCTCTTACGAAACAGCTGCTGACTTTCGGCCGCAGGCAGATTTCAATTCCCAAAGTAGTCGACCTGAACGAAGTCGTAGCTGATTTTCAAAAACTTCTCGCGCGCCTGATCGGCGAAGACGTCCGCCTGCAGACAGACTTCCGCCCGGGAATCGGGAATATCCGGATCGACCCGGGTCAGGTCGAACAGATACTGGTAAACCTGGCGGTTAACGCGCGCGATGCGATGCCTAAAGGGGGAGAACTGAAAATTGAGACGGGCGAGCACCTGGAAGAAAACGGCTCGGAAGGGCCGCTGTCTCCTGGTCATTATGTGAGCCTGACAGTGCGGGACACGGGAACAGGAATGAGTCCGGAAACGCTGAGCCATATCTTTGAGCCATTTTTTACGACCAAAGGCGAAACCGGCGGCACCGGACTGGGCCTGTCAACCGTCTACGGCATAGTTAAGCAGGCAGGCGGACACATCCGCGTTCAAAGCGAAGAAGGGTCGGGAACGGAGATCAGAATTTATTTTCCCCGCATCAGCGCCAGCCGTCCGGACGACCGCAGGCTCGACAGCCGGCAAACCCCGTACGGCGGGAATGAAACGATTCTTGTGGTAGAAGATGAACCTATCGTGCGGCATGTCGTAGTTAAGATGCTTTTGCGCGCCGGGTATAAGGTGCTGGAAGCGGAGGATGGAGAAAGCGCCCTGAAATTATCTGCGAACAAAGAACCGATAGATATGCTGCTGACCGACGTTGTTATGCCCGGTATGAATGGAAGAGAACTGGTTGCAATGATGAATCAACGCTATCCCCGGATCAGCGTGCTTTACATGTCCGGCTATCCAAAAGATATTATCGACCGGAAGGGGCTCTTAAAGGGGAAAATTCATCTGATTGAAAAGACCGCAATCCCCAATTATCTGCTCAACACAATCCGGGAAATCTTTGACAAGAATGCCGCGTCTGATAAAACCACGGCCGCCAAACAGTAAGTCCGCTTGCCTTGCCTCCGTTTTTTAACCATCATATTACTGTCTTATATGCAGTCCCGGAGGAAAACCATATGCCTTTGATCAAATGGGCGCCGAAATTAAGCGTAAACATCGCCGAAATCGACGACCAGCATAAAGAACTTATCCGCCTGATCAATGATCTGCACGATGCCATGATGGCCGGTAACAGCCAGAGCGTAATGAAGGAAATTTTTGAAAACCTTAATAGTTATATCCGAACCCATTTCGCCACCGAAGAAACTTTGATGCAGAAATATGGTTTCCCAGGCCTTGACGCGCACAGAAAAGAACACGCTAAATTTGCACAACGGATATTTGAATTCCAGGAACAATTTGAAAAGGGACAAAACGGCCTCGCCTTAAAATTAATGCCGCTACTTGAAAACTGGCTGGAAGCACATTTAATCAGCAGCGATAAAGTTTACGCCGCCTTCCTCAATTCCAAAGGCGTATATTAGAACTCCTGCGCAAAATCGATAACGCACATCACTCCATACTGTTTGTGCGGGCCGCAGGCGGCGCCCGCGGAATCAAACCCTGCGGCAAGAATGTTTTTCCTGTGGCCACGGCTGGGCACGCCGTCATCAATGATCAGATCCCGGACTACATCTTCCGCAGTTTTTGAGCCGTAGCTGATATTCTCTCCAACCGTTCTGAAGCCCGTCTGAAAACGGCGAATCCGCGTGACGAAATCCTTGCCATTACTGCTGTTATGGCCGACAAGCCCTTTGGGGCCCGTATCAAGAACATGCGCAAAGGAACTTTCGCTCAGGCAGGGATCCCATTGAATCGGAGGAAGTGGTTTTGTCCTGCGAAGCGCCTTCGCAGCTTCCTCCACCGCTGCGGCGCCTTCCTTTGTCTCCAGAAAAACGCCGTCCGGTAATTTACGCATCCTGCCGTGGAATTGTTCTATCAGATCTTCCAGATGAAAGGCATACTCCGCAGGATGTTCGCGCACGTAATTTATCCGGTAGACGATTTCCTTATCGCGCTCTGTGGACGTATCATCGCAGCGGTTTGCGGCAAATAGAACGGATGTTCCGAGGGTTACCAAACTTATAAACAGGACAATGCGGCGGGGGTAAGGAAGGTTTACTTCCTCATTCATATTCCAAGTCTTTTGGCGAAGGCGTCCTGCTCCTGCCGCAGAACCGGGGGAAGACGATCTCCGATTTTGGCAAAGAAAGCGCGCTGGTCGGCAAGATCTTCTTTCCAGCCTTCCGGCTGAAAGCTGAGGATCGCGTCGAGGTTCTGGCGGGGAACATTCAACCCCTCAAGGTTCAGGTCTTCCGGGCGGGGAACAAAACCGAGAGGCGTTTTTTGCGCTCCCGCCTTGTTCCCGCAGCGGTCCAGAGCCCAGAGCACGGCGCGCAGATTTTCGCCGAAGCCCGGCCAGAGGAATTCTCCGGTCTGAGGATTTTTGCGGAACCAGTTGACTTTGAAAATTTTCGGCGCCGCGTCTCCCAGGCGCTCTCCGATTTCCAGCCAGTGAGCGAAATAGTCCCCGACGTTATAGCCGATGAAAGGCAGCATAGCCATGGGATCGCGCCGGACCACGCCGACTTTTCCCGTGGCCGCGGCGGTCGTTTCCGACGCCATGGTCGCTCCCAGATAAACGCCGTGCCGCCAGGAAAAACTCTCGCAGATCAGCGGCACAAGGTTCGCCCTGCGGGCCCCGAAGAAAATCGCGCTCAGCGGCACGCCCTGCGGAGTCTCCCATGAGGGAGAAATCGACGGGCACTGCCTTGCCGGAGCCGTGAAGCGGGAGTTCGGATGCGCGGCGGGTTTGCCGCAGCCGGGCGTCCATTCCTCTCCCACCCAGTTTTTGCCGCGCGTGGGAGGATCAGGAAGCCCTTCCCACCACACGCCGCCATCGTCCGTCCGGAGAACGTTCGTGAATATGGAGTTCGAACGGATGGTCGCCATGGCGTTTGGATTGCTTGATTCCGTGGTCCCGGGAGCCACGCCGAAAAAGCCCGCTTCGGGATTCTGCGCCCAGAGCCGGCCGTCAGGGCCGATGCGCAGCCAGGCGATATCGTCGCCCAGAGTCCAGACCCTGTATCCAGGCATCGTTTTGGGAGGAATAAGCATGGCGAGATTCGTTTTGCCGCACTGGCTCGGAAGCGCCGCCGCGATATATTTAATTTCCCTCTGCGGATTTTCTACGCCAATGATCAGCATGTGCTCGGCAAGCCATCCTTCGAGCTTGCCCAGATAGCTTCCAATGCGCAGCGCCAGGCATTTCTTGCCAAGCAGGGCATTCCCGCCGTATCCCGAGCCCACGCTCCAGATGGTGTGGTCTTCCGGAAAGTGACAGATCAGCCGCCTCTGGGGATTGATATCGGCCAGGCCGTGCATGCACTTGGTAAATGATTCTCCGTTTTTCAGCTCTTTCATAACCGCATCGCCCATGCGCGTCATAATGCGCATGCTCAGCACCACGTAGCGGCTGTCTGTGATTTCCACTCCTATTTTGCGGAAGGGAGAACTGGCCGGGCCCATCAGGAAAGGAACTACGAACATCGTGCGGCCGCGCATAGAATCACGGGAAATCTCTTTGAGACGGCGGTACGCCTCTTCCGGAGCCATCCAGTTATTGGTCGGGCCGGAATCGATCTGCCGCCTGGTGCAGATAAAGGTAAGTTCTTCCGTGCGCGCTACGTCGTTTTTATTGGAACGATGGTAAAAACATCCCGGCCATTTCCGGGGATCCAGGGTCTCAAGTTCTCCCGAAGCAATAGCTTCTTTTTCAATGCGCTCCTTTTCGGCTTCAGAGCCATCGCACCAGCAGACGGAATCCGGACGGCAAAGCTCCTGCATTTCATGGACCCATTCCTGGGCTACTTCCAAACCTGTATGAAAAATCGGCCGTTCAAGAGGCATTCAGAATAATCCTTTATTTTTTTGTATTTGGCGCGTATTGGGGCAACGTGCTAAACTCACCCGTGATTAGCGTACAATTATGAACGACTCGGCCCTCACATATCAAGTAAAAGGTCAAAAGGAAAAAGTTAAAGGTATGGTATTTATATTAGGAAAACCTTTTTTTTCCCTTTTACTTTTTACTTTTTACCTGTTATGAATACCCTGCTTCTGGCACGACTGCAATTTGCCTTTACCATAACTTTTCACTACATCTACCCGCCAATGTCCATAGGCCTGGGAGCTCTTCTCGTTTTAACGGAAGGAACTTATCTCATTACGGGCGACAAACTCTATCACGATATTACACGTTTTTGGGCAAGAATATTCGGATTAATTTTTGCCATCGGCGTGGCGACCGGGGTGGTCATGGAGTTTGAATTCGGAACGAACTGGGCCGCTTATTCGCGGTTCGTCGGAGACGTTTTCGGCAGCGCCCTCGCTTCCGAGGGGATTTTCGCTTTCTTCCTCGAATCGGGATTTCTTGCCGTGCTCCTGTTTGGCTGGAACAAAGTGTCAAAGGGCATGCATTTTCTTTCCACGGTTTTTGTGGCCGCGGGCGCGCATTTCAGCGCCATCTGGATTGTCGTGGCCAATTCGTGGATGCAGACTCCCGCCGGATACCATCTTGTAAATGACGGCGCGCGCATTCGCGCAGAGATCACCGATTTCTGGTCCATGGTTTTCAGCCCGTCCAGCCTGGCGCGCAACTGGCATGTTTTCATGGGCGCATGGCAGGCCGGAGCTTTCCTGGTGATTTCAGTAAGCGCTTTTTACCTGCTCAAGAAAAGACACGAAGATTTTGCCAAGGCCTCGCTGAAAATTGCATTGGCGCTGGGGCTTATGGCGTCTCTGGGCCAGCTCTGGAGCGGACATGAAAGCGCGGAAATCGTGGCGCGTTATCAGCCGGAAAAACTGGCAGCGCTTGAAGGCCACTTCGCGGAACAGGCGCCTGCGGACATCCATCTTTTCGGTTGGGTAAACGAGAAAAAAGAAACCGTGGCCGATTTCGGACTGCGGATCCCGGGCATGCTGAGCTGGCTGGTATCCGGCGACAGGACGCATCCTGTTCCCGGGCTGAAAAGCTTTCCGCCGGAAAACCGCCCGCCTGTAAACATCGTTTTCCAGGCTTACCATCTGATGGTGGCGATCGGCATGCTGCTGATTTTGCTGAGCAGTGCCGGAATTTTTGCGGCCTGGCGCGGCACGCTCTGGAACAACCGGCTGCTGCTGCGCATTTTTGTTCTTTCCGTTTTGCTTCCCGCTTTTGCCAACCAGCTGGGCTGGTTTACCGCTGAAGTCGGCCGCCAGCCCTGGATCGTTTACCACCTGATGCGCACTTCGGAAGGGTTGTCAAAAGTCGTTTCCGGCAGAACTATTGCCGCGTCTCTGGTTCTTTTCACATTTGTATACGCCTTATTATTTGCGGTTTTCATCTATCTGCTCGACCAAAAAATCCGGCGCGGCCCTGAGGAAATTCTGACCCCCCAGGATATTCTGACCGTTTCTGATAAGGAGCGAGTATGATGAAACAATTTCAATCAAAATTACTCCCTCGCCCCTTGAGGGAGAGGGTGGGGGTGAGGGGTAAGTTGTCTGCTGAATTTTCACCCTCATCCTCGGTTCTCCTTTTAGTCGGCCTCGACCTCTCCCATCGAGGGAGAGGTAGTTTCTTGGAGATTACTCCATGACCCCTCTACTCAACATCGTCTGGTTTTTATTGATCGGCATGCTCTTTACGGGGTACGCCATGCTCGACGGTTTTGACCTGGGCGTCGGCGCCTGGCACCTCTTTGTTAAATCGGACGAGGAGCGTCGCATCCTTTTAAACGCGATCGGCCCGGTCTGGGACGGCAACGAGGTATGGCTTATAACGGGCGGAGGCGCGCTTTTCGCCGCGTTCCCGGAAGTTTACGCCACGGTGTTTTCCGGGTTTTATCTGGCGTTCATACTGCTTTTGTTCGCGCTGATCTTCCGCGCAGTGGCGATCGAATTCCGCGATACGGAACCCATGCGCTGGTGGCGTCAGATGTGGGACGTAAGCTTCAGCGTTTCCAGCGTCTTGTCTGCGCTGCTGATCGGCGTGGCTCTGGGCAATCTCATCTGGGGAATACCGCTGGACGGAAGGCATGAGTTCGCAGGCTCTTTTCTTTCGCTTTTAAATCCTTACGCGATCCTGGTCGGCGCGCTGACACTGTCTCTTTTCATGATGCACGGCGCAATTTACATCGTCTTAAAAACTGAAGGCGCGCTGCATGAGCGCTTTCGCGCATGGACGCAGCACGGTATTATCTTTTTCATCATCTGCTACGTCGCAGCCACTATGGCCACGTTTATTTACGTCCCGCGCATGACCTATTATTTCCGCTCCACCCCCGGACTTTTTGCCCTGGCTGCGCTTACGGTGCTGGCCATAGCCAACATCCCGCGGGAAATCCATCATCGCAACGACTGGCACGCTTTCCTGTCATCGTGCGCTGCGGTAGCGTCTTTGCTCGCTCTTTTCGGAGTGGGAACATTCCCTAATCTGGTGTTTTCCAGGCCGCACCCGGAATACAGCCTGACAATTTATAACGCAGCATCTTCTCCCAAAACTCTGGCCATCATGGGCGTCATCGCGCTGATCGGGATACCTCTCGTTCTGGCTTACACATGGACTATACACTGGATCTTCCGCGGCAAGGTCAGGCTCGATGAAACCAGCTACTGACCGAAGAAAAATGAAGCCCTCCAATAGGCACAACGCAATTGCGATTTTCACTGCGGCTGCAATCGCCGCTCACCTGCTGCTGCGCTTCCTCGTCCACGCTTCTTACATTGCAAGTTACGCTCCCCTGACGCTTGCGCTGATCATCGGCGGCGCGCCGCTGATCTGGGAAATTCTGGTGAAGCTTTATCACCGGGAGATAACTTCCGACATTCTCGCAGCGCTGTCCATTCTCACAGCCATTTTGCTCAGGGAATATCTTGCCGGAGCGATCATCGTCCTGATGCTGTCCGGCGGAGCTTCGCTGGAGGCCTATGCGGTGAGCAAGGCGTCTTCCGTTCTGCAGGCTCTTGCAAGGCGCATGCCCTCGATAGCGCACAGGAAAAGAAACCGGGAAATCGCAGTGGTGCCGGCTGCGGAAGTGAACGTGGGAGACATCCTGCTTGTTTATCCGCACGAGATCTGCCCTGTTGACGGAGTGGTTCTTGAAGGCCATGGATCAATGGACGAATCCTACCTCACCGGAGAACCTTTCAAGATTTCGAAAACTCCGGGCTCGAACGTCATTTCCGGGGCCATCAACGGGGGGACGATCCTCACCATACAGGCGTCAAAACAGGCGGTGGACTCGCGCTACGCCAAAATCATGGAAGTGATGCGCGCTTCGGAACAGCAGCGTCCCCGCCTGCGCAGGCTGGGCGACCGGCTGGGAGCGGTTTACGCTCCGCTGGCTCTGGGGCTTGCGGTCTGCGGCTGGATTGCCAGCGGAGATCCCACGCGCTTTCTGGCGATACTTGTTGTAGCCACGCCCTGCCCGCTTCTGATCGGCATTCCCGTGGCAATCATCGGTTCCGTAACTCTGGCGGCCCGCCGGAGCATAATCATCAAAAATCCGGCGATACTCGAGCAGATCGGCGCATGCCGGGTCGTCATCTTCGACAAAACCGGAACGCTGACCTGCGGCAAGGCTTCGCTTACCGGGTCAGTCGCCGCACCCGGCTTCGACGCGGACGAGGTTCTCGCGCTCACGGCAAGCATCGAACAATATTCCAAGCACCCGCTTTCCGAAGCCATACTCGCGGAAGCGGAAGCGAAAAATATTCATCTTTTCCCTGCGGCGGAGATCAGCGAAAAACCCGGGTTCGGCCTGCATGGCGTGGTTAAGGGAAAACATATTCTGATTACAAGCCGGGAAAAGCTTCCCTCAGATATTTCCGGCATGGAAAATCTTCCGGCCGCGGAAGGGGGGCTTGAATGCCACGTTATTGTGGATGGAGCCTACGCCGCCGCGTTCCGTTTCAGCGACGAGATCCGTCCGGAAAGCCAGCCGTTCGTCGGTCATCTGGGGCCAAAACACCGCTTTGAACGTCAGATAATCCTCTCCGGAGACCGGCCTTCCGAAGTGAACCATACCGCCCAGAAGGTCGGGATCGGAGAAACTTACGCGGGCAAAAGCCCGGAAGAGAAACTGGAATTCGTCCGGACGGAAACGGCAAAAGCAAAAACCCTTTTCATAGGCGACGGCGTCAACGACGCGCCCGCGCTTATGGCCGCAACCGTGGGGGTCGCAATCGGCCGCAACAGCGATATCACGGCGGAAGCCGCGGATGCGGTCATCATGGACAGCTCCCTGCAGAAAGTAGATGAACTGATGCACTTGAGCCGCAAGATGCGAAACGTCGCCCTGCAGAGCGCGGTGGGGGGCATGGGCCTGAGCATAATCGGCATGCTTTACGCATTCGGCGGCCACCTCCCTCCCATTTCCGGCGCCATCCTGCAGGAAATCATTGATCTATTGGCGATCCTGAACGCCCTCCGCGCCGCCTTCCCTCCGAAATACCTGACGGACTTTTAACTCAATTAACGGCGGGTTCGTGGGGGGCGCTGGCCCAGGCGGGTTCGGGTAAACGATCGAGGCTGGTTCCGGGGTAATAGTGCACAAGGATTTCCTTGAAATTCTTGCCTTCGCGGGCCATTTGAATCGCTCCCCACTGGCACAGCCCTACGCCATGGCCCCAGCCCCGGCCGACAAAGCGGAAGCCTCCGGTTTCACGGGCGATTGTGAAGACTGTGCTCGGAAGAACTTCTTTTCCGAAATGTCTTATCAATGCCTGGCGCAGGTCGGCGGCGGCAACCCAGAGCGGTTTTCCGGACTGGACCATAACCTGGTCCGCGCGGCCTGAGGAGTCCTGCGTCATCACCCTCAGGTCATCCAGCGCCGCGTGCTCATCAAGCCATCCCTCTTTGCGGAAACAGGAGGCAAGCTTCGACCTGCTGGCGAAAAATTCCCAATGCGCGCGCGGCGCGTGCCTGCAATACGCATTATCGCCGCCATCGTCCACGCCCCTGAGATACGGCGTTCCACGCATTCCCCAGACATCCTCCGCGGAAGCGGTCCTGCCTCCGCAATTGTCATGGAAAAATCCCGGTATAGCCCGCCCGTTGTAGCTAAGATATAGCCCGCGCGATTCTTCCATAGCCATTTTGAATTCCGGACGGATCATGGCGGTTCCCGTGAATACCTGGCAATGGGGGGTGTCGCAGAAATCATAGCCCTCCCGGGCATGTCTGCCGCGCAGGGCAAGGACATAGCTGCGGCTGGCTACGATCTGCGCCTTTAACGATTCCGGAGAAAAATGGATTGACCCCAGTTCCGGATCGACAACCCCGAGAACGTAGGTTTCAAGCGGCAGGACGTCGACCACGCACAGATACCCGTCGCGCGCGGTGATCTGCAGCCACCCCACGGTGCGCCGCGCCTCGACATGAGGCGAATGAATATCAATCCAGCGCGAACCCCGCGACGCGGCGGTAACCAGGCGGTCTGTGGATTTAAGCTTTCCTTCGTCGTGCCAGATAATGGAATTGCCGTCGGCGGCAAGCGTGACGCGCCCCTGCGCGCGCTGTCCGGACAAGCGCAGGCCCGCATACCCTTCCAATTGAATGGAGCGCAGTTTATGACCGGCCAACAGGCGGACTTTTATTGAGACGTTTCCGTCCCGTCCTCCCATCGACGCGATTACAGCCCGGGCGGTCTCGCCATTAGCGACGGAACCGTCGGCAGATATGACTGACGCCAGAGCGCAGAGAACCGCCCCGGCGCGCAAAAAACTGCGAATAAGCTGGTCTCCTTAGTTGACAGCGAAAGGATTAAGCGTCTGACGCGGAATCACTTACGGCCGTCGAAGATTAAAAGGTGATACAAATTTTATTTACAAAAGACAAATGTTTTTCCGGGATTTGTGATCTAAAACTCAAAAGTGAACCGTTTTTTGGGGATTTAAAGCTGAAAAGT
>CAZSAL010000032.1:0-31005 GCA_964604825.1 uncultured Elusimicrobia bacterium
GAATCCCTTGATGCCTCTGTTCTTCTTTTCTCTCTTTCGCGGGATATATCAGACGAGAATTACGCCGGCTTTTTTACCAGCGGGGAAGTTCTGCCATCATATATATGTTGATAGAGGCGAACGGCGGTACGGTATCATTTGGGCAACAAGGGAAGTCACGTGCGGGGGACGGCGCCCCCGACATTACGGATCAGTTCGCGCCACTGTTTTTGGTCTTCTTCCAAACGCACAAGATATTTTTTCCACTGGGCCTTGCCGTAGGTTTTCCTGGCTTCCGCCCCGGCCAGAGTTTGCTCAAGAGACTGCCGGGCGGAGGCAAGCCGGGAACGCCACATCTCCACCAGTCCGTCCGGGATTTTGCCCAGACAGATTTCGGCATTCAGCGCCTCGACATCGAGCCTTGCTTTTAAAATCTGGCTGGATGTGGTGCGATGGAGCCTGCGCGTAACCCGAAGAACCGAGAGTGCAGCGATCAGCCACTTCGTGGGGTCCCACTGATACCAGCGCACCCCGTTGCGGTAATCTGATGGGAACTTATGGTGAAAATTATGGTACCCCTCACCGTTTGTGAGCAGGGCCAGCCAGCTGTTGTCGTGTGAAGAATTCGCTTTGGAATAGGGCTGCCCGCCCACCATGTGCGCCAGGGAGTTGATCGAAAATGTGGCGTGATGCACCGCGACAATACGGATCAGCCCTCCCCACAGTAGCGCTCCGATTGGATGCCCGATCGCCAGGCCGATGGCTAGTGGCAGACCCAGCCCTGCCATAAGACCAACGGCAAGAATGTGCCGATGCTGCCAGCGCACCCAGGGGTCCGCCAGCAGGTCTTCGACCATGGAGAAATCACGGTTTTTCGGTGTCTGATAGAAAATCCACCCCATGTGCGAATACCAGAATCCCCTCCCGGCCTGGTAAGGGTCATTGTCCGTATCCGTATAGCGGTGATGAAGGCGATGATCATCCGCCCAGTGCACCACGGAATTCTCAAGAGCACAGGCTCCGAAAACCAAATAGGCAACCTTCAGCCACGTGCTCGCTTTATAACTGGAGTGAGTGAAATAGCGATGATACCCGGCAGTAATGCTGAATCCGGTAGCCAGATACATGGCCATAAAAAGCCACAGCAACGCGGCCGGCGTTCCGTAGTGGAGAGCGTAACACAGACTCCAGACGAGGGCGATAAAAGGAGAAAAGGTCAGAAAAAGAATATTGGTCCAGTCGAGCGGCAGGCGCGCACGTTCCATGATTTATTATTTACCGAATTGGGACCGCAGATGAGGCACACATGATACCGCATAGGATTAACGCAATTGCCATTTCTGATAAACGTCTTTAATATTGGCCTTTAAATCAAAGTTCGGAACAAAGGCCTTCACAAAAGCGTTCTTCAGAATGGAAAAAACAGCCTCACCGAGGCCAATATGCTGATTCGAGAAAGATCCTTCGAAAGGAATTTTTTCCGTCATCCGGTCTTTTGGCCGATTTTTAAAAAGTTGGAAAACAGAGCCAACAGCGGCTTCTTCAGCTGCCTTCCCGGCATTTCTTTCCTGCCGCAGATCGGTCATTTGCAGATTGCTGATCACAGGTTTGACATAGCCTTTGAAATGCCCTCCTCTGGCGGCTACTTCAGAAGACATATCAAACATCCCTTTTTTTACATCGATATTCCACTCCCAGCGTAAGAGCTGATTCAAGGAAGGAAGGTCGATATTTTTGAGACTGAATGCCGTGGTAAATTCCGGCCACTTCGTGGCCGGGTTTGCTTTCAAATCCAGATGAAATGTTCCCTTCTCCGGCACTTTGGCGTCTATGACGCCTGTGACAAACAGCGGATCGCCCAATTTTCGGCTGTTGGTTAAATTCTCAACGAGAATGTGCAGGTCGGTGAACCGGCCGCCCAATCCAGGTTCAGGCTGTGTCTCCTGCGTTTTTTTAGCGGGTCTTTTCAGGTCTTTTTGTGCCTCCGCCTGGATATTGGCTCCTTCCATTTCCAGCCGGATAATGCCGTCGGTCAGTTCAATGCGATCAACCCAGGACGGCAGAAACCTGGACGATGAGGATGGAGCACCTGCTTTGGCATTGCCGGCTTTCCCCCATGTTTTTTCGGGCACTTTGGAAGCTTTCGAAACAACCAGACGCACACGCGGACTGTGTATACCTATCTTGGCCACCAG
This sequence comes from uncultured Elusimicrobia bacterium, assembly GCA_964604825.1. GTDB lineage: Bacteria > Elusimicrobiota > Elusimicrobia > 2-01-FULL-59-12 > 2-01-FULL-59-12 > CAZSAL01. The sequence continues at coordinate 2,175 of CAZSAL010000032.1, forward strand.
ACGGCCATGCAGGAGCGTAAGCCAGGCAATGCCTGCCGATACCCTATTAACAGTGATCGATTGCTGCCCCGCATTATCCAGAATTTGCAGTTTATTCAGAGTCACAACACCCCGCAGGAAGCCCAGGCTTGCGCTTCCTACGCTCCCGTGGTAATCCGGGATCGCGGCTAATTGCTGGTTGACCATCCCTCGGATGACAAATGAAATAGCGATTCGGCCGGTTACCACAACGACGGCCAGGATCAGCAGCGTAATTTTGGTCTTGGACATAAACGCAATTGTTATGACACCTGTTTTCGAATAGGAGTTGCAGGAGGCTGATTTCAGCCTTCGGCAACTTGAGGGCTCGTCCCGGTTTCTAATCATTAAGACGTGATACAGTTCTACCCAGCGAAGTTTCATCTTTACAAAACGTCTATCGAAGGAGACCTTATGAAACAACTGAAACCGATGTGCCTGATCGTCCTCGCCAGCTTATTGGGCGGAACCTCAGCGTGGAGCGCAGACCCCTCGAATCAAACCCCGATGCAAATTACACAAAGCGTCTTAAACGACATTCACAATACGAATATACGGAATATCGAACTTGGGAACCTGGCGCAGGAAAAGGGCCGCAGTGACGCAGTGAAGTCGTACGGCGCGACGTTAGTGGCGGATCATCAAGCGGCAGACAAGCGCGTTCAGGAAGTTGCCAGCGCCGAGGGCATTAATCTCAAAGGTGCCGACCAGGTCATGGCCAACATTGAAACGACAGGAACGGAAGCCATACTCAAAACCAAATCGGGCGCGGATTTCGATGCCGCCTTCGCCAAAGACGCGGTGGACGATCACCGGGACGCGATCAATAAGCTGACGGCATCCCAAAGAGAGCTCGATCCCAACTCGAAAGTGAGCAAGCTTATTACCACGCTCCTACCGACGCTTCAGAAGAACGAAGACCAGGCAAAAAAGCTGGAACAGCGCCAGCCCAGTTGATCTAATCGCTGCCTTTCATAAGATTCTGTCCTACTGCCCGCTTGTTCCGGACATTCCAGAAACATGGTCACTGCTACCTATGTTGGGCTCGCCGGGATTATTGGAATAAATCTGCGTATATGAATCGCTGGCGTGATGAACGTTAACATCGACCGGGGTGGTCGTCTTGCGTGGGCCATTGGAATTGCTGTCTGGGTTGCCCCTGGTTGCCGTAGCGGATATCGCGACTGCGAAAGCCATCGTATCGGATGCTCCTTCCACGACCTGTATCATTTACTGGAGGGAAGATATCACTGCCAGAATCTTGGTCATCTGCACATATGGACACTTAAGAAAATTCCAAAGTTCTTCCCAAAGGCATAAAACGTGCCGGGATACATACATCTTTTCCACCCCCTAACGTGTCAAATATGTGGAGGGTACAACAATGGACAGTTTATTAAACAGGGGCGTGCATTTTCTTCGGACATGTTGGCAGTTGCTTGCATTAACGGGAGCGGCATCGGTAGTTCTGGGTATACTGGCCATAGCGGCTTCATTCACGGCAACGCTGGCGACCGTGGTGTTTCTTGGATGCCTTATCTTTGCCGGCGGACTGGTACATTTTATCCAGTCCCTCAGCATACGGGGGTGGACGGGGTTCTTTGGACATTCACTGGCAACGGTGCTCTACGGCGTGGTTGGCTGGTACATGATAATGCATCCGGCAGCCAGCGCGGCTTCCCTGACCCTGCTGATTGGCGTGCTTCTTATGGTGGGCGGTCTTTACCAGATCGTCACTTCTGTCGCCCTGCTCTACAAAAGTTGGGGATGGGCACTCCTGAACGGCATCGTCAGCGGGCTTTTGGGTGTCTTCATCTTCAGGCAATGGCCTGCATCAGCATTGTGGGTCATTGGAACATTCGTCGGCATCGATCTAGTTCTCCGGGGATGGGCAACGCTCATGCTGGCGTTGGCGGCGAGAGGCGCAATCAAAACTGAGCTGGAACATATCAACGTCCAGGATCGACGAATCGGTCTGCACGACAGGAGAGCCGTCGCCGCGTAAGCGGCCAGATGAAGCACCGATAATTTTCCTGACCATAAGAGAGGAAAACGAGCCTGTCAGAAAATTGCCGTTTACCTTGCGAACTTCCAAATCCGCCAGGCAGGCGGTATATTGTTTAGGCCTTATTAATACGCTGCAGGACTTCTGTGGAAGGAACATCTTCGCCGGTTTTGTCGGAGCGGCGCTTGAATTCGACTTTCCCCTCAGCAAGCTTGCGTTCTCCGATCACTATCCGCAGGGGAATGCCGATCAGGTCCGCGTCCTTGAGCTTGACTCCAGGACGCTCATTGCGATCGTCGTAAAGCACGTCCATGCCTGCTGATTTGGCCTGTTCATAGAGCTGCTCGCCGGTTTTTTTAATCTCCGGATGCGTCATATTGAGCGGAACGATAATCAGCTGCCATGGCGCCAGAGCCTGCGGCCAGATAATGCCGTTGTCATCGTGGCACTGTTCTATGCATGCCGCTACCACGCGGGAAACACCAATACCGTAACAACCCATGACCATAGGCTTTGAACCGCCCTGCGGATCGAGGTACGTGGCATTCATGCTTGATGAATATTTAGTTCCGAGCTTGAAGGTGTGCCCCACTTCTATACCGCGCGAATAGGTCATCGCCTTACCGCATCTGGGGCAGGCGTCCCCTTCAATAGCCTTGCGCAAATCGACGTACGCAGCAGGCTGGAAATCCCGTCCGGGAACGACATGCTTCACATGAACATTAGCCCTGTTACCTCCGGCAACCCCGTCGGTTATCGTTTTGACGGCATGATCCGCAATCATCACTGCCTTTGATCCGACCGGGCCGGCAAACCCCACCGGCGCTCCAGTGGCTTCCGCATATACCGCTTCGCTCGCCTTGGAGAGCCACTTGGCTTTTAAATAATGTTGCAGCTTGGCCTCGTTGAGCTCATGATCGCCGCGGATCAGGACAACGACCGGTTTTTCATCAGCGACAAAAACGAGCAGTTTGATGAACTGGTCTTTGGGCCGCTTGACTATCTTTGCAACTGCTTCCACGCTGGTGGCTCCGGGAGTAGAAACTTCACTCACCTGCGGAGTCTCAGGTTTGGCGGGTTCCGGACAGACGCTGCACTCCGCGCGTTCCACGTTTGCCGCATAGCCACAGGAACAGCTGACAATGCCTTCTTCGCCCGTGTCCGCCAGAACCATGAACTCATGCGAAAAGCTCCCGCCTATGGCTCCGGACTCCGCTTCCACAGGACGAAAATGCAGCCCGCAGCGTTCGAAAATTTTCTTATAGGCGTTGAAGGCCTCCTGATAATAGCGTTCACAATCGGCCTCGTCCGCATGAAAGGAATAGGCGTCCTTCATATAGAATTCGCGCGCACGCATGACGCCGAAGCGCGGGCGGATCTCGTCGCGGTATTTGACCCCGAACTGGTAAAGCATAAGCGGAAGAGAACGGTAGGAGCGCACCTCGCGGCGAACAAGGTCCGTAATCACTTCTTCAGCCGTTGGAGCAAGGCAGAAATCCGCATCCTTGCGGTCCTTGAGACGCATCAGCTCTTTGCCGTAAACCTGCCAGCGCCCGGTTTCTTCCCACAGTTCGCGGGGCTGCAGCTGCGGAAGCCACACCTCATTGCCGCCGATGCCGTTCATTTCCTCGCGCACAATGGCTTCGACTTTTTTCAAAACGCGCAAGCCGAGCGGAAGCCATTCATAAATACCGGCGGCGAGCTTGCGTATAAGCCCGGCGCGCAGCATCAGCTGGTGCGATATCGTTTCCGCGTCGCTCGGCACTTCGCGGACGGTTGGGATAAATGTTCTGCTGAAAAGCATGCGGGTTATCTCCAGAGCCCCAGGCGCAGGCGCAGCACATCCTGATAGGAAGCGTATATGAACAGCGTCAGCAATATCGACAGGCCTATGGTATTGGCCAAAGCCATCATGCGGCGGCTGAGCGGGCGGCGTATTATGCCCTCGATGGTGTAAAGCATGATATGGCCGCCGTCCAGGATCGGTATAGGGAAAATATTAAACAGGCCCAGCCCTGTGGAGATAATTGCCATGAGATAAATCACATACGGCAGGCCTTCGCGCGTGGCTTTCGAAACCATCTCCGCTATTCCCAGCGGCCCTGACAACTCCTTCGGGCCTTCCCACCTGCGGATTTTTTTGGAAAGGTAGTTTATCGGCTGCATGGTCCATGCGCCTATGTCTTTAATGCTGATTCCCATGCTTCCCCAGAAACCTACCTTCACTTTTTCGATTTCAGGCAGGATGCCGATAACACCGACGTTGCGCTGCGGGTCGGTCATTGGTGTGATGAAGATTTCTAACGGGCCGGCGGATTCTTTTCTCCGCACCTCAAGCGTTACATTCTTCCCGGATTTTTCATGAATCCTGTCGGCCAGGTCCTGCCAGTTCCTGACGGAAACGCCGTCCATTGAAAGCACGCGGTCGCCGGGCTGCACATGCGCGGCGGCGGCAGGGAATCCGGCAAGCACCTCGCCGATCACAGGCTGGGCGGAAGGCTGAATGACTCCCCATACATACGCAGATACGGCAAAAAGCACAAACGCGACAACGTAATTCATCGCCGGGCCGGCAGCGGCTATGGCGATGCGGCGGTACCATGGCTGAGAAAAGAATTCGTCCGGGCTGTTCGTATGCTCATCCATGTACTCGCCTGCAAGGCGCACCATGCCGCCCAAAGGCATGAGGCATACCGCGTAGCGCGTGTTACCCATGGTCCAGCCAAAGATTTCAGGGCCGAATCCGATGGTGAAGCGCTCGACGCGCACACCCAGGTATCTGGCCACAAGGAAATGGCCGTATTCGTGGATGATCACAACCAGGCCCAGGCATACTACCGTCAAAATAACCCGCCAGTAAAACTCCATTAAATACACTCCTTTGCCTTTGCCCTTGCCCATTCATCGGCATTCAGAATATCTTCCAGGCAAGGTTTGGCCACGCCTTTATGCATGGCAAGCACTTTTTCAATCACACGGGCGATGCCCGTAAAAGAAATTTTACCATCAAGAAAGGCATGAACAACTGTTTCATCTGCGGCATTCAGGACCGTAGGCCATGTTCCGCCTTTAAGACCCGCCTCACGCGCCAGCATCAAGCAGGGGAAGCGTTCAAAATTCGGCTCATAAAACTCTAGGGCTCGAGCTTTGGCCAGATTCAAAGGCGCCAGATGGTTCGGCAGTCGTTCGGGGTACGTCAACGAATATTGAATGGGCAGGCACATGTCCGGCAAGGACAGCTGCGCCAAAACGGCGCTGTCTACAAACTCGACAAGGGAATGGACAATGGATTGAGGATGGATGATCGCCTCAATCTGATTCAGCGGAATGTTGAAAAGGATGCCCGCTTCAATCATTTCAATTCCCTTGTTCATCAGCGTAGCGCTGTCAATGGTGATTTTCTTCCCCATTTTCCAGGTGGGATGGGCCAGAGCCTGTTCGGCGGTTACATCGTCCAGCGATTGCGTGCTCCGGTAAAAAGGCCCGCCGGAAGCCGTGACAATCAGCCGCCGCACCGCCCGTGTCGGCTCGTATCCGAGGCATTGAAAGATGGCTGAATGTTCACTGTCGACAGGCAGAATCTTCCCTTTTGATTTTCGGGCTTCCGCCATAACGAGCTCTCCCGCCATGATCAAAGCTTCCTTGTTGGCCAGCGCCACAATTTTCCCAGCCTGAAGGGCTGCCAAAAGCGGACGGAGGCCCACAGCCCCGACCACCGAAGAAAGAAGGTAATTGGCTGACTCCAACGAAGCCAGACGGATCAGCCCCTCCATTCCGCTGAACACAGCGATGGGCTTGCCGTGTGAAAGAATATTCTGGTCGCGCAACGTTTGGGCAGCCTGCTCATCCCAGAGCGCCACCGCTTCCGGTTCAAACTTTTGAATCTGCGCCATCAGGCGCCCCATTTCGCCGGGGTCGGCTTTACCATGCGCGCTCAACCCCACAATCAGGAAATTGGATCCCAAATGATCTATGACGGAAACGGCATTCATGCCTATGGAACCCGTCGAACCAAGAATGACAATTCTCTTAGTCGCTTCAGTTGACTGTTTATGTTCAGGGTGCGTATTCATGGAAGTTTCAATCCTCAGTGTTTAATAAAGCTGCAGTAATAATAGAAAAAGGGCGCCGCCAGGATGAATGAATCGAACCGGTCAAGGATTCCCCCGTGGCCGGGCAAAAGCGGAGAGGAATCTTTGACTCCCGCGGAGCGCTTCAAAAGCGACTCGCCCAGGTCCGATACAAAGGCAAGGATGGAAACCACTGCGGCAACCACAAGTATTTCCGGGAGCCGCCACGTCTGGCGCAGCAGGGTAATTTGAAAGAGAGCTGCCGCGATCATCGCGCCGATTATTCCGGCTATTGTTCCTTCCCAGCTCTTTTTCGGGCTGATGCCCGGAGCAATGGCGTGACGCCCCCATTTAGAACCGACGAGATAAGCCGTTATATCTTCGACCCAGATTATTACAAATAACAGGAAGCTGAGTTCGAGCCCCTGCGGCCGCAGGTCGCGGATCAGCAGCAGATGAGCCAGGGACCAGGCCACATAAAACACGCCGAAAAGGGTCACACCCCATTCGGAAAGAAGAGTTTCGCCCGGACCGCGGAAAAGGCTTCTCACCACTAAAACGATCAGCGCCACGGCGGTCAACGCGGCTGTGGCCTGATTATCGGTAATCTGCCCCATGGACAATCCGTTAAGGAAAATGGACGCGGTGATGAGAAATCCAAAAATAATCCCGATCCAGTTGAAGCAGGGATATCCGCATTCTTCCGCCAGGAAGTAATACTCGCGCAGCCCGAGCAGGATAATCGCCAGGATCAGAAAAAATAAGGGAAGACCCCCCAGATAAATGGCGGTCACAAGAAACGGCAGACCTACGACGATGGTAAGCAACCGTGGTAGTAGCAAGTTCATAACCCCCCGAATCGCCGTTCCCGCTTTTGATAGTCGACAATGGCCTGATAAAGGTGCGGGCGGCGGAACTCAGGCCAGGGAACAGGCGTAATATGGATTTCCGTATATGCCAGCTGCCAGAGAAGAAAATTCGATATCCGGAATTCCCCTGAAGTCCGGATCAGCAGATCGGGATTCGGACAATCTGGCATATAAAGGCAGCTTTCAAACTCCTTTTCGTCAACGCTTTCCACCTTTTTGCTGAGCAGCCTGTTGCAGGCATCAATAATTTCCTGGCGTCCACCGTAATTCAGCGCAAGGCAGAGGATAAGCCCGGAGTTATTTTTCGTTTCCTCAATTGTCCTGGCAAGTCTGGAACGCGCTCCTTCCGGAAGAGCGTCAAGCCTGCCAAGGTGGCGAAACTGCACATTGTTTTTCTGCAATTCAGGCAATTCGCGATCCAGATATTTCTCGAGCAGCCGCATAAGGGCGTGGGTTTCGCTGCGCGGCCTGCTCCAGTTCTCATTGGAAAAAGCGTATAGAGTCAGAACCTTTATACCTAATTCGCCACAGGCGCGCACCACCTCGCGCACGGATACAATGCCCGCGCGGTGCCCGAATATACGGGGCAGATGCCTCTGCTTGGCCCAGCGGCCGTTTCCATCCATGATTATGGCGATATGCTTCGGGAAACGGGTGCGGTTTAAATGCTTGAGAACTTCGGCTTCCGGGCGGGAGGGCTGTTTTGACTTTTTGGAGAGAAAGGTCTGCATCAGAAGCCTGTTGTCTGTCAGCGCGGACTTAGACTTCCATGATATCGCGCTCTTTTGCGGAAAGGAGTTCGTCGATCTGTTTGACGTAATGATCGGTCATTTTCTGTATCTCCTGTTCGCCGATTGCGCGATCATCTTCAGAAATTTCCCCGGCTTTCTCCATCTTTTTCAGCTTTTCCACGCCATCCCGCCGTTCGTTGCGCAAGGCTACCCGGAATTCTTCCGCCATCTTGCGCACTACTTTGATCAGATCCCTGCGCCTTTCTTCCGAAAGAGCCGGGATCTGCAGGCGGATGATGTTACCGTCGTTGGAAGGCGTGAGGCCAAGATCCGATTTCAAAATCGCCTTTTCAACAGCCTGCAGAATGGATTTGTCCCACGGCCTTATTTCCAGCGTTCGAGGTTCAGGAACGCCGATATTACCAATTTGATTAAGCGGGGTCAGGGCCCCGTAATATTCCACCCGGATATTTTCCAGAAGCTGAGCGCTGGCGCGCCCGGTGCGCAGCGTGCCGAACTCGCCGCGCAGGCGTTCCATGGTTTTTTTCATCTGTTCTTCAGTGTGCTGGTTGATCTGACTGGTCATGCGTTTTAATGACTGCGGATCAGAGTACCGACGGATTCGCCGGCAACAACCCGGCGGATATTCCCTTTACGGTAAAGGTTGAAAACGACAATGGGCAAATCGTTATCCATGCACAGGGAAAATGCCGTGGTATCCATGACCTTCAGGCGCTTGCGGATAGCTTCCATGGCGGTTAATTCCGTGAGTTTTTTCGCGCGGGGATTTATCTTCGGGTCGGCGGAATAAACCCCGTCGACCTGGGTGGCCTTCAGGATCACTTCCGCGCCGATTTCCACAGCGCGCAGCGCAGCCGTGGTGTCCGTAGAAAAATAAGGGTTGCCGGTTCCACCGGCGAAGATTACGATGCGGCCTTTTTCCAGATGGCGTATGGCGCGGCGGCGTATATAAGCCTCCGCAAGCTTGGAAACCTCGATCGCGCTCTGCACGCGGGTGGGAATTCCGATTTTTTCCAGGGCATCCTGCAGGGCGAGTGAATTTATCAGAGTAGCCAGCATGCCCATGTAATCAGCGGTCACGCGGTCAATGGCGCGGGCGCGATCGGAAGTTCCACGCCAGATATTGCCGCCTCCGACTACGACGGCCAATTGATTCTTGTCATTCCGGGCCGCGGCAATTTCATTTGCCAGATCGCGCAGGGCGTCTCCGTCGATACCGTAACGTTCCTTACCGCGAAAAGCCTCGCCGGAAACCTTCAAAAGGACGCGTTTAAATTTTCGAGAAATCATTCCCCGCCAGCCTGGAAGCGCACGAAACGGCGGACCTGGACGTTTTCCCCCATCTTGGCCACCGCTTCGGTCATCAGATCCTTGAATTTCACCTTACCTGACGGTTCGCGGATATAGGCCTGTTCAAGAAGGCAGAATTCGGACAGATATTTATCCAGTTTTCCCTCGGCAATTTTGGCCGCTACAGCCGCGGGCTTTTTTTCTTTCAACGCCTCCGCTTCAAATTGTTTGCGTTTTTCAGCCAGAGCATCAGACGGCACCTGGTCGCGCGATATCCAGCGCGGAGCCGCGGCCGCCACCTGCATGCACACTTCCCTCAGCAAATTCTGAAAATCTTCCGTGCGCGCCACGAAATCGGTTTCGCAGCTCAGTTCCACCAGCACGCCGAGCTTTCCGCCGGCGTGAATATACGAGCCCACGAGCCCTTCTTTCGCCAGCCGCCCGCCTTTTTTGGCAGCGATGGCTATTCCACGGTCGCGCAGAATGGTCTTGGCTTTATCGATATTCCCATGCGCTTCCTGCAGCGCTTTCTTGCATTCCATAATCCCGGCGCCCGTTATTTCGCGCAACTCCTGGATCTGCCCGGCAGTCACAGGCTTGTCGTTGGTTTCAGTGCTCATGGCTTGGGGGTGGTTGACGGAGCCGGAGTGGTATTGGCTTCTGCGTTTGAAAGGGATATCGGAGCGTCCGATGCCGCCTGCTCCGGCGCGGCTGCAGACCCGCCTTCGGAGGGCGTCGCGGCCTTTTCAGCCTCCGCCCTGCCCTCTATGATCGCGTCCGCCATCAGCGTGCAGAACAACTTCACCGACCGTATGGCATCATCGTTGCCGGGAACGGGATAATCGATCATGTCCGGGTCGCAATTCGTATCACAAACCGCAACCACGGGGATTTCCATCTTGCGGGCTTCCAGGATGGCAGTGCTTTCCTGCACGGGATCGATAATAAAAAGACACCCGGGGAGTTCGCTCATGCCCTTGATGCCGACAAGCGTCTTGGCAAGGCGCAGGCGCTCTTTCTCCAGCCTGGACACTTCCTTCTTCGACATGACTCGGAACAACCCGTCCGATTTCATTTTATCGAGTTCATCCAGGCGGCTGATGGACCGCTTGATCGTCTCAAAATTGGTAAGCGTGCCGCCGAGCCATCGGTCGCACACATAAAAGGAGCCGCACCTCTGCGCTTCGCTGGAAATCGCTTCCTGGGCCTGTTTCTTTGTTCCTACGAAAAGAACCGTACCGCCGCCGGCAGCAAGTTCGCGCATGAACTTATACGCCTTCTTAAGCTCCTTGGCAGTTTTCTGCAGGTCGATGATATGGATATTGCTGCGCGACCCGAAAATATATTTAGCCATCTTCGGATTCCAGCGACGGGTTTGATGACCGAAATGCACCCCCGCTTCAAGCAGCGCTTTCATTGATATAGTTGCCATTTGATAAAAGTGTTTCCTTTCTAATTAAAAACGCCACTTCTCATGGCGTTCCCGAGATTATAGCACACCCCTGCCGCACGCATGCAACCAGCCTTTCCCGTTTCCCGGCAATGATTTATATCAGGAAGGGGCTAAACTCGAAACTGACGTTTATCTCGTTCTTGTAACGATATATTCCGCGACCGCGTCCAGCGTCGCCCTGGGCATGGAATCCGGGAAACCCTTCAGGGCGATGCGCGCCTGATTGGCGAAGCTGGCAGCCTGGCGCAGCCCTTCCCTGATGGCTCCCGATTCTTCCAGCCACTTGACCATAAAAGATGCGGAAATTTCTGGGGACTGAAGCCGCGACATAAATTTCTTCCGGCCGTCGGAGTCAAGCGAATCGCGCAGCCAGATCAAAGGCAGCGTCAGCTTCCCGTTGGCCAGGTCCGTATGCAACGTCTTTCCCGTCACGTCCTCGTCGCCGATCAGATCGATCGTATCATCAATGATTTGAAACGCCATGCCTATATTCCAGCCGTACTGTCCAAGAGCCATGCTTTGCTCGGAAGAAAGCCTTGCCAGGCGCGCCCCTCCCCGCATGCAGGCTTTCATCAGCGTGGCGGTTTTGTTATCGATAAAGGAAAGGTACTCCGCAAGGGAAATATCGAATTGAAAACGTCTGCGCACCTGGTTGATTTCCCCCTGACAGGTAGTGCGCGTGGAGCGGGCAAAAAGGTCCAGAAGCTGAGGATCATTGAGCCCGGCCAGAAGAGTCATCGCTTCGGCAAAAAGATAATCTCCCAGGAGAACCGCCACCTCATCGCCGAATTCCACGGCAGCGGTAGGCTTCTGATGGCGGAGGCAGGCCTTGTCGACGATATCGTCGTGGACCAGAGTTGCGAGATGAATCAACTCCGCGGAAGCGCCAACAACCGTGGCGTCATCGGTCTGAGCTCCGCCGATCTGCGCGCTCAAAATGACCATGGCGGGGCGCAGGCGTTTTCCTCCCGCTTGAACAACGTAGCGCACGATTTCCGGAATCAGGCCCTGGCCACGGGTGGAAACATCCTGAAGAAGGCGTTCGGTCTGGAGCAGCAGCGGAAAAATCGTTTGATAAATTTCTTCCAGACGGGACTGTTCTTTTTTTAAGTTGACGGAGGTCATTTAGGACCGCTGATGAGCGCGTGCGCCGCGTTTAAAAAGAACTGCGGCGCGATTCCGATAACCACGGTGATTACAGCCGTTCCTGCAAGCGTCAGGCGTTCAGACAAACCCAGCTCCAAAACCGCAGGCGTTGTTGAGGGCTTGAAATACACGACGTACAGAATCTTGAAGTAATACCCCACGGCTATTACCGTATTTACAGCTCCGATTATGACCAGCCAGATCCATCCCGACTGATATGCGGCGCTGAGTACATAAAATTTGGCCAGGAACCCCGCCGTGGGAGGAATACCAGCCAGGCTGACAAGAAACAGGGCCAGAAGCCCGGCAAGGTAAGGTTCGCGTCTGGCCAGACCAGCATAAGCGTCCAGATCCTGCGAGCCCACGGCGTTTGAAATATGTACGACTACGGCGAAAGCGCCGATGTTCATAAAAAGATAAACCCAGGTGTACAAATACACGGAGACCGTTCCCAGGGGACCCCCGCTTATAATTCCCATCAGGGTGTAGCCCATATGCGCAATAGATGAATAGGCAAGGAGGCGAACTACGTTGGTCTGCTGCAGGCCAATTATATTGGCAATCGTCATCGTCAGCACCGCTACGAAGGCCAGGACGGTCAATATCGTCGGATCAGCGTGCGGGAATATAAGCCCGAATACGCGCAGAGTGATCGCCGCGCCCGCAACCTTGGGAGCCACTGAAAGGAAAGCGGCAATCGGGACTGGCGATCCCTCAAACGCATCCGGTACCCACATATGAAAAGGCACAAGAGCCATCTTGAACCCAAAGCTTACAAGCACAAAAAGCATGGCCAGTATGGAAAGCGGCAGCATGGCTTTCAACTCGCCCACTCTGCCGGCTAAGGTCGCCAGAGAAGTAGTGCCGGTGATCCCGTAAATAAGCGATATGCCGTAAGCCAGCATTGCGGATGAGAATGCGCCTATGAGGAAAAATTTAATTGCCCCTTCACTGGATTTCGCCCGGCCGCGCAGGTATCCCGCCAGGATAAAAGATGGGATGCCGACCAGCTCAATGGAAAGGAATATCATCAGAAAATCGTTGGCGGAAACGACAAGAATGAGCCCGATGCCTGAAAGCAGCAGAAGCGCAAAATAGGTGCTCAACCGAACATTTTCAAAATCCTGATAACGGATGCTCAGCAGCACAACAAACAGAATGGTCAGAAGAACAACGCAGGAGAAAAAGAAGGCCAGACCGTCCCAGACAAGCATGCCCCGGCCGAAAAAGCCGGAAAAATCCCCGGGTGAGACCAGTGTCAGTCCGCCGCAGAAAATGCCTATAATCGCCAGCCAGAAACCCGTTTTACGAATCCGGGAAGAAAGGCCTTCTGCAGCGGCGTCCAGCGCCAGCAGAAGGAAGGCGAAAACGCTGAGAAAAGCTATGGGCAGAAGAAGGCGGTATGAAGTCATCAGTGTATTTTCAGGATCTCGACCAGATGCGTAAGGGTGGCGTTCATCGGCTCAAGAGCCAACGCCGGGAATACGCCCAGAACTATCATCAGCACGATCAGCGGAGTGATGGTCAATAGTTCGCGGACGTTCATATCCGATAAATTTTCCCATTTCGTATTAAATGGGCCGAGGAAAACTTTCTTGATCATGATGAGGAAAAAGGCCGCCGTGATCAGAATACCCACCAGCGAAATGGCTGTCAGCCGAGCATAAACCTGGAATCCTCCGAGGAAACAAAGGAATTCGCTGACAAAACCAGACAGAAGCGGCAACCCCAGGGAAGCAAGGCAGGCGACAGTCATCATCCCCGTATAAACCGGCAGTTTTGTTCCCAACCCGCCGAACGCGTTCATGTCGCGCGTATGCGCACGGTCATATATTACGCCCACAAGGAAGAACAGGGAGCCAGTGATGATGCCGTGATTAACCATCTGCAGAACGGCGCCGTTAAAACCGATAACAGAAAGGGATGCCATGCCCAGCATGGCGTAGCCCATGTGATTGATCGACGAATAGGCGATCATGCGCTTGATGTCCGTTTGCGCCAGGGAACAGAACGATCCATAAACAATGTTGATCACGGCGATTATTGCGATGTAAAAAATCAGCTCATGGGTCGCTCCAGGGAGCAGGCAGAAAGAGTAGCGCATAATGCCGTAGGTCCCCATTTTCAGCAGCACTCCGGCCAGGATCACCGAGACCGCGGTAGGCGCCTCCACATGCGCCAGCGGAAGCCAGGTATGGAATGGGAACGCGGGAATTTTAACGGCAAAACCGATATAGAGCCCGAGAAAAACAAGCAGCTGGAAGGTGCGCGCAAAATTGGCGTTCTGCGCAAGCAACTCGGTGAAATCAAAAGTATGCGGGTTGGACGTGAAATAGAGCGCAAGAATTCCGATCAGCAGGAAAACGCTGCCGAATAAGGTGAAAAGAAAGAATTTCATCGCGGCATATTCTTTCTTGGGCCCGCCCCAGATGCCGATCAGAAAAAACATTGGTACCAGGGTAAGTTCCCAGAACACATAAAAAAGGAAAAGGTCCAGCGCGAGAAAAACACCCAACATCGCAGTTTCCAACAGAAGGAAAAAGAAGAAATATTCCTTTACCCTGTCTTCAATATGAAACGAGCCCAGGATCGCCAGCAGCGACAGCAAGGTTGTCAGCAGCACCAGCGGCAGGGATAATCCGTCTACACCCAGAAAATACTGTATATGGAAAGCGGGAATCCAGCGGAATTTTTCCACGAACTGGAGGTCTGCGGCATTGCCGTTGAAATGGAGCCACAGCCAACAGGAGACTATGAAAGATGCCCCGGAAGCCGTCGCGGCTACTACGCGCGAAACCAGTTTATTTTCCGCAGGCACCAGAAATAGCGCTGCGCAACCTGCAAGCGGCAGCAATGTAATCAGAGATAGCACGTGCATTGAGTCACCCTCCGTTATCCACCACTGAACCGCCGGCGGATAACCCGCCACAGCTTCAGTGGCGGGTTAAAATATCTTCCAGAAAATAGCCAGAAAAACAAAACCGGCCGTTATTATCAACAAATAATTCTGAACAAGGCCGGTCTGGATAGTACGCGCCATCGCGCCCATTCTACTGACAAACCGTCCGGTACCGTCCACAAAACCGTCCACAAAGGTATCATCGATCCAACCGTCCAGTTTCGAAAACCACTCGGTTGCCGCGCCGAATCCGTCCACGCCTATCTGATCCAGAACATCGTAATCGAATGAAGCGATTTTATCAGCCAGCCTCATTATCGGACGCACAAAAAGCGCCCAATAAATCTCGTCGATAAACCATTTGTTCCGGAAAAGGACGTATGCCGGACGGAAAACAGCGGCCAGGGTTTTGGGTTCGATCCAGCGGGCAAGGTAAATTCCATACCCCAGAATGATTCCCAATAACGCCGATGACGTGGCGATAACAGCCGCGATGCCGGATTCCCTGGTCTCGGAGATCCCCGGCATTTCCATAAGACGGTTAATCAAGCCGTTATGCAGGAGCAGCTTGCCTGCCACAACCGAAAGCGCCGCCAGGATCATCAAAGGGATAGTCATTGTCCAGGGAGATTCGTGGGCATGAGTGAAGCGTTCGCGATCCCGTGGTTCTCCCAGAAAAACCAGAGAGCAGGCGCGCATCATGTACAAAGCCGTCATGAATGCTCCCAGGCAGCCAAGCGCGAACAAGGCATGATGTTGCGTTCCATAGGCAGCGCCAAGAATCATTTCTTTGGAATAAAACCCGGCCAGCCCGGGGACTCCGGCGAGAGCGGCGGCGCCGATAAAGAAAGTGATTGTAGTTGTGACCATCTGTTTGGATAAACTGCCCATCTTCCATATGTCATTGGTGTGCACGGCATGTATTACCGAGCCAGCGGCAAGGAATAAAAGCGCCTTGAACGCCGCGTGCGTGGTGAGATGGAAAAGCCCTGCGCCGTAGCCGGAAACCCCCAGAGCCATGACCATATAGCCCAGTTGCGAGATGGTCGAATAAGCCAGAATTTTTTTGATGTCATCCGATGTCAGGGCGATTGTCGCGGCAAAAACAGCGGTTATCCCTCCCACCCAGGCCACGATCTCCAATCCCTCCGGAGCGAGCATAAAAAAAGGATATGCCCTGGCCAGCAGGTACACACCTGCCGCAACCATTGTGGCGGCGTGGATCAAAGCGGAGACCGGGGTGGGGCCTTCCATGGCGTCAGGCAGCCATACGTGCAAAGGGAACTGCGCTGATTTACCAATTGTGCCGCAGAAAATAAGCAGCCCTATGATCATAGCCAGACGGGGACTTACAGAGCCGTCCTGGAGATGGGTGGTAATTTGTCCGAAGTTGAAAGTCCCCATTACGGCAAAAATCAGCAGAAGCCCCGCATAAAATCCAAGATCTCCCAGCTTTGTGGTCAGAAAAGCCTTGTTGCCCGCACCCGCTGCCGCGTCACGCTCGAATTCAAAACCTATCAACAGATACGAACAAAGACCCACGACCTCCCAGCAAACGAAGAATTGCAGATAGTTGTTCGCCACCACCAGCCCGAGCATCGAGAAGGTAAAAAAGGAAAGGTAGGAGAAGAATCGCTTGAATCTGGGAGAATCCCGCATATAACCGAGGGAATAGAACTGCACGAGGAAGCTTACGACCGTCACTACCAGCAGAAGAATAAGCGAGGGGCCATCCAGAAGCACGCCCACTTCGAACGGATAGATGCCTGCGGCGAACCAGGACCAGCTTAATTCAAAAGGCACCTTCAGCGTGCCGTTCAGATACTGATGGAACAAACTTATGGACATGACCATGCTCGCGAACACTGCGGCGACGCCCAGCAGGGAGCCTTTCCACGGAAGCCAGCGCCCGAAAAAGAAAATCAGAATGGCGCCGGCCAGAGGGAACAGCGGAATCAGATACGCGTAATCAGCCATGAAGAAGGTTCATGTTCTCCGTAAAAACGCTTTTGATGTTGCGATAAATGGCGAGCACCAAGGACAGTCCCACCACAGCCTCCGCTGCCGCTAGAGTTATTACAAAGAGGCTGAATCCCTGTCCCCAGACGTTGCCTGGATGCAGATAATGATTAAAGGCAACAAGGTTGATATTGGCTGCATTGAACATTAGTTCTATAGACATCAGTATTCCAAGGATATTCCTCCGTGTAAGCACGCCGAAGATCCCTATGCTGAAGACAACACCAGACAATGCAAGAATGTGATAAAGGGTCATTTATCCTTCTGTTCCTGGCTGAAAAGAACCGCGCCTACGAGCGCAGCCAGCAATGCCAGAGAAACGGCTTCAAACGGAACGATCATTTCCCCAAGAAGCAGCCTGCCGATCGAAACGGAAGTCGGCATTAATCCGGGGGATTTAAAATGATACGCGAAATATTTCTTAAAACCTTCTGCAAGGCCCGCACCTATGGCGATAGAAAGGATCATAGCCAGCAGCCACTGCTCGTTGACCTGCCTTTGAAGCGCTTCCACGGGCTGCTGTGAAAGCATGATCACAAAAAGCATGATGATCATGATCCCGCCGACATATACCAGGATCTGGCTTGCGCCAAGGAAATCCGCGCCGAGCATCACGAATATCCCGGCCACCAGCGCGAGAGCCATCACCAGCGCGATCGCGCTGTGAAAAACATTCTTCAGCAGAACAACTCCCAGCGCCGATAAAACCAGCAGGGCGCCGAACACGTAAAAAATCAGAGACATCAAATGGTGTTCCATTTAATGGACCAGAACCCAGGCCCCTGTAAGGGCGATGTTTATAAAAGACCATGGCAGAAGAAATTTCCAGCAGAACTGCATCAGCCTGTCCACGCGCAGCCGCGGATAAGTCCAGCGAAACCATAAAAAGACGAACACCAGGACGGAGGTCTTAGCCAGGAACCACAGCCAGGAAGGTATAATCCCTCCCCTGACCCACAAACCATCTCCGCCGCCGAAGAACAAAGCCGCAGCCATGGCTGAGGCCAGAAAGACATAGGCGTATTCCGCCAGAAAGAAAAAAGCGAACTTGAGGCCTGAAAATTCGGTATGGAACCCGGCTACAAGTTCGGATTCAGCTTCCGGAATGTCAAAAGGCGTGCGGTTCGTTTCCGCCACGGAACAAATAAGAAAAATCAGAAAGGAAATCTGGCCGATTACCGGGTAAAAAACAAACCACTTGGGAAAGAAATTGAACCAGCGCGCCTGCTGGGCCATGGTAATCAGCCTAAGATTCTGCGTTCCGTAGAGCATAAGGATCGGGACAACCGACAACACCCGCGGTATTTCATATGAAACCAGCTGCGCCGCTGCGCGCACACCGCCCAGCATGGAGTATTTGTTTCCCGATCCCCATCCCCCCATCAAAATACCGATAACGGAAAGGCCGGAAATGGCGAGGATGAACAACACCCCAGTATCCAGATCAACGGGGACTATATCCCTGCCAAAAGGAACTGGCGCAAAGCAGATAAAGGCTGGGGCGCAGGCGGCAACCGGAGCAAGCCAATGTATCCAGCGATCCGCTCCCTGCGGTACGATATCTTCCTTAAAGAACAATTTTATCCCGTCGGCAATGGTCTGAAGGATTCCATACGGCCCTGTCTCCATGGGACCCAGCCGCGCCTGCATGAAGGCGGAAACCTTTCTTTCGGCATAAACCAGTATTATCGGTACAAGGCTGATCAATCCGATCAGCACGCTTGTCTGCACCAGCATGGTTATACCGTGAGCGGCAACAGGCGGCACGCCGTGCGCTTCAGCCCAGGCACGCAGGAGTGCAAACAGGCGCGCCAGGCATGGGCCAATCTCAAAATTATTCTGCCGCAAAAACGCGATCACCGGTCCACGTCCCCCAAAACGATATCAATGCTGCCCAAAATGGCGATGACGTCCGCGACTTTCCATCCCTTGAGCGCTTCCTGCAGAATCTGCAGATTTATAAAGGAAGGTCCGCGGATGTGCATCCGGTATGGACTGGGGCTGCCGTCGGAAATCAGATAATATCCATGGTCTCCCCGTGGGCCTTCCAGATGCCCGTAGCTCTCTCCCGGCGGCACACGGTAAAACTTTGGCATCTTCGCCATGGTGTCGCCAGGCTTGATCATGTCCAGCGCCTGTTCGACGATGCGCAGGCTCTGCCGGATTTCCAGGATACGCATCCAGTACCTTTCCCAGCAGTCACCAATTTTCCCGACAGGCACGTCGAACTGAAATCTGGGATAAAGCCCGTATGGATCATCCCTGCGGACATCATATTTAAAACCCGAGGCACGCAGGTTCGGACCGGTGAGGCCCCATGCGATCGCCATATCCGGCGGAATCATTCCGATATTCTTTGTCCGGTCCATAAAAATGGGGTTATAGGTAAGGAGCGTGTCGTATTCGTCGACATGTCCGTACATCTCTTTTGCGAAAACCCGGACCTTTTCCAGCCAGCCGTCAGGAGCATCCGCCATGACGCCGCCGATGCGGATATAGTTGTAGGTAATCCTTGCTCCGCAAATTTCCTCAAAAAGGTCCAGGACACGCTCCCGTTCGCGGCCGAAGGCAAGCAGAAAAGGAGTGAAAGCGCCAATATCAATTCCAAAGGTACCGATCAATACGCAATGTGAAGCGATCCTCTGCAGTTCCGCGATTATGATGCGGAGGAGGTCTGCGCGTTCTGGGATCTGAACACCAAGCAGTTTTTCCACCGCAAGGCAGAACGCCCAGTTGTTTGACATCGAAGCGAGGTAATCCAGGCGGTCTGTCAGGACGATTATCTGCGGGTAAGTACGTTTTTCCGCCAGTTTCTCCGTGGCACGGTGCAGGTAGCCTATATCCGGCTGAGCGCTTGTGACCAGTTCCCCATCAACCGTAATCGCCACACGCAAAACTCCGTGCGTGGAGGGATGCTGCGGCCCAAGGCTGATGAACATTCCCTTGGGAGGGGCCTCTTTCGGAAAAACTTCCGGCGCCTGTGAAGGAATCGAGGTTTCCATATTAATCGTATCTGTCCGGTTTCGGCACATAATCCTTGCGCAGAGGATGTCCTTCCCAGTCTTCAGGAAGCAGAATCCTCCGCATGTTGTAATGGCCGGGAAACTTTATGCCCATCAGGTCAAAGACTTCCCGCTCCTGCCAGTCGGCAGCAGGCCAGACACTGACCACGGAAGGAACTTCCGGATTAGCCCGGTCAGAAACCCTCACTTTTATGACGACCTTGGCTTTTATCGATGTTGATACAAGGTAATAAACCACATCGAAATAGTCTTTCAAGTCGACGGAAGTGACAAAAGAAAGGAAATCAAAATTGAGGCGGGAATCCGATTTCAAAAACAGACAAAGATCTACGAGTTTTCCCGGAGGAACCTGCAGATATAACTCGCTTCCACGCTTATACCCGGCATCCTGGGGAATTTCCACAACCTCCGGGAATTTCGCCTGAACTGCAGACAAGATTTCAGCGGAAGTCACTCCACTATCCCCGCTTTCTGTTTTGCTGCGGCCAGCATGCTGTAACGCTGGATTTTCTTTTGCAGTTCAAGCACCCCCTGCTGGAGCGCTTCGGGGCGCGGAGGGCAGCCCGGCACGTAAATATCAACCGGTATCACCTTATCTACCCCCTTACAGACCGAGTAGGCGTCATAATAGGGCCCGCCGGAATTGGAACACGACCCCATTGAAATCACGTAACGCGGTTCAGGCATCTGATGATAAAGAAGTTCGATCCGCGGGGCCATCTTCTTTGTCACCGTGCCGGCAATAATCATCAGGTCCGCCTGGCGCGGCGTTGGCCGGGGAATGACTCCGAAGCGGTCAAAATCATACTTGCTGGCATAGGCTGACATCATTTCTATAGCACAACATGCCAGGCCGAATGTGAGAGGCCAGATGCTTGATTTCCGCGCCCAGTTGACAAACCAGTCCGCAGCAGTCAAAAGCACAGTGCCGCCGGGCATGTGCTCGACATAAAGCGGTCCCTTATCTAATAAGATTCCCATAACCGGTTACGATTCCCACTTCAGCGCACCGCGCTTCCAGACATAAATAAGGCCCAGCAGCAGAACTGCAATGAACACGAGCATCTCTACAAACCCCATTAAACCCAGCTCTCTGAACGTCACCGCCCACGGATACAAAAATAGCGCTTCCACGTCAAAAACCACGAAGAGAAGGGCAAAAAGGTAAAAACGAATATCCGTTGGAACGTAAGGGGTGCCTACGGGTTCTACGCCACACTCATAGGCGATTTTCTGAACTTTATCCCCGCTTTTAAAGCGGATCAGAGAAGCAACAACAAGGCCGGCTGCGCAGAAAGCGCCGCTTAGCACGATGAAAATAAGAATATGGGCGTATTGACTCAGCATTTGTAACTAACCCTTCGTTCCTTCAAAAATCGTTACGATGCCGCCGTGCAGGCTGGTCCGGCTGACCTGTTTAAAACCCGCCGCGCTGAGTTTTTTCAGGATTTCTTCAGGCTCAAAAAATTCCTGAATGCTTTTTCCCAGATAATCCTGCGGCCAGGATTTTCCGCAAATCATCCGTCCTAACAACGGCAGGCCAAAGGATAAATGGAGTTCGTGTCCCCACCTGAGCAAAGGGGCCTTTGGCCGGCTGAATTCAAGATGCAGCGCTTTGCCGCCTGTTCTCAGTACGCGGGAGGTCTCTGCAAAGACGCGATCCAGGCGGCCTCGCAGATTTCTAAGCGCAAAAGCTGAAGTTATACATCCGAAAGAACGGTCGGAAAAAGGCAGCCGATCCGCTGATCCACAGATCCAGCGGATGGTTTTCTCATTGTCTTTCTGCCTGGCTATCACCAGCATCTTTTCGGAGAAGTCCAACCCTGCAACGGCATGTCCCGCTGCGCGCGCCAGAAACGCCAGATCACCTGTCCCGGTCGCTATGTCCAGAACCTTCGCTCCCGGCGGAATACGCCGTACGAGGGAACGCCGCCAGGCCTTGTCGAGACCGAAACTTGCCAGCGCGTTGAAACGATCGTAATTCGCGGCGATGCCGTCGAACATCGTCTTGACCGCCGCATAATGGTTTGAGGTATCCGAACTGTCTAGACCGACAGATGATTGCCTGCTATTGGAGGTCTTCCGATCCCAGAGTCTTTTTGCTTCCATCGGCTTTCACCTTATTAATTGACTCTTGGACCACGGTATTGATTTTGTTGGAAAGTGCTTCGATGTAATCGCCGCCTGTACGAAAGCCGGCTTCTTTTACCATTTTCTTAATTTTGCTAACTACTACCAGTGTTTCAGCCATTAGACTACCCTCCTAATTAATTAATATTGGCAATATTTCTAACAGAGCGCCCACTTTACCATTCAATAAATAGCTTGTCAAATTTTCTGAGCCCCCATTAAATGCATTCTAGTTGTTTTATCGGCTATCCAATAGCTTAATTTCAACCTTACGATATAATTTCTCCTTCAAAAAGGTGAACAGTATCATTCGCTGAAACGATTTCAAGGCATCCCCGCTGATCTATGCCCCGGGACCTGCCGGTTATTATTCCCCCGGCAGTTTTAATACGTACGGGCTCATCCGGCCGGCTATACCGATCCCAGTAAGCCTGCCGAAACGGCTTGAATCCTTTTTTCTGAAATTTTTCATAGGCCGCTCTAAACCGTTTCAAAAAATCCGCCAGCATTTCCCCCCGGGAAAATTGCTTTACGGTAACCGTTTGAATAGAAGCAGCCCTATCCTTAATAGATTCCGGCAACACATTGAACACGTTCAAGCCAATGCCCAGAACCAACCAGTTCAAATGATCTGTTTCCCCCGACATTTCTGTCAATATTCCCCCGATTTTCTTCCACTGGCCGCGGGATTTGATCACAAGATCATTCGGCCACTTGAGCAGGGCCCTGATGCCGGCTACGGCATCAACCGTTTCCGAAAGGCAATAACCGGCAACAAGCGCTAACGGAGGCGCCTCCGCAGGGTTTATGGACGGGCGCAGTAGCATCGAAAACCACAACCCTCCTGCGGGAGATTCCCATTTTCTTTCAAACCGGCCTTTTCCTGACTCCTGATGTTCAGCAATCCAGATATTTCCTCCGGTCGCACCGCTTTCTGCCGCTTTTTTGGCTAATTCCTGCGTGGATGCGCAGTGAAAAACATATTCCAGATGCCATTTATTCAATTTGTTTTGCCGGGCCAGCCTGTAGAGGGAAAAATCAAAAGGTGCGGCGGGATTATTTGAGGACACGCAGGATATCCAGGCTGCAATCAAAAGCTTTTACCGAATGCGTCAAACGCCCCATTGAAATAAAATCAGCTCCGAGACGGCCGACAACGGGGAGCTGCATGGGCTTGACTCCGCCTGAAATTTCGATTCGTGTCTGCGGGCTTTGCCGGCGTATCACTTTAATGTATTCGCGGAGCCGGGCCGGGGACCAGTTGTCCAGAAGGATTTTTGCGGGCTTCAAGATGACGGCATCCCTCAGATCTTTTTCTGTCTGAACTTCCAACTCTACGGCGCGCAGGACGGGGCGAACCGCCCTCTTCCAGTTCAGCCCCGCTAAACGGCAAATCTTCAGGTGATTTTCTTTAATCAGGATTTCCTGCGCCAGCGAAGACCGGTGATTCGTAGCTCCCCCGCAATGCACGGCATATTTTTGAAGAGTTCTCCAGCCTGGAAGCGTTTTGCGCGTATCCAGGAGGCAGGTTTTGGAAGAACCCAGCTTCCTAACCTGGATCCGCGTAAAAGTGGCGATTCCGGAAAGGTGTTGAAGCGCGTTGAGCGCAGATCGTTCGACCCCGAGTATCGCGTGGGCGGTTCCGTGCAGCCTCGCCAGCCCATCGCCATTTTTTACGACTGTGCCGTCCGGTTTCATTATCCTGAAAACGACATGCTGGTCCAGCGCTTCAAAAAACTTGTGCGCCAGCGGCAAACCACAAACGACTCCATTTGCCTTGGCGCGGATTTCTGCTTCTATCCTCAGATCAGACGGAATAAGGAGATGTGTGGTCTTGTCGTGGTGTGCGGCGTCTTCGCGTAAAGCGGTGCGAATAAGCGTCCGGATCTCGGGTGCGTTCCAGTTCATAGGCTATATTTAACAAAATGGGGATTGATCCATTAAAGGAACAATCCTCAAATTGTCGAAATATTATTACGAATCTGACGGACTCTCTTAAGTTCGCCTCACAAAAACAAACGGCAAATAAGCCACTTTGTCGTCCGGATAAACGATCTTGCAGATATAATCGCCTGTTTCTACATCCAGGCCATTACCGTCTGTCCCAAGCCACCGGATAGGAGCGGGCATTTCATCTTTCGATTTTCTCCAGATTGAACGCCCCGTGCGATCCAGAATGCTGACTTCATAAGCGCGCGGATCGAACTCAAACCCCGTATTACCATGGCGGGAAAAGTGGAAGGGCCTGGCTGGTTTTTGTTGAGTTATTTGGGTCTGATTCATGTTGGCCTCCGCGTCATGTTTAGCCGCATTAACCCCGAAAGTCAATATTTTTTTGACATTACACAAATAGCTTCATTTTTAAGATCGAATTTGATGGTACTTCTAAAGTATTGTTAATCAGCCAATTTTATCCAAACACCGAAATATATTGCATGTTAAAAAAACGTCTGATATACTCGGGACCGGAAGCAATCTTTTTCACCAAAAAGGAAAGCGAACGGGAGCCGACATGAATCCGACAGTGCTTGTTGTGGAAGATGATCCGGAGGTCCGAAGTTTAGTCGAATACGCTCTGCAAAAAGAGAAATTTACAGTGCATGTTGCCGAAAACGGCAAGCGGGCGCTTGAAATGCTGGATCAGACTACGCCCGATGTCATGACTCTTGATTTGATGCTTCCTGACATTCACGGGCTGGAGTGCTGCAAGAAGCTGCGCGCAGATCCAAGGTTCCAGGCGGTGTCAGTCCTCATGCTTACGGCTCTTGACAGTATTGATGATATCGTTAAAGGATTTGAGGTAGGAGCGGATGATTACCTGGTGAAGCCTTTCCAGCTCCCGGAGCTGCTGGCACGGATCAAGGCTCTCCTGCGCCGCAGACATATCGGACGATTTGAACGCATGGCCGCAAGCGCAGGCGGCACCGCAGTTGATCTTGCCCACCACAGGGTTACCATGAATGGCGCTCCCGTAGAAACGCTTACCTATAAGGAAATGGAATTGCTTTTCGTGCTTTTGCGCAAAAGTCCGAAAGTTGTCCGCAGGTCGTTTCTTCTTCAGCGGCTGTGGGGCCGGCAGGATTCACGAGCGCTTGATGTGCATATACTGCATTTGCGTCAAAAACTTGGGACTACG
Organism: uncultured Elusimicrobia bacterium; assembly: GCA_964604825.1. Classification (GTDB taxonomy): domain Bacteria; phylum Elusimicrobiota; class Elusimicrobia; order 2-01-FULL-59-12; family 2-01-FULL-59-12; genus CAZSAL01. Next base: position 26,985 of record CAZSAL010000032.1, read on the forward strand.
GGCGGCGAACAGATACTTACCGTTCCCGGCCAGGGCTATAAATTCGTACCCATGCTTTTAAGCGAGCCCCCCGCCTCGCCATCTGCGAGCACGGCGCCCGCCAAAACAGCATAACCCCCAAAGACAATTCAACATCCGACGCGTTGCTTATGCGCCGGACATTCACCGTTAAACTGATTTTATTGTTTGTTAGCGGCTAACAGCGAATTGATTTCTTCGATAAGAAATACAGGATCGCAGGGTTTGGCTATAAAACGGCTGGCTCCCAGCTCCATTCCTTTTTTGCGATCGACGGACTGAGCGTAAGCTGTCAGAATAATTATCGGGATCGATTTGGTTTTTTCATTCCCCTTCATTCGGCGGCAGACCTCCCAACCGTCCATCCTTGGCATGCCGATGTCCAAGATCATCAGTTCGGGATGTTCTTTTACCACCACATCAAGCGCTTCGACGCCGTTTGAAGCGGTCACGACCTGAAAGCCGCTGAACTCAAGGCTGTCCTTGAGGATCATGACAATATTTTCTTCGTCGTCGACAACCAGGATCTTTGCCATTAGGGAATTCTCTTTACCCGCCCAGTCCCACTACGACAACGGATTCATTATGATAAATATTTTTAATAATTTCCTGTCCATTTTGTTTTACCCGGACGGGAGCATGTTCCCCATATCCGTAAAAACCGCCCAGCCTTATTCCGCTACCTCCCAAGGCATTACGAATCACGTCTATCTCCCCCTGGAATTCACTCCCCAGCATCTTCTGCCGGCCAACGCTGCAGAACACCAGGGCGCCTTTCAGCCTGTCGCGCCCCGCCATTTCCGCGGCATCCCGGGCGGCCCTATCCGCCGCCTGCAGCGCGGATTCCCGCGAAGCGAACATCAAATAGACTTCGCTGCCTTCAGGGATGCCTGCAGAGCACAGAAGGGAACCGTCAGTGCCGACTTTTATGGCCTGCCTCAAAATGTGTTCCGGGAATCCCTGCAGGTAAATTCCCAATGGATAAGTTGACGCCAGGTGCGGAAAGGGTTCGCTCTTATCCATATCCTCGTACCGGATACCGAGATAATCTTCATAAATGAAAATGGCAGGCCTGCCATCCAGTTCCATAACTGTCCGGCCAAGCGCTTTTGTCACGCGAAACGGCCTGCCAACCGGTTCCCAACCATGGCGTATTCCAATGCCTGCGGAAAATTCTCCGGCCAGAGCCGCGCCTACAACGGCGTCGCTCAGAATTTTTCCGTTACAAAACTGAAAACATCTTTGAAACAGGAAATCGTCTCCAGACGCGGCCCCGGCTAAAGGAACACCGGGGCTAAGCCGTTTCTGGAGTCCTGCAACAATTTCTTCAGCGGATCCGGAAATGCCGTCCGGGAACATCAAAACCAGCCTGGGCGTGCCTGCCGATTTCAGAGCCTTACCAAGTTCTTCTCCCGCAGCTTCCGGATCAACCGAGATTCCCATGCCGGCCCCGACTGAAGCGAAGCCGTGGTCGATTTTGAAACCTACGACGGTAACCGACCGCCTCACAGGTCCAGAGGTATTGATTCCACCGGCGTCGGTGCAGCCCGCGAGAGGCGCCCCTTCGGTCACAGACATGATGCCGTTAAGCAGGCGCGCATCCGCAAACCTAAGAGAAGCGAAGACAAGGGTCAAATGAGGAATAGCCCCAAGCTGCTGCGCCATAAGCTGGGCGGCCTCCTGCCCGGCCAGATAAACATTGGCGCTGGAACTTGTTCCTACAGCCATTTCGATTGACATTAATTATTTACCCTTAAGCGGATTTCAGGGACGGGACCTGTTGTCCTTTATCGAGATTGAACGGGAGGGTGAAAATGAAGCAGCTTCCCTGGCCCTCTTCGCTTTCCGCCCAGATCCGGCCGCCATGGAGATTCAGCAGCCCACGGCATATAGGCAGTCCCAGACCTGTACCCGGATTTTTCCGGTTGACGTCGATGTCTATCCTGTAGAATTTTTCGAAGATTTTTTCCAGATGCCCAAAGGGAATCCCCTGCCCCTGATCGCGCACTTCAACGATCACCCCGTCCCTGTACCGCCTGCCGCGCACAGACACTACGCCGTACGGCGGCGAATAACGCAGCGCATTGCTCACGAGATTCACCAGAACCTGTTCAAGCTTGTCCACGTCCGCATTGATCTGCGGAAAATCATTCGGGAAATCCATGACAAGCTGTACATTCCCGGCATTTGCCGCCAGCGCTGAGAATACCTGCTGGGTTACGGCAGGCAGCTTTACCGGTTTCCAGACTATTTCCTGCCGGCCGGATTCGATTTTTGAGATATCCAGAAGTTCCGTTATCAGGCGCGTCAGCCGGTCGGTCTCGCTGTTAAGGATATTCAGGTACAGCAATCGCTTATCCTCGGGAATATCATGGTTGTATTGAAGCAGCGTGGCGACAAAACCTTTGATTGCCGTCAGCGGGGTGCGCAGTTCGTGCGAAACCAGGGATACAAAATTTGATTTTTCGTTATCCAGATCCTTCAACTGCTCATTCGCCTGGACCAGGTCCCTGGTCCGCTCCCTTACATTTTCCTCGAGGGTCAGATTAGCCCTGCCCAAAGCTTCGTAAAGCCGGGAATTCTCAATGGCCGTGGATGCCTGGTAGGCGTACATGCCGAAAAAGCTTCTCTCAGCCTGGGTCAGGCGCAGCGCCGCGGAAATATGCCCGGCCATAATCAGGCCGATTAGGTCAGATTTGATCCGGATCGGCAAAAGGATCATGGATTCCACGGACATTTTCTGCATGAACTCGCGCCATTCCGGCGAGGCCACCGTCATGTTCTGCACGGAAAATTCTTCCCGGCCCACCGTTGAATCATTCAAAACGCCGCCCAGGTGATCGAGGAAATATAAAAATTCCCGCGCGCTGAACCCGGCATAGGCGCTCTGGATTACCTTTGCCCCCTGCCTGTCCAGAAGGATAACGCCGCTTTTTTCAAAATCCAGATCGCGCACCATGGATTCCGCCAGCGCGTTCAATATAACTTCCATGTCGAATGATGAGGTGATAAGCATGCCTACGCGGTGCAGGGCATGCAGGAGCTGGAGCTGCCGCTCCAGGCTCTCATTGGAGCGCCGCAGCTGAAGGTCGGTACGGATCAGCGCATGAGCCGTGCTATCAAGCTGTTTACGCGCGGAAATGAGCTCGTTTTCCATATTCATGAATACGGGCTGAGTTTATAGACAATAAGACGCGATTTCAATGCCTATTAAGAAACAAAATGAAAATTTACAAGAGTTAAAAAACGGCGTGTAGAGGTATTATTTCAGTTTCTTGATGTGAGCGCGGAGCCAGCAGGAAGTGCGGGCGATGTCCGCCTTGCCAGAAGCGTGCTGAAGGGCGAAACGAACCAAACCGCCTGAGGGAACTTCCAGAGCATGGCCGTTCATCCCCAGGAAAACAGCCATTACAGTCACGGCCGTTCGTTTGTTGCCGTCAACAAATGGATGGTTCTTAATCAGTGAACACAAAAGCGCAGCGGCTTTGTCTTCGAGCGTTGGATAAAGGTCTTTTCCCGCAAAACTCTGCCGCGGCTGCGCTGCCGCGGATTCCATCAGCCCCAGGTCGCGAACCCCGTGCAATCCGCCCGTTTCCTCAATCACGGCAGAATGAATAAAGAGAATCTCAGCGGAAGTCAGATACTGCATTATTTGGCCAGTTCTTTGAGCACATCCCGGTAATGGTCGATGAACGATGTGGTAAGACGCGCCACCCGGTCGGAAACCTGACCGGCTGGTTTCTTCAAGGGCTTGATCACGATTTCCTGCTCCTCCGGCAGATAAGTAACCACTACCTTATCGCCGATCATGATCCCCATCTCTTTCAAGGTTTGTTTGGGAAGAGTCACCGCAGCGGAATCGCCCACGCGCAGCACTTTATTTACCATATCAACCTCCCTGTGCGTATTATAATAGTATTATAATACGTCTTCTGCACCCCCGCAATGGAATCTCTTTAGTTGAGCGGCGAGATCGACGGAACCCGTTAACTGCCTCACCCCC
>CAZSAL010000033.1:0-30898 GCA_964604825.1 uncultured Elusimicrobia bacterium
TATTGGGGAAGCCCAAAACGCTCAAAATCATTAAAATGAGTTAAGTAGATATTCACATGGAAAATGTAGGCCCCTCGAAACGAGTTTAAAGGCATTCAATGTTGGAGTCAAGAGGAGAATATCGAGAGGAGAAGTTTACCACTAACAGTGGCTGGCTTCGTAGTAAATGAACTCTTTTTCGATGTCGGCGAAAGTCCAGTGCCTGGAAGGGAACCTGTGGATCAGCTCGCCATAGCGGTCTATGGCATAAGCCCCTGGCTCAAACTCTGCCGGAGCTTTCTTTATAAGGAATATCTGCACTTGCAACCATTCCCACTGCGACCGGTCAGCGTTTACCGCCGCCTGCCAGTGTTCTACGGTCTTTTTCATCTCGGAAGGTTCGTAAATCAAAACCACATGGCTTTTTTGCCGGGAATCTGAAATATTAATTGTCCGGCCATCAATAGTTGTCACCTTCAGATCAAACAAAGATTTCGTTGCTGGCATACAAACCTCCCTTATGGAAATGCGGAGTGCGGGGAGCTCCGAATTCTGACTTCCGCATTAGACAAATCATTTTGATGGTGGCGTTATAATCTGCACATCCGAGTTATCCTCTGTGTTTGGCGAAGGTTGATTCGGCAAATCACCTGAGACCTGCGCCCTTTCCCCGTTTAAAGCCTGTTCACCTGCCGCATGCTCCAGATTGTGCGAATTCATGATGTCATCTGCCAGCTGCATGGCATTGCGGGAAACCCTTTGAGCGCCGGCGGTTGCTGGAGGATAGGCGTAGCCTGGTCCGGGCTGTGCGGCCGGCGCTCCGCCTGGCGCAGGTTCTCCGATACCCTCCTCAGCGGGAAGACTGGCCAGCAGTTTGCGGATCCTGGGCACGAGCGGATCATGCGGTTTCAGCGCGAGGAATTTTTTGAAATCGCTTCTGGCGGCGCGAAGGTTCTGCTGCTTCAGGTATATGACGCCGCGGGCAAGGATAGACTGCGCGTCATCGGGCTGCAGCTTCAGCGCCCGATTAAAATCGGAAAGAGCGCGACTCCATTTTCCGGATTCATAATAAATATCGCCGCGAATCACATAGGCTTCCGCATAATCCGGGGATAACCGAATCGCCTGCGTCAGGTCTGCGACCGCAGCATCGGGCTCTTTTAAATAATGCCGGCATGCCCCTCGCGCGTAGAAGGCTTCCGCAAACTGAGGATCGCGCTCTATAGCCTGATCGAAGTACGGGATTGCTGCGCTGAATTCACGGGCATTGAAATGACGCGCGCCCTGATTGAACGCCTGAACGGCCATTTGAGAATGATCTGCCGCCAAACTAAACCTCAAACCGCAAACCTCAAAGAGCAAAAAGAATAACGGTACTAGAACAACCCTTAGAAGTCTCTTATATCGTTGAGGTCTTAGGTTTGAGGTCATTGGTTAATCATATGTCAAAAAGATGTTTCTTCCCATTGCTGGGGGTCAACTGGAATGCCGTAAACATACACGCCCCAATGCACGTGGGGGGCAGTGCTTAAACCGGTGCTTCCGACATACCCGAGAACGTCGCCTTTGGACACTTTCTGGCCGGGACGAACTTTTATAGCCTTCATATGAAGGTAAATAGACATCACACCCTGACCATGATCTACGATAACCGTGCGTCCGTGCAGCTTGAAAGCGCTGGCTATTTCTACCCGGCCAGAATTGGCTGCCCGGATTGGGGTACCTTCCGGAGCTTCGAGATCCACCCCCTTATGAAACTCATAAGGTTTATGATTGGCCAGCCGTGAAACGCCAAATTCTCCGACTTTTTTGCCTTCCACCGGAGGGGAAAATTCTCCCTCCCAGCTCTGCTCCGGGACAATAACATGCAGAGCTTTATAGATGAGCCTGGTTTCACGCGCCTCATATTTAAACAGGGCCATCTTAGCGGGGGGCAGAGTAATATTCTCTATCGGATAGGTTATAGAGGACACGATAATCGAAAAATCTTTCGGTTCTTTCCATCGTGGAGGATTCCCCGCTAAATGCTTGATCTGAAGTTTATAAGTTCGCGGAGTTAATCCCAGGGGAATACCTATCAGGGCGCGCTGAACATTGGGGCCGATCGCAAAAACGGGGTAAATCTTTTGCCGGAAATAAATACGGTAATGCGAATGTGGAGAGACCTGGTCCATCTCAACACGCAGCGTCTGGCCGGGCGGGACAGTAGTCGATGAAAAAATTACGTTATAAGCGAAGGCGGGGGACAGAAAAGCAAGCAACAGTAATGATACATGAATGCCCAGTTTGGGATTTAAAATGCCGTCGTCCCGGAAATCCGTAATCCGGGACCCATTCATAAAAGGTTCCTTATTAATGGACCCCGGCTTACAACCTGCCGGGGCGACATCTTATTGAAACTAGGCATTTCCTTTGGCTTTATAAAAACCACGCTTGCCAATTCGAACGGTGTAAATCTGCCCAGAAACTATCTCAATGTAATCATTCACATTCATTCGCTTGTCTCCAATTTCCACAGCACCCTGTTCTACCAAACGGTGAGCCTCTTTTTTGCTTATTTCCGGATATCGAACGTCAAAAACAAGATCTACCACTTTTCTATAACCGGAAGGGACTTTCACTTCCGGAATATCTTCCGGCACTTCTTTCCTTGAAAACACCCGGTCGAACTCGCTGGAAGCGGCTTCAGCAGCGGCCTCTCCATGGAATTGCGCGGTCAAGGTGCGCGCCAGAAGCGCCTTCGCTTCCCTGGGATGCATTGCAGGAATCGGCTGCAAATCGTGATCAGTCAGCAATTCGAAATATTTGAGCATGAGGGAGTCCGGGATTGACATCAGTTTACCGAACATTTCCTTTGGCGGGTCATTGAACGCCACATAATTGCCGTAGGACTTGGACATTTTCCTGACGCCATCCAGGCCTTCCAGAAGCGGCATCATCATGATCACCTGAGGTTCCTGGCGGTTGTTCTGCTGAAACTCACGCCCCATCAGAAGGTTAAACTTCTGGTCCGTACCCCCCAGTTCGAGGTCAGCCTTCACCGCGACAGAATCATATCCCTGCAGCACAGGATAAAACAGTTCCAGAAGAGTTATGGGCGTGGCGTCTGCGTAGCGTTTTGCAAAATCTGCCCGTTGCAGCATTTGCGCCGCAGTGGCTTGTTTCATAAGTTCCAACAGCTTTCCATCCGCGCCCATAGGCTTGAACCACGAACTGTTATGTACCAGTTCTGTTTTTGCCGGATTCAGAATGCGAAATACCTGTTCCTGATACGTTTTTGAATTCTCCAGCACCTGTTCCGGAGTCAGTGTCGGACGCGTAGCGGATTGGCCGGTTGGATCACCGATCAACGCCGTGTAATCACCGATAATGAAAACGACCTGATGCCCCGCTTCCTGGAACTGGCGGAGTTTGCGCAGGCAGACAAGATGCCCAAGGTGAAGATCCGGAGCTGTCGGATCCACCCCCATCTTGATGCGCAGAGAAGGTTTTTTCTCAAGTTTCCGGCAAAGTTCATCTGCCGAGATGACTTCCGCCACCCCGCGCATGATCCTGGACAAATTTTCCGACGATGATGACATGGATTTCATCGTATAAAAAGCGTTTCAGTCATACAAGCGTCAGCGAACCGCCGACCGATTGAAAAGGCGCGATGGCAAAAAAGGTTCCAGGGGAAGCGGTGGTTTTTGGTCAAGTAGTTGAGCGGCAAGCATTTTCGCCGTAATCGGCGCTAACAGCATTCCGTTCTTGAAGTGCCCGGCTGCGACAAAGACGTTATCAATACCAGGCAATGGTCCGATCGCCGGTATATCTCCGGGAAGCCCGCCTGGCCGGAGCCCGGCGACCGCGCCGATGAACCGGCATCTTGCCAGCTCCGGAACCGTTGCCAGGGCAAATTTTTTCAGGGAATGGACAGCCGTTTCCGTAGTCGCGGTTGAAAAACCCACGCGTTCCTGTGTAGTGCCTATGATAAGGGTCCCGTCCGCCTTAGGCACAAGATATCCCTGCGCGGTATAAATCATGAATGGCAGAAGACGTTTCGGCATATCAAGGAGAAGCAGTTGTCCCCGTACAGGTTCAAGATGCAAAGCCATTCCTAAAGGACTTAATAACTGATCGGCCCATGGACCGGCGGCAATAATAACCTGCCCCGCATCCCATGATCCTTTTTGAGTTTTCACCTGAACCGAGCTGGCGGAAGAATGGATGCTTAAAACCTCGCAATGTTCCTGAACGCTGCAGCCGCGGCGGCGCGCCGCTTCAGCCAGTCCGGAGGTGAAGCGGGAGGCCAATATCTGCCCGTCGTCCGCATAAAAAAGTCCTTCCCCGTATCCCTTCAGCCCGGGACAGCGGCCTTTTAATTCATTTTCTCCAAACCATTCAACCCGCCAGCCGCATCCGGCCTGCCAGTCCATCCTTTTTTTGAGCTTCAGGCTCTCTTCTTCGTTCTTAGCGAGGCGCAGGATTCCGCAGGGTTCAAATCCGATATCAATGCCTATGGCAGCCAGTTCTTTAGCCAGTTCCGGAAAAAGCGCCCGGCTCTCGATCAATAAATTGCTGAAAGAAGCGTCTCCCTCCCGCACATCCAGCTGTGCTTCGAGGCCGGCGGCAGACATCCCCGAAGCGCCGGAACCGATATCATGGCGTTCAAGCAGAGCGACTTTTTTCCCGGCCTTGGAAAGTTCATACGCGGCAGACGAACCAATGACTCCGCCGCCTATAATTAGAACGTCAGTTTTCATTAGAGGACTTCATCCTCCTCTGAATGACTCCCCCACCCAGTACTACGTCCCCATCATAAAACACGGCGGCCTGCCCCGGAGTGATGGCGGATTGAGGCTCATCAAACACCACCGTAAGCAATTTATCATTTGATCTCTGAAGTATTGCGGCGGCTTCCTTATGCTTATACCGTATCTTTACCTTGGTTTTTAACGGCAGTTCCGGGGCATGTCCGGGAACCCAGGACACGCCGCGCACGAGCATGGTGTTTGAAAAAACATCCTCCTTTTCTCCGACAATCAAAGTATTTGTTTGCGTATCGAGCCCTGTAACATAGAGCGGCCGGCCAATGGAAATGCCCAGCCCTTCGCGCTGCCCGATCGTGTAGAAAGAAAGCCCCTCGTGACGCCCCAGAACTCTACCATCCTTATGCAGGATGGGCCCTGGCCGCTGATATTCCTCAGACGCATTTTTTCGGATAAATTCCCTGTAATCATTTCCGGGGATGAAACAGATTTCCTGGCTGTCAGGTTTTTCCGAGTTCATCAAATTGTATCTGCGCGCGATTTCTCTAGTCTGTATCTTTGTAAAACCGCCAAGAGGAAAAAGAAGATGAGAAAGCTGAGCCTGCCCAAGGCGATAAAGAACGTAAGACTGATCCTTTGAAAGGTCTACCGCCCTCATAAGGTGGTATTCATACTCCCTCGCCCGCGATGTGAGCGGGAGAGGGCTCGGGTGAGGGCGGTTTACTGTCCCCTCATCCTTACCTTCTCCCATCCGATGGACGGGAGAAGGAGGTGTACTTACAATTTTCTCTATTCGCGCGTAGTGCCCGGTAGCCAGAAAGTCCGCGCCAAGCGCCTGAGCCTGAGCCAGCAACCGGCCAAATTTTAAATGTTCATTACAGGCTATGCAGGGGTTGGGTGTTTCCCCTGCAAGATAACTACTCAGAAAATATGCGATCACCTGTTTCTGGAAAACACCTGAGAAATTAAAGGAATAATGCGGGATATTTAATGACTGCGCCACGATCCAGGCATCATGAAAATCCGACGAACCGCAGCATCCGCTGAATCTGCGTACAGGCTTAGCCGCGCCGCAGGAGTTATTCGAAGCAAGATGCATCGTCGCACCAATAACCTCATAGCCCTGTTCCTTCAGCAATAAAGCTGCGACTGAACTGTCCACACCCCCGGACATTGCGACAACAACTTTCTTTTTAGTCATCAGTAATCATTCCTCGGTAACCAGGGCCGCCAAAACATCGGGGACGGAAAAATAGGCGGCGTTATGTCCCGGATAAGTAATATTTTCCATGATGGGAATACGGTCAGAGGAGAACTAACTGCTCGGCGCCGGATTCTACTTTCTCAATTATAGCAGCGCAGCTGTGACCGCTGAGACAGGCGCTTTCAATCGTGGCAGGCAGGCCGGTTCTTGTCCAATCCCCCGCCAGAAGCAGATTCCTGTAGGCCGTCTGATGGCCGGGACGCAGCGGTTCGGACCCCACCTCCGGAGACAACGTAGCCTGGTTCTCTTTGATGATCATCCAGCGAACCAGCGCGGCATTGCGCGCCGCCGGGAACAGGCGGCGGAGTTCTTCCATCGACATGGCAAGAATGGTTTTATCCGGCCATTCGATAAATTTATGCGCCCCGCTGATAACAAGAGAAACGCTCCCTTTGCTTGTCTCAGGATCAAGATGGATTTTTGCTTTATTAAAAAACCATTGAATGTGCGTATCAAGCAGCCCGGCAAATGTTTTATCGCTGATGGGCCGGTCAAACCAGAGATGAATTGAAATTATCGGCGCGGTTTTCAGCCGGCGGATGTTCTCAAAAGCAGGTTCTTTTTTAAAAGCGCCTTCAGGCAGCATCCTTATCAAAGATGCCGCAGGAACAGCAGATATTACCCAGTCCGCAGACAGACGAACGCCATCCCGCAACACAACAGACTTAACCCTGTTCCCTTCAAATACCAGACGTTCAACAGGCGCCTTTTCGCGTATTTCGCCGCCTTTTTCTTCAATGAATGACTTTGCAGCGCGCACATAAAGGTCGCTCAATCCAACCGTGGAAAATCCAAGACGGGACTCTTTTCTACCCCCGAAGAAAGCCTGAGCCAGAACTACAGCGAACGGCCACGCCGAAGCGATAGAAGGATCCTCGTTCAGCGCCGCAATCGCAATCAAATCCCATAAGTGGCGCCGCACCTCTTCAGACTGGCCACATTGGTCCAGCCATTGATCGATCGTCAATGCTTGCGCGCTCTCCGGATCGGAAATAGCCTGTTTTAAGGCATTGCGCATCTTCAGAATACGCAGACGGTCATTAAATGAAAGCGTTGAGAGACTGAACAGGCCGCTCAGAATATGCAGCGGCGCGGGAAGAGGAAGGCATCCAAGCCTTGCTTCTCTTCCACCGTTCCCGACAAAATCCACAGACAGGTTATTCTGGAACTGCAGCAGATCAATAGTGCCGATTCGCTCCAGAAATCTCCGGGTCTCATGATAACACCCCATGAACAGATGCTGGCCATTATCCACTGAATCATGGGTTTGAGGATCCCGGAATGAGTAGGCACGTCCGCCCGGCATCTGCCGACCTTCAAGAACTACAACCTGGAATCCTTTTTCCGACAAAAAAGTTCCGGCGGACAGGCCCGCAAATCCCCCGCCAATAACGATGATGTTTTTCAACGACAGTCCCACCAGGCCTTCAAGGCCAGCCTTATCTTGACCGGCCCGGGCACCCGTATTCGTTCCCCGAAAACGTTATAGTTCCGTTTCTCAATCCTGTTGAGCACTTCTCTGTAAACGGCAGCCATAATTTCCGCGGCGCGCAAATCCGGGAGTTCTGCTTTCGTCGGCAGACGTTTTGCCTCGTTATAACAGGTTTTTGCCCGGTCTGCTTCGAAGGCCATTAAACGACGGAAGTTGTCCATCGGACTGCCGTCATCCCCGCATGTCGTAAGCGGGGATCCAGAGACCTTTTTAGTAGCTTCCTGGATTCCCGCTTTCGCGAGAATGACGCCCTGAGACAAAATCCAATCTTCCGCAACTCCAAATTTTTGCAGATCTTCCTGCGGAATATAAATTCTTCCCCTCTCAGCATCCGTTCTCACATCTCTCAGAATATTGGTCAGCTGAAAAGCAAGCCCAAGCTGAACCGCGTACGTTTTCAGCCTTTCAGAACGGTAACCGAAAATCTCCACACATAAGAGACCTACCTCTCCGGCAACGTGATAACAATATCTGGACAGCGCATCAAAAGACGGGTATCGATTGGCCTGCAAATCCATCGCGACGCCGTCCAATATGCCGTCGAAATAGGCCCTGCTTAAATTAAATTTCTCAATCGAATCGCGCAGAGATCTTGTCAATGGAAGAGATGGATTCCCGGCGAAAGTATTTTCAATTTCCCGGCGCCAGCGCGCCACTTCTTCTTCCGGATTATTTACTCCCGGAGCATCCACGGCATCGTCAACCTGGCGGCAAAACGCATACAGAGAGATCAATGCCTCACGCTTGGGGCGGGGCAGGGCAAAAAAAGAAAAATAAAAATTACTGCCGCTGTGGCGGGCTATTTCGCCGGCGGAAGTCTGGTCATTCATAAATTAAAAAAGGAATCTAAAGTACTGCCTTAACAAATAATCGCGCCCAATCGAGCTTCGTAACTGAGGGACGCTTATGGAAAACATCATACTGGGCTGCTTCAATCTTATCCAGTATGCAGTATCCTCCCAGCCAGGTCATGCGTAATTCCAGACGAAGCCGGCCGCGCACGCACGCGGGCAATGATTTACCACCTTCAAAAAGTTTTCGAGCCCGTTCCACCTCAAAAGCCATTAAATTACGGAAATTGCCGTCAATTACATGTTCAAAAAGCGAAGCTTCCAATACTGCGAAACGCTTAAGATCCTCCTGCGGCAAATAAATACGGTTCTTTCCCAGATCAATCGCTGCATCCTGCCAGTGATTAGCCAACTGCAGGGCGGTGCAGATTGAATCCGACAATTTATTCAGCTTTTCATCCCTGTATCCGAACAACGCCAGTATAAGACGGCCTACAGGATTAGCGGAATAGCGGCAATATCGTTCCAGCTCCCTGTAGTCAGCATACCGCCGCACGGTAACATCCATTTTAAAAGCCGTAAGAAGATCTTTCAGCAGCTGAACAGGCAATTGATGCTGCCGCAGAGTGCTTCGCAGAGCGATAAAAATGGGGTGCCGCGCCTCTCCTTTTTCGCAATCCGCCAGCATGGCTTCCCAGCTGCTGAGAAAGGCCAGCCGCTCAGCTTCGTCTCCAGGCATGCGGTTCTCGTCAGAAAAGTCATCGGCGGTACGCATAAACGCATAAAGGCTGTGAATCGCAGACTGGAGAGCGGCAGGCGCCAGGAAAGACCCAACCGGGAAGTTTTCATAATGGCTTTTAGTCAGCCGCTTGCAGAATGCGAAAGCTTCGTCTTCGGACCATGACCGCTCAAGCGGTCTGGCTATGTCCGGAGGCAGAATGAAAGAGGGCGCATTAAGAGGCATTAGAAAAGGTTTTCCAATACCGAGAACTCCAGCCCGACGAGGCTGTCTACCACGTGATCCGCATTATGAAGCTGATCCGCTTCGAACGAGGTTGTTACTGCCAGCGACTTCATCCCCGCAGCTCCGGCTGCGGCGATTCCATGCAGCGAATCTTCAATGACCAGGCATTCCCCGGGGGTAATTTCCGGCGTTCCGTCCAGACGGACCCTGTTGAGCATGCCGAGCGCCTTCTGGAACGATTCCGGATCGGGCTTGCCTGCGGTAACGTCGTCGGCGCTGACCACCGCGGAAAAACAATGATGGACATTAGCCTTCTTCAGAATAAATTCGATCTCCAGACGGCGCGCGCCGGAAGCCAGGCCAAGGGAGTATTTTTGTTCCGCTTTTTTTACAAATGCTTCAACGCCCGGATAAATTGTCAGCTTCGTCCGCATCAACTCGGAAAAAGCACGCCCTTTCCTCTCAATCAGGCTTCGAAGGGAAGCGCCGTCCATGGGACGGTTGTTTTCCCGGAATATGCGCTCAAAACAGCCCCGATCATCGAACGCCAGATAGCGGTCATAATAATCATCGTCTGAGAGGTGAATGCCTTCTTCTTTCAATACCTTCTGAAAGGCGAACATATGCAGAGGTTCGCTGTCGCAAATAACCCCATCCATGTCGAAAATAATCGCTCTTAACATACCAAGGATCGCAGCCTGTCCGGATAATTAGTCGCGATCGCGTCAATACCGCAGGCCAGAAGGCGCTTCATCTCAATTTTGGTATTGGCCGTCCAGGTAGATACCGCCAGGCCTGCCTTATGCGCCGCAACAATGCCGCGTGACGTTACGCAGGATTTGCGCGGGAAAATCGCATGGGCGCCGATATCGCAGGCCTGTTTGATCCGCTGCTCGTCCTTCTCATCGGAATAAAGAAGACCCGTAGACAAATTCTTTTGTGAAGAACGAACCTCCTGCAGGGCCACCGCGTCAAATGAAATTACCATCGTCCGATCTTCACATTTTGCTTTTTCCATTATCCGGACGGCCGCATCAGCCAGTATTCCTGCGGTCCCTTTTGCCGTTTTTAATTCGACAATGAAACCGACGGGGCGGTTTTGCGATGTCTTTCGCAAGGCAAAAAAAGGGAAAACTTCAGATAGAAGCGGGACTTTCTCGTCCTTGAACTCGGCGCTGTACCAGGCTCCGGCATTCAATGACTTAATTTTTTTGCAGGAAAGTTCGCCGACCAGACCCTGCCCGTCGGTAGTACGGTCAACGGAAGCGTCGTGCATCACTATCACTGCCCCGTCCCTGGAGAGCTGAACATCAAGTTCAATGCAGTCCGCACCGCGGCGAATGGCTTCTTCAAAAGAGGCCAGGGTATTTTCCGGAGCATACCCCATGGCGCCGCGATGTCCAATAATCAGGCAGGATGTTTTTTGAGGCCAGAGATTGAACATAAAAATATAGCGGGGGCCCGACCTAGACTTAACAAATTATCCGTTCCCATCCCCGCCGAAATCAGTCCTTTCGTAACTTCACAATCATACATTTTGAGACGGCATTACGGCCACAATCGGGCCGCTGCCGCCGGAGTACATTCACGTTGAACACCAAGTCTTGCTCCTGAATTGCGCCCGGGTTATGCCAGATCGGTTCTAGAGAATTGTAAATCCAAAGGGGATAGGTCCAGGTGGGGCGGGAAACCCTGACTCGTCAAAATACCGACACCCCACAAAATAGGAACGCTAGGTGCGAATGGCGTTGAACCATTCATCCCTAGCGTCTATTGCGGGGGCACGAAATTACCCGCAGCTACGCGACCTGCGGCTGACTGGCTTCCTTGGCTGGCTCCCCAACAGTATGATCTGAAAAAACCGTATACGCATTATCTAAACTCGTCATCGACTTTGAATCCAACGTGACGCCGAAATCCGACGTGGTAATTATCAGATGCCTGGGATCAAGCAAGAGCTTGGCAATACGGGGCGATATATTGGAAAATTGACCACATGAAGCAACACATTTTCGTTAGCAGCGTGCAGAAGGAGTTGGCCGCCGAGCGGCGCGCACTGAAAGACTATGTCGAGGGCGACCCATTGCTGCGCCGATTCTTCGATGTGTTCCTGTTTGAGGATGTTCCGGCGGTTGATCGCCGGGCAGACGATGTTTATCTCGAACAGGTGGACCGTGCTTCCGTCTATGTGGGACTCTTCGGCAATGACTATGGCCGCGAGGACACGGAGGGCATTTCACCGACTGAACGGGAATTTGACCGTGCAACGAGCGCAACCAAGACACGCCTTATTTTCGTTAAGGGAGCTGACGACGCAAAACGTCACCCGAAAATGCAGGCTCTCGTCCGTAAGGCAGGGGATCAGCTGATTCGTCGGCGCTTTCCCGGTGTGCCAGACCTGACAGCAAGTCTTTATGCAAGTTTGGTCGAATATCTGGAGCAGGCCGGTGCTTTGCATACCGGTCCTTTTGATGCCGCCGTTTGCCCCAGAGCCACACTGGATGACATCTCCCCGGAGAAAGTTCGCAGTTTCCTGCGCACCGCGCGGTACGAGCGGCAATTCCCGCTGTCAGAGGATACTCCCGTCGAAGCGGTTTTAGCCCATTTGGATCTTTTGGACCGAGGTCGACCCAGACATGCGGCCATTCTTCTTTTCGGTCGCGAACCTCAGCGGTTCCTGATCACATCGAAGGTGAAATGTCTTCACTTCCATGGCACCGAGGTTCGCAAGCCGATTCCTTCTTACCAGATTTATAAAGGGACCGTATTTGAGATGGCCGATCAGGCGGTGGATTTTGTTTTATCCAAGATCGACCGGGCCATCGGCACCCGTGAGCACAGCATTCAAGCGCCGGAAACTTATGAGCTTCCCGTACTCGCCGTGAAGGAAGCGATCGTCAATGCTGTGGCGCACCGGGATTACACCTCCAACGCCAGCGTTCAGGTCATGCTTTTTGCCGACCGGCTGGAGGTCTGGAATCCAGGTCACCTTCCGCCTACACTCACCATGGAACGGCTGCGCCAGCCCCATGCATCCATCCCACACAACCCGCTCATCGCCGACCCGCTGTATCTGGTACGCTATGTCGAGCAAGCCGGGACCGGCATTATTGACGCGATCGGACTTTGCCGCAAGGCCGGTCTGCCGGAACCTGAATTCCGCCAGGACGGAGGCCAGTTCGTGATAACGCTTTGGAGGGACTGGCTAACGGATAAAATTCTCGCAAATCTTAATCTCAACGAGCGGCAGAGACAGGCTATCGTTCACGTCAAAACGAGCGGGCGTATTTCGAATTCAGAATTCCAACAACTCTACGGTGTCGCCAAACCCACAGCTTCTCGCGATTTGGAGGAACTGCGGGAGAAAAAGATCCTCCAAAAGGTTGGAACAACCGGGAAGGGCACTTATTACACCCTGGTTCGTAAAGGGCTCATAAAGGGCTCAAAGGGCTCATCTCCGACGGAAGCCGCAAAGGGCTCGCAAAGGGCTCCCACCAAGCGAAAGCCAAAGCGCAGTTCATGATGATCAGGCAAGCATTGTGATTTATGGATCCCACTCCGGAAGATCTCCAACAGGAATTAGAACGGTTGCGCCGGGAGAACGAAGAGCTTAAGAAAAAACTGGGAGAATCCGTTCCTCCGGCCCCAATAGCGCCACAACCACCGCAGCAGCTTTCCATTCCATCAGCCGATTTCGACCACATCGAAAGCGCTGCTTCAGCCGTTGCAAATAACTCGCCGACAGATCAAAAGGTCAAACTTTTCCGCAGCCTCTTTCGGAGCCGCGACGATGTCTATGCCGAGCGATGGGAGAGCGACTATTCCGGGAAGAAGGGCTATTCCCCAGCCTGCGAGAACAAGTGGGATGCGCTAAAGAACAAGGAACCTCGGAAATACCTGCCCCTTACCGATCAGGTCATTCTGGATCATCTCTCCGGCGCAAAGACTATCGGCGTTTATCCGTTGCTCAAAGATAACCGGTGCTGTTTTCTGGCCTGCGATTTCGACGGCCAGGGTTGGAAGCTCGACGCGCTCGCCTACCTGGAAGTTTGTGCACGCTACGGCGTGCCCGCTTACTTGGAGCGCTCCCGCTCCGGCGACGGAGGCCATGCCTGGATTTTCTTCAGCGCTCCAGTCAAAGCGGAGACAGCGCGGCAACTCGGCATGCGCCTGTTGAGACAAGTTATGGAATCGCGTGCGGAAATGGACCTGGCCAGCTACGACCGCGTCTTTCCCAGCCAGGACTTCACGCCGCGCGGTGGTTTCGGGAATCTGATTGCCCTCCCACTCCAAAAGAGATGCCGACCGCTGGGGAATTCGGAGTTCGTCGATCCGGCGAGCCCCGAGCTGAAATCCTGGCCGGACCAATGGGCGTTCCTCAGCCGGGTCAAGCGTATCGCTCAGAATGAATTGAACGGGATTTTGCTCCGGGTTCCGCTGATCAGTGTCGGACTGGAAACGGCGCTCACCGCCGCCTTGCCTTCGGCGTCCCAGCGGTTGCCTGCGCCCGAGCATGTGCGCGGCAGTATCCGGTCCATGCTCAGCATCGAGAAATCCGGTATTCCTCCCTGGCTCCTGTCCCGGCTGAAGCATCTCGCCTCAATCTGGAACCCGGTTTTCTTTGAACGGCAAAGAAAGCGCTTTTCGACTTACAACATCCCGCCGATGATCCGCTGTTACGAGGAGGACATGAGCCACCTGCATCTCCCACGGGGTACCCGCGAAGAAGTGGAAACACTGTTCAAGGAAGTCGGGGCTCGTTTGGAGATCGAAGATCTACGGCTTACTCTGCCACCCCTGTCGCTGGAGTTTCACGGCCGACTGAATGACGACCAGGCCCATGCTATGCAGACGATGCTTTCTCAGGATATCGGGGCTCTGGTGGCGCCTCCCGGCGCAGGAAAGACGGTGATGGGCTGCTATGCGATCGCACAGCGAAATGTTCCAACCCTTGTTCTGTCACACCGAAAGCCGATTCTGGAGCAATGGCGCCGACAGCTTATGGAATTCCTGAAGTTGGAATCGTCACAAATCGGCCAGATGGGTGGTGGAAGGGACCGCCAGACCGGAATTGTAGACCTCGGGATGCTGCAAAGTCTGGAGGGTAAGCCGCCTGCCGAACTGGATGCCTTCTTCTCCCGGTACGGTTTCGTTGTGATCGACGAATGCCACCACATTCCCGCGGTGACGTTCGAAGCCTCTCTCAAGCGGGTGCCCGCCCGGTTCATCCTGGGCCTGACCGCCACCCCGCACCGGAGCGACGGCCTTCATGACATCATGCCGATGCAATGCGGCCCGATCCGCTACCGGATGGTGGCGGAAGACAGCGGCATCCCGCGCCAACTCATCGTCCGCGAAACCCCAATGCCGCCGCTGGCCCCTGAGCTGTCGATCCAGGACGTCTTCAAGGCCATGTCCATGGAAGACGGGCGAAACCAATTCATCATAGAAGATGTTCTTCAGGCTCTTTCACAGGAGCGCAGATGCTTGATCTTGAGCCAACGGAAGGAGCACTGTCGCCTACTGGCAGACGGTTTGAGGCAGAAGGGGAAATCTCCCTTTCTTTTGAGCGGCGCGGTTGGCAAAAAGGAACGCACTGCCATCGTGAAGGAGATCAAAGATCAGCCGCAGGACACCGAGCTGGTGATCATCGCCACTGGCCAGTATCTGGGAGAAGGATTCGACTGCCCTCAGGTCGATACATTGTTTCTGGTTTTCCCCGTTGCCTTTCGCGGCAAACTTATCCAATATGTCGGTCGGATTCTACGCAAACATGAGAATAAGCCCAGCGTTATCGTCTATGATTACCTCGACAAGCAGGTGCCGGTTCTTAATGCCATGTTTTTCCGCAGGGTAAAGGTTTACAAAACGATGAAGTTTCTAATTTAGCAACGTACTCCTCCTTTTATCAAAACGGTATTGAAATTTGGATGGAATAACGGTATATTAGTTATGCAGTAAATGCCGTTAGTTGAGATGTACGGAAGGTTTGATATACCCATGAACCGCGTTTCTGGCATAAGTAATAAGGCTCGTTCTCGCCTTGCGCTCCTCCTGCGCAAGACGCAGGGCACAATCGCCACCAGCGAGGCTGCAAAGATCCTGAACTTATCAGCAGCTGAGGCGGCAAAAACTATGGCGCGTCTCGCGGAGAAGGGCTGGATATCGCGCGTAAAGCGCGGACTTTATGTGCCCGTTCCTGTCGAATCGTCTACAACTGAGCCAGCTTTGCAAGACCCGTGGCTCATCGCACAAAGGCTTTTTGCTCCTTGTTATATCGGTGGTTGGAGCGCGGCCGAATATTGGCAGCTGACGGAACAGTTTTTTCAGCGAATCGTCGCCATCACCACCCGAAAGCAAAGAAACCGCGAGGTGGCGATGCGTGGCGTCTCATTTTTGATCAAGACGATTTCTCCCGACGCACTCTTCGGCACCCTGCCGGTATGGCGAGGAAGTCTCCGTATTGATGTCTCTGATTCCAGTCGTACCATCATCGACATCCTGGATGACCCGCGTCTTGGTGGTGGAATTCAGCATGTTTCCGACATTCTGGCCGAATACCTCAAGTCCGATCAAAAAAACACAAAACTTCTGATCGACTATGGTGACCGCCTTGGGAATCGAACGGTCTTCAAGCGTCTTGGCTTCCTGATGTCCCGGCTCGCTCCAGAAGACAAAGAATTTCTAGACGCTTGCAGAAAGCGGCTGAGCAAAGGATACTCTCCGCTTGATCCTGCACTACCCAAAGAAAAAATTGTCCGTGCCTGGCGGCTATGGGTCCCAGCCTACTGGACCGGTAAGAAAATCGCATGATCGAAGTCCGCGAAATTCAGCAGATAGCGACGGACCTTGGTCTTCAAGTCCAGGTGGTCGAAAAGGATTACGCATTAGGATGGCTCCTGGCGGGTATCTCTCAGCATCCGGC
The DNA here is from genome assembly GCA_964604825.1 of uncultured Elusimicrobia bacterium. Taxonomy (GTDB): domain Bacteria; phylum Elusimicrobiota; class Elusimicrobia; order 2-01-FULL-59-12; family 2-01-FULL-59-12; genus CAZSAL01. The sequence continues at coordinate 16,164 of CAZSAL010000033.1, forward strand.
GCTTAAAGACTCATGGGTTTTCAAAGGCGGCACCTGCCTGAAGAAGTGCTACTTTGAGACCTATCGTTTCTCAGAAGACCTAGACTTCACGCTGACTGAACCCTCACATCTCGATCCGGCATTTTTGCGCCAAACCTTCGCCGAGATCGGCGCCTGGCTTTATGAACAATGCGGCTTACAGATGCCTCCCAATCTTTTCGATTTTGACGTTCATCCTGATCCCGACAAGCGGTATGTGTTGGGGAAAGTCGGCTATATAGGGCCGCGGCAAAACCCGCGCGGAAGCATCCCCAAAATCAAACTCGACTTGACCAGTAACGAACTACTCGTCATGGGGCCTGTCATGCGCGAAGTGTATCACCCTTATTCCGATGCCCCCGCCGGCTCGAGGGATTCTTTGATTGGCTCCTTGCCGGTAAAGTTCAGCCAGTCCCTCCACCCATGCCCGTCGCTGCCGGGACCGGAGCGGAAGTCTGGACTCCGCCGCGTATCGGATTGGCGTTCAATATATCGATTCCCATCGAGCGCATTCGCATGGCCGCATCAAACCGGGTCTGCGTGAATCTCGGCTACCACGGACGGGAGAGAATTGTTGAACCCTATTCCTTCCGGCAGAGCCGAGACGGGAATCGACTGTTCCTTGGTTTTGAACGGGATGCCGCAGCGATCCGAAGCTACTCGCTTTCAAAAATCGAGTCGGTCCAGGTGACGAATGAACCCTACTCCCCCCGGTACCCGGTCGAAATTGATGTCGAGGGGCCACTGCGCATGCCAGGGATTGAGCGCCCAAGAGTGATTCACACTAACCCGTCCGTCAGACCGGCATATATCGTCGAATGCAGATTCTGCAGCCGTCAATTCAGACGATATCGTCAGACCACCATTCTTCGTCCTCACAAGGACAAAGCTGGCTATGACTGTCGCGGAAGGGCCGGCATTGTAGTGAATACTGCGTATTAACAGACGAGGTCAATATTTATGGACTACGACACAGAAAAAGTAGATGAACTGGCGTTGGACGCAATCCGCGCTCAGATAAAGAGCCCTCAATGGCGGGAAATGGTCCGACCTGCGCTGGAAGGCATGAGGGATGGTGAGGCGTTCCGCGCCACCTACCATGTCTGGACAATTCCGGGCTTTGGAAAAGAAATCGCCCCGGCCCCGTATTTTGCACAGGCCCCGGGGCGACTCCAATCACTTAAGTACGTAGCGGGGGCCGGACTTGAACCGGCGACCTACAGCTTATGAAGCTGCCGCTCTAACCAGCTGAGCTACCCCGCCAAAAACGTCTACTTATCAACAACATTTGCAAATTCTTTTTCTTCAATTTTAGAAGGCATGTGGTCACTTTTGTGGTCACTTTGCACTGCCGCTGGCTCGTCTTTCGGGGGTTGATATAGCCCTCCGAGGATCCGTCCGGCAGCTTGGAGATTCTCAGCCCGCAGCCCCAAGTAGCGCTCTGTTGTACTGACTGTCGCATGTCCTAACATAGCTGAAATCGTCTTCAGAGGCACTCCGTGATCATGCAGCGCAGTGGCCGCTGTCCGCCGCAAATCCCGAAACTGCAACCCAGGCAATCCGGCGCGGCGGGCAATCTTAGGCCATCGCAAATGGAAACCGCTGAAATCCAAAATCTGATTTCCGGGCGCCGACCGGATCAATTCCCACATGGGTTCTGTTATGGGCACATAATAGTTGATACCCGTCTTCGTTTGAACACCACGGAATTCATTGGCCTTGGCGTTGATCTTCTCCTTGGTCAACTGCTTCAAATCTTCCAAACGCAGCGGGGCGTTCATCTCGGCCCGGATAATACGCCGCATCCGCTGATCGGCGCAGCGCCACAACATTTCAAATTCTTCCTGGCTAAGTAATCTGGATCGAACAAACCTCAGTTCGTCGGCTTTTTCAACCAGGGAACCCGGATTTTCCTCGGGCAGTTTGACATGCTTCGGAATCTGGCCGATCTTGCGCCACTGCCTGAGCTTATTGAAAAGGCTCGTGATAACCGTATGCTCACGGTTAACAGTGCTGTCCTTGACTTCTTGTTTCGAGCGGTCTCTCCGATACTCTTTGACGTCCAAATACGTGATCGTATCCACGTAGCGGCCCGCCCACGCTTTCTTAATATATCCGAGATTGCGTACAAACTGCTTGATTCCCTTTTTGCTCTCGCGATTAGAACCGTGCAGTTTGTGGTAAAGCTCACAGGCGTCCTCAATGGTCATCTGCTCCGAAGGCCGCTCAATCCCCAAAGTCCCAAGCCGCTGTTGATCCCGCATTTGATATAGCTTGGCAATAGCGCGATCCACAACATCGGGATCATCAAAGCGGCCAATGGGTTTCTTAAAGAGCCGCCCATCCTGCTTGATCCGGACAAAAACATAATTTCTGGTTTTATCCAGGTATATGCCCGCAGGCAGAAAACGGCCTCTAAATTTCTTGCGCATCGGAGTCAACATTTTACAAAAGTTGATCGCTACGCCGCCCGACAATTTACGTCAATTGTTGTCGGACGCACCCTGCGTCTGTTATACCAAGACCGAACCTCTTTTAAGTTAAAGCGAACTAGGCCGCCGAGTTTGTGATAAGGCAGTGGGTCCATATTGGGCGACTTCCGATCTCTATACAACCAGTCCCAGATCGTCCTTTGAGAAACGTCAATCATTCTGCTCAATGTCTTTACAGACACCAACTCCTGTTCGATGTTATTCATTTCCTATTCTCCCGTTTTACGATTTTTATACCAATAAGCCAGTTCTTCCATCCGCCCGAAATAGACGGCGTGCCGGAACGGAGGGCGGATAGAGCGCCGCGTCATAGTTCCATCTCCATTCCCCGGTCTTTGGTTTTCTGCTGCACTCTGATTTTTGTCTTCTCCAATATCATCTGCCGCCGCGTCTTCGGCCTGGGCATGATTCTGGCGAAGCGTTCCAGATCAGCCACAGCTTTCAAATATTTCTGCAGTTCCCCTGGGTCCTGGCGAATTTTCTCCTGGGCTGCCGTAGCACGAAGCTTCTGGGCATATTCCAAATAAGTTCTTCTTTCCCGCTCATTGCGTTCGCGCATGGCCTTTTCCCAGGGCCTTTCGCGTACAAAACCTCGATTAAGTTCGGATAAAAGCTCCCTGGCAGTCTGCTTGTCAATATCGGGAATGATCCCTTTTTGGCGCAATCGATAAACGGCCTGCCGGTCAGCCTTCCGGCCAACACCTCTTGCAGCGCGCGGCGAAGCGGCCAGACGAACACCCTGTTCCCTGGCCGCCTCAGCAAAGATTTCCCGCAGCTTGTAGAGTTCCGGCTTATTCAGCCGCAGCTTCTTATCCTTTTCCCGTCCGCGCATTTTAACCACCATATGCGCATGCGGATGGCTCTTATCTTCATGGATGCCAAAGACCCATTCGCAATCAGGGAAAGCTCTGGCTCCCACCGTACGAACTGATGCGCGGAGAGCCTCTACTTTGGAATCTTGCGGCATGGAAAACACCATGTGTACCGCGTCCCTGCTCCTGGCGCTGTTGTCAAAATCTCTGGACCAGTTCGAGATCAGCGCCTTGCCTTGCTCTCGATCCAGGATTCGTTCCCCGGACTCAGTTTCAAGCTCCAGCTTTCCCTGCCGGCTGATGTAATCCACCATCCCCTGGACGCGTCCCATTCCATGAGCGTAGCTTGCCACTTTGACGACTGCCTGCTTTACACCTCGCGCGGCGCGCAATCGTTCCATTAAAGGCAGGCGAATGGAGAAATCCCGCCCCTTCACCATCCGTGCCCGGCCAAGTTCAAGAAGCGGTTTATCCGCCATAGTTCACCCATCGCTGCCGGGACCGCATAACCACTTCCAGCAGCTCCTTTTCCAGCTTAACTATTTGATCCCGGACCGATTCCAGTAGTGCAATATCCACCTGGCCACCATTGAGCTGGCCGCTATGAAACGCGCGCACCAGTTGGTTCAAGTTACGCCCGATCGCCCCCACTTGAAATGTGGTCTCGCGAAAAGCCTGCAAGTCATTGATCAACAGGTCCGGCCCCTGACCTATGGCCTCCCGAATCACCTTACGCAGGAACCGGGCGCCGTTAGTTTCGAGCTTCGCCAGGACAAGCATGAACCCCTGGTATTCGTCCTGGCTGAGCCGCGTTTTCACAAAACGCCACGGTGTTTCTGCTTCGGCATTTTCATCCATGTTATGGCTCCTGTTCACAATTATTATTGGTCAGCAATGAGGGTGAAGGCAGGGCCGCCAGGCGAGCAAGGCCACACCTTGCGTATCCTGCCAAAACCCTCATTGCACAAAAGGCCACATTCTCGACTCTGATCGAACGCGTTAACTTATACGGCGAGTTTCTACCCCTTAACTGGTTGGCACTCGGTGTTTTCACAACCAGAAGCCTCCTTGTTTTCTGCGGCATGCACCTGTGAAACACCCAGGAACTTTTCCAGAGCCCGCTCCTGCCACCGAAGCGCCCTGCGCTGTTCATCCAGCCTTAAGCGCTGTGCCCTGATCGAGTCCAGCCTTTCCTGAATCCGGTAGGTCATCTCAAATGCGTTCTTGTAGAGGATTGTTTGTCCTGCTATTTCCAGTTTCAACATATTCACACGCTCCCTTCGTATAGTGAGTGACATTCGAGGCCAAAACATTACAGGAAAAATGAAAAGCTCGACGGTAAATTATTTTGGGAAGTTGAGGCTTTTCAGCGCTCAATTCTGAGGCCTGAAGATAGCGCTGCCCCTCTGCCAGGCTGCTGCTCTTTGAACCCCGTACTATGACCAGATTGCCCGTAGTCATGCCTTCATGTCCTCTATATATGAGCGCCGATACCCCCCTAAAACGTTCACGGAAAAATGAAAATATCGAAGACAAATCTCGTTTAAGAAATACCACTTTTAAACGCTCCCTGACCGAGCTTGCAGCAGCTGCCCTTTCACCATTCGGCTGCTTCGACGCCCCCATCGAACCCCTTACGTGAATCTGGTAGGTCATCTCAAATGCGTTCTTATAGAGAATCGTTTGTCCGGCCAGTTCCAGTTTCAACATACTCACACTCCCTTCATACAGTTAGTACGAGTTCCCTTAAAAACCTTCCCAAAAAAATGAAAAGATCGAAGGAAAATCCCGTTCTGCAATCCCCACTTTCCATCCCTTCAGAATCTCCTTGCAGCCCGGGTTCCAGAATCATTTCTGCCTCTATATATGAGCGTCGCGAAACCCGAAATTGTTACAGCAGCAGCTATCAAAAAATAGAGGAAATGAACGGTATTTTCAGATGGAATCTGTTCCAAAAATAGTTGGAAAAAGTCCACATTCCTTTGCTTCCTTTCGCCCAGAGCCATCCCTGGGTTATTGCGCTTCTTGACAGGCCTTCACCATATAGAGACAGAAGGGTTCGAAAAGTTTTTGTCTCCGACGAAAAATATTTTGAATCCACAAGGGACTTCGATGAGGTTGGCCGGCAAAAGATTGGTGGGGATTCTGGCTAGCCCCTACTGCGCTGGACTGAGATCGGTTCTACATGAACCCCGCCAAATTTGGACGATCTCCCTGCCGGAGGCTGATGTCCCGGTTCAATCGAGATCGTGCGTTTTTTGACCGCGAAACACACAGAAGCGGCAAACGGAGAAACGTAGTGATCTATTGGCGCAATATAATTGAGTTATTGAAAGCAATTTTTTCTGCCAACCTATGGCAGTCAACGGTGATCGGTAGGGAAACAGTTGAAGGGCAGATTTTAAGGTACGGGTTTGCGGGCGGCCTAAGGCCGATGAGTAACTGGCCGCAGGTCGTTTACCTTTTGAAATAGGAGAAATGAGGGATGAGGCGAGTTTGCTATGGCACGGGAAATGCACTACTTTTCAGCTGGGTGACAGGCGCCGTGCCCTGCGGATTCATGAGATGTCCCAGATATGGTTCCGTTTGAAAAATCTCTCTAAGTAGGAATATTTTTGAACGAGTTTGAAATCGAACTTGGCCTTATATTTCTCTTTGCTCTCTTCGATGAATTTCCGTGCTTTCATTAGGGCAGGCTTAATCTGATCTTCGGGGCCGATTACTTTCTGCATTTTGTCCTTAAAATCCTTTGCGTAATTCAATATAAGGAATCCATCCTCATCTGCGTCAATTAATCTTAAACACTCTAGAGCATTTGTATTGTTAAGTGATGATTTTAAATATTCGACAAGATTACCGCCAATCGCGACCCTGGGGTAAATAGCCTTCTTTTCCATCATTACTGCTCTGGCTACAGCAGTGCCGTAAATTTCGCCTTGCTGCGTTCTTAGACAAAGCCCCAACTCTATAGCTCCTCGTACCGGTAAGGATTTGGCCAAAAGAGCAAGCATTGTTGAATTAAGCGCATACAACAACACATTTATTTCGGCTAGCGTTTGGACGTCTGTTTTCTTCTCAAAAGATATAGCGAACTGGGCGCTATCGGCCATGACATGCAACTCAATCCCCGGCTTCCATCCTTTGGTCTTTTCTATCATTTTAATGACAGAATCTTTGAGCGAAAACAGTTCCTCTCTGAACACGTGCAGATTCGTTCCTGCTTTTTCAAACTTCCGTTTGTCGTCAGAAGACAAATTAATTTGTGGGAGCGACACCAGAAGATCACTCTGCCCTAAAAGGTCGATCCAGGCAACGACATAGTTCCAAGCTGCAACTTCTATCACTTGCTGATCCACATTAATTCCGTTTATTTCTACCAGGTTTATTTTGTGTTGGTTTTGCTATGCGTGCTTTAATACTTGGATGTTTAAGAACCCAGGCGACGAAGACAAGCAGCGATATTGCTCGGCAACTGTTGACGCGAGTGTCATAGTCAACAGATAAGCCGTGCATTATGGTGTGCCGATTTAATGCGTCGGGAATAACAGGAGTTTTCCTTGTATCATCCGCGATTGGCGTTAAGTCGACGAGCGGCGCCAACAAGCACGCAAGAAATCCGTCATCAAGTATATGGTTCAGAGCCTTTTGCATCTTTGGCTTACTATAAAGTGGAGCCTTAGTATTATTGAAGCAGATGCCGTCAGCCTGGGCTAAAAATACAGGAATTGATAAGCAGAATTCTTTGCGTCGATGAGCACCGAAAGCGTTATGAAGCAGTCTGGCTCTTTCAGGGAAACTATCGCAAAGAGATTTCTCAATCTCATCAAGACATGAATCATAGCGATTGGATAAAGCTTCATTTGCCTGTGTCGAATTCCCTGCTTCAAATTGTTTGGCGAGTTCAAAGGGTTCATCTGCTGGTATCTCAGGATCGATGTACCAGCCGTTCCTAGCCAATGTTAAGTCAGCTTCCCGAGTATATTGCAGAGCTTCTGGAATCCTTCGAATGAATTCGATTACTGGTTGGGAGTGTTCCAGAAGCTGTTCAAATTGTTCCAGGATCGGTGCAAGCATCTCTCTATGCTTATTGATCTCACTGGCCATCCCTTGAAAGATGGGGGCATATTTCTCCATGTGTTTTTGTGTCTCTTGGATCATGGCTGTGAATTGACGCATTGACTCCGCCAATTCAGGAGAAACAACTTCAGAGCAGATGTCAGCAGCTAGTTGAATAGGGTTCGGCTTATCGTTTGCCATCAGAGGCTGACTTCGTGTTTTCTTCCACAATTCGGATCTCATCATCGGTCAAGCCGTACAACTTGTAAACCAGCTCGTCGATTTGGCGATCCAGCGCGACAAACTTGGACTCATAATAAGTTTTATCTTTATCTGTTTTGGACTCATTCGATTGTCTCTTAGTCTCGAGCATAGCATCAACCAGTTTCACCAACTCATTATGCTTAGACTTATCAATCGCCGAATCACAATCTAACACAGGAATAGGGAATTGAGCCAACTGCTCCTTTGTAAACCAAGGATACAACGTGTCATAAATGCCGTGTTTAGTTCTTATATACCAACCTCCGATCGATGAGCCTAAAATGCCAAGTAAAAACTTGAGATCAATAAATTGCCCCTCTGAACGAATTGCCACATATATAGACTGATCAAGAATTACATTTTCTTTGATAAAAGTGCATACCAGCTTTGGGGCAATAATTTTCCTAATAGCGAGCTTAGGGTTAAAAAAGAATTCTGGCGTTCGTGGTTCAGCCAGCCAATCTCCGTATGAAATAAATATTCCGTCAGACGTATAACCGTACCGTTCAAGATTTTTTCCTTTGATTTCCGGAAAATAAGTTTGGTCGATGCGCTTTTGGGAGTGATAGGATTTTTCGTCCTTGTCTCGTTTTGTTTGCGGACCCGATGAAAAATGACTTTTCCCGTATCCATCGGTTCTGTAAGCGTGAACGCCACGGTTTAAACGGCACAAAACACTTAACGGATGAGTAGCATGTTCAAGATGCTCGATGAGCTTTTTAGATTCTGGACTCCCGTAAATATCGATTAGGCCCTGCGCCAAACAGTCGGAAACTCGGAGCGTATTTTGTTCGGATAATTCTGAAGGGGACGTGTATTTATATATCTTGAGATTATCCGACGGTTTACTCTTTTCGAGAATGATTATTGAATTCTCAATTACTGCACTTTCGAAGGGAGGGTAATCAAACACTGCGATATTTCTAACTTGCGTATTAATTAACAAATATTCGCGTAACCGCGTAAAATATTTGCCTTTAATCCAAGAATCCGAAATGATCATGCCCAGTTGTCCCTTTTGTCGCAGGATTTTCAACGCCTTTTCAATAAAAAAAACATAAAAATCAGTTTGATACTCGGAAAATGAATAGTGCGACTTAAAATATTCCTTATATTCTTGGCCCGCGCTATATAAATACGGGGGATTCCCGACAATAACGTCAAAGCCACCGTTGCGCATGATTTCGGGAAAGCGGGCTTCGAAATCCATGGGGTTTAATTTGCGTTCCTCAGCCCCCGCAAAATTCTCTCCCGACAAAATGTCTGTTCCGATCAGCGAATTCCCACAAACGATGTTTGGCTTTTTGCTCAGTGACGGCAAAAGGGTTTCGTGGAATTCCTGCTGGTACTCGTGCGTAGTGCCGATAGTTTCCTCTTCAAGGAGTTTCAGGTACAGTGAAAGCTGGGCCACTTCCACAGCCTGGGCGTCAACGTCCACGCCGTAGATGTTGTTCAAAAGAATCTCGCGGCGCTTTTTTAAAGTGAGGTGAAGTACTCCATCCCGCTCTACGCAGTCATCCTTCTTTGCTTTGGAGCGGTATGAGTTGTAATAGCGCCGGTGGTATGTCAGAAGCGTGTCATACATCCCCAACAGGAATGATCCGCTGCCGCAGGAAATGTCGGCAAAGCGCATTTCGGCGATCTTACCCGGCGGTTTCCCTTCGATCATTTTGCCAACGGTATTTTCCACAATGTAGTTGACGATGTATTGCGGCGTGTAATAAACGCCGCCCGCTTTTCGGACTTCGGGTTTTTCCTCCACGCGAACCTGCTTGTCACCGGCCATGATGACCTTGCCAAGGAATCGCTCATAGATGCTTCCCAGAATATGGATGGGGATGATATTAAAATCGTAAGGCGAATTCCGGTGAGAAAGTTTTTCACAAATGGTGGAAAAATGGCCGTCCTTTATCTTGAAATTTGGGGAATCCAGGATGTCGTGCTTTTTGAAAACGATGCCGTTATAAATCCCGTCCAGGCGGCGCGACTCCGCTAGAAAATCGTCCCAGGCGGAGCCCTTTTGTCCAAACCTCGGAATGACTGGCTCTGACTCGATCTGGCGGTCTTCCAGAAACCGGGTGAACACCAAGCGGTCCAATGTGCGCTGGGCAATCTCCGTCAAGGTTTCGCCGTCCAGCGAAGAGTCCGCGTCCTTGAACATATGAGCCAGGTCATGTCGGTGCTCGTCCAACTCTTCCAGAAAGGCATCATCAATCCCCTTGAATACACCCGGCACAGCGCCTTTTTGAACGGCCTTACCGCGCCGCTTGACCAGCGAATCGGCGAATTTCTCCAGTGAACCGGAGGCCACGGACTCACGCGAAAAGAGATAGTAAATCTCCGCGAATTTTTCCGCGTTGTCGTAGTCAGTATAGCGATAGGTTTTGACGGCGCACTGTAATACCGTTTTGATATCGGGCTTGTAACGACAGTCCAGCACATGAAATTCTGCGAAGTTCGTTAAGACGGCCAGCGGGGTTTGGGCGTTCCAGCCATACCTGAGGGTCTGGAAATAATTGTCGGGGGTGGCAATATCTCCCTGAGGTTTCTTAGCCTCAACGAAGAAACGGACATCGCGGAAATCGGGAGAAAGGTAGAAGGCGTAATCGGCTCGTTTTTGAACTCCAAGGACGTTGACTCCCCGCTCCACCTTCACTTCCTGCTCAAACGGATTTTTCTGGGTGTCGTGGTTGACGTCCCAGCCGAGGGCGATCAGGAACTTGTCAATGAAGTCCTTGCGAGCTTGCGATTCCTGATATTCAGGGGTTAGGTAAAAACGTTCGTTGGCTCGGAACTCCTGGGCCAGTTTTTTTATCTCTTCAAATGCGGATTCCTGGGAAGTCATTTAGTTCCTGTGGTGGTAATCAGCATCGTCGATATTCTCCCAAAATTCGGCAGGGGTGTAAGTCGGATGAATCAAATCATTGAAAATGTTACCCAAATAATTGGGCTTTAAGCCCATCAGGAGGATTCGCAGAACGCCGGTACTTCTAGGCTTGGTGGTTTACCTTTCAGGTTATGCGGCCCTCCCAATTTCAAGGCCTTCGTACTCTGGAAACATAATAATGGCTGGATGGACACCAAAGGCATGAGCCAACTGTTCCGCTCGCTTCTTCCCGATATCGAGCCGACCATTTTCTAACATGCTCAAATTGGTCGCGGAAATTTTGGACTGCCTTGCCAGTTCCTCCTGGGTCCAGCCTTTCTTTTCGCGAAGGATGAGGATAACTTCTCCGGTAGTAACATGCGCGTGGGACCGCGCCGGAACAAAATCATTGGGATTAATTTTCATTTGGAACCTCCTAATATCTGTGTGGCGTTATTTCCAAAACATAAACCGTAATAACATCGCGATTTATAACGTAAATCACCCGGTATTGTCTGCTCAACCTGGATGAACGCTGCCCCTGTCTTTCGCCACGCAATTGCTCGTCGTGGTAGCCGGGAAACTGCCGAAGGATTTCCGGACCGTGGCGATAAACCAGATCCTTCCATGTTTCATACTCTTTAACGATCCATGGCGGAAGACGTCGGATCGTTTTAGTTATCTCACGGTGTTCATTAATCTGCCACATATTTATTAATACTAACTTCTTAATTATAAGAAGTCAAGGCGCAAATCCAATTTAAGCGGGAAGCAGGAGTAATCCTTGCCGTTTCCGGCAGGGTAGGGCTAGAGTTCGTTCGTCAGCCCACCGATCGAGCACCTGTCTAACACTCAGTACTTTATGTGTTAAAGTTCTGGATGCAACTTTTGATGCAACTTTTGATGCAACTCAAGCTCAAATGAGGCTGCTTTTGGCGGTATTAGGCGGTAATGGGTTGGAGCACTTCCGTCGAGAAGGTGCGGCAGATCAGGGCTTCGAGCATTTTACAGCATGTGGGGTTTCCAGGAGGACTTCTGTCTCAAACAAATTCCGCGCGGCGCGGAGCGTATCGGACGATCTGATCGGTTTCGTTCAAATCAAAGGCCTCCGGATCGAGTGGCCGGCCCAGCCACTCCGTCATCTCGGCATGGCATTCATGTTTGGGATCCTTGAAAATTGTTAGCAACGCCGTGTAGCTGTCCAGTTTTCAGCGGTTGAGAATGTCCAGATTGGGTGTTAGACGCCATTTCAGGCAAGCGAAACTGTAGACCGAATCGCGGCGCAAAAAAGGGATGAGGACCTTCCGTTGGGAAGGGACTTGTCCTATTTTTTATCGGTCAATTCGTCCAGGGCAATGGCTTTTTGTCGTTTCTTTTTGACGCGATAGGAATCTCCTTCGATTTTGATCAACTCCCCATGTTCGATCAGTCTCTCGGCAATAGCCGAAGCTACCGCCGTGTCCTGGAAGACCTCGCCCCATTCCTTGAATGGTTTATTGGTGGTCAGAATCATGGATCCGCTCTGGGATCTTTTTGAAATGACCTGAAAGAAGAGGTCGCGGCCTTGTTTGTCCAGAGGCAGGTAGCCGAGCTCGTCGATAATGAGCAGCCGGGGAGCGACGTAGCGCTTAAGCGCGCGGTCAAGGCTGTGGTCAGCCTGAGCGGCGACCAGGTAGTTGATCATGTCTGCCGCCGTAGTGAAGAAGGTGCGGATTTCCTTCTGACAGGCAGCAAACCCGATGGCCGTGGCGAGGTGGGTTTTGCCGAGGCCGCCGGAACCTAAAAAAATCAGATGTTCTTTATTGTCGATAAACGACAACTGGGCGAAATGAAGTATCTGGACTTTGGGAATTGATCGAGGATGGTTCCAGTCAAAGCCGGCAAAGGCTTTAGGCGCAGGGAATTTGGCTTCCTTGATCAATCGTTCCACCGCGCGCGCATGGCGGGCAGTCATTTCCTGATCCACCAACTGCTCCAGGAATTGCTCATGGCTCCAGTTTTCTTTGGCTGCCTGGGCCAGGAGCTCGCGGTAATGTGCCTGCGTGTGGGTCAGAAACAACCGCCGCAAAGACGTTTCCAAATTCGAGGTTTCTCCATTACTCACAGGAATCCCCCGGACATTCAAACAGCTCATCATAAAGCGATAAATCGGTTTCTTCGACCGTGATCCTGGCCCAATCCGGTTTCTTGATAAGCGAAATCTCCTGCGGCTCCGGTTCATGACGCGCCGCCCGCTGCTGGTGGATAATACGCTCTATATAATCGGCTCCGAATGCTTTATGCGCCAGGGCATGCAGGACAGCGCTCATTACCTCGGCTTTGCCGTAGCGCAGTATGAAGTCTTGAATTTTGTCCAGATGCGCCGCCACCTGCAGCTCCGCATGAAGGAGCCCATCCAGATAAGCCTGGCATTCCGGCGCCAGAGCCAGAAACATTTCCACGCGTTTGGCGGCCCTGGCTTTCTTGCGGTCAGCTAAAAGTCCTTCGTAATGCTCCGGCTTCTCAATTACCCGGTATTTCTCATACGATCGCAAATGACGCGCCACCCGATTCCCATTGTCGGTGTAGATTTCAACCTCCTGCGGCGTGGCGCGCAGCGTCAGCGTCCTGCCGGCATAGCGCGAGGGAACCGAATAACGGTTGGTCTGAAAATGCGCCAGCCCCTGTCGCGTCGCTTTGACCGCCTCCAGGATCGCGCAGTCAAATTCCGGCGAAGGCAAGGGGTGCAACTGCTCTCGCTCGCTCCCAAAACGATCGATCGGACGCTCGTGGGTTGTCCCATGAATGCGTACGTTTGCCTCCTCGTTGCGCCACTTCACAGCCGCCTGCTGTAAATCCGGGAACGATGCAATGTCCCGTCCTGCCAGGAATGCCGAACGCACGTACTTGATGCCGGATTCAACCTTGCCCTTCTCATTAGGCCGGCGCACGCCGCAGGGAATGGGATCAAACAGATAAAGACCTGCAAAATCCATGAATCGCTTCTGAAAACGAATCTCCTTGCCGACCCGCGTCACCACAACGGTCTTTAAGTTGTCGTAATTGATTTTCTCCGGCACACCGCCAAAAAACTCCAGCGCATTGATGTGGCAGTTCAGGAAATCCTCCAGCCGCTGCGACAATGTGAACTCCAGATACAACATCCGCGAATAACTTAACACCATCACAAAACAGGACAGCTTTCTCCTGGCATTGCCTATCTGAATCGTTCCCACGTTGGCCCAGTCCACTTGCGCGAATTCCCCTGGTCGCGTCTCCAGGCGCAGGAAGGCCTGCGCTTGCCGTGAAGGACGAATTTGCCGCAGATGCTCCAACAGAATCGTCATCCCGCCGGAATATCCCTGCTCTTTGATCTCCTTAAAAAGTTTGGCCCCAGACAATTCCGGATACGCCTTGAGGCGCTCCCCCATATAAGGCTTGAACGCGTCGAGTTTGCTGATGCTATTTGATCCGATAGGCCGTCCCCGCTGGTCCGCCGGAGGCTCGTGCGCTGACCGTAAAGCCTTCCGCACCGTCCCTCGATGCACGTTCAACCGCCTGGCTATTGCGCTCCGGGACAGCTTCTCCACTTCGTGAAGCCTTCGAATGGTTGCCCACAATTCGGAATCCATGGCTTCATTCTGCCCTAAACCGCCGCAGCGCGGCGAAGCGTCTCGTTTTGCGGCGTTTCCTTCCAGACCAGATAGTCCAAAAGCTGATCTACCCGACGATCGCATGCGTCTCGTTTTGCGGCGAATTCGGACCCCTGATTCTGGATGTCCCGCAGCTTCTCGACGGCCATTCCCTTCCATGCGTCTCGTTTTGCGGCGCGACCTGCCGTCTGCCGCGAAGACCTGCGCCGGGCATTGTCTCGCATCCGATAACCCGGATGAGTCTGGCGATACCACCGCCAATACCCGCGTTTGCGCGCCCAGGCACGAATCTTTTCACGACGTTGGTCATCGCAGCGCGGGTCGTCCCGGTAAAACGCGCGGCAGGCTTGACGGTGACGTTCCCTTTGACAACCTCCGCGGGAACAGAACGTTTGCTTGTCGCGCTTGGGTGGATAGGGTTTAAACCATTGCCGGCAATGGGCACAACGTTTCTGGGAAACCTTCATGGCAGGAACCTCCTGCCATAGGCTTATTGAGGAATGACAACTTCGGTAGGACTAAATTAATTCCGCCACGCGCCTCAGAACTTCCCCGCTGGTAAAAAGGTCGGCGTGATATTTTCTGTGGTAAAAGA
>CAZSAL010000034.1:0-30273 GCA_964604825.1 uncultured Elusimicrobia bacterium
TGAAGCTCTTTAAGAGACTCCGGGTCAAAGTCTTTTCTCGGCTGGTCTGGATTGGAATGAATCTGATTCACTGGCACAAGGCGATTGGCTATGGGGTAGGTAGGCATGGAAACCTCCAATTAAGGTAATGAATGTTCCTTAAAACCATTCGCGCAAAACATTTGTTACAACATTTTCATCAATGGCATCCAGACAGAATTTCGAAACATGGCATTTTGACTGATAATAGCAAACGCATTGTTGCTTTGGGAGCCACTTAATACCTCTCCCGTAAAGCTCGATTTCGTCTGCGGAAGTGGGACCGAAAAAAACAATAATCTTTTTTTTAAGAGCAATGGCGATATGCAGCGCAAGGCTGTCACTCGTAATAACCGCATCGCAAAGATCTATGATCGCCATAAATTCCTGCAGACTGTTTTTTGTCCCCGTGTCGACAAGAGGCACGGAGCAGTTTTTTTTGATGCAGGCATTACGTTCTTCTTCGTCAGGCCCGCCCAAAAGCAGTAAATTTGCCGATAGCCCGCCGTCTATAGCCTTGATAACCGAGAGTGTTTTATCAACGGTCAGCTGCTTTGTCGGCCAACGGACGCCTGATCCGGTATTCAATCCTATCCTCGGCAGGCCGGGCTTAAACATTTTGATGAAACGCTCTTCCGCCCATATTTTCGCCTCCGGGCTTAACACGATGACCGGCTCGGCATCAGCCCAGAAAGCCTCCGGCATTCCCAGCATCTCAAAAAGGATCCGTGGGTAGGTTTTTCTGTTTTCCTGCTTCAGCCGGTTGGCTGTATTCAATGACCCATCCGGATCGCGGTTTAAAAGGCTCATATCAAACCACTGCCGGCTGGAAGCCGTATAGGTCAGTTTTCCGTTCTTATCCCTGCAGGCGCCGAAAAGTTCCCTGGTCTTAAGCCGGCTGGCCAGAGCGCAGGCTTCCGCATCCTCTTCCAGGCCGATTACCAGGTCGTATTCCAGCGCCGTAAAAACGGAGGCATCGGCATTTTGTACATCTACTATTTGAGTGATCAAGGGATTTCGTTCCAGAAGTGGAATTGCGCTCGGGAGTGTGAACCAAAAGATTTCGCAGTCCGGATAGTGGCGATGAAGCGGTTTTAGAACCGCCGTACTGCGGAGAACATCTCCGAGCGCTCCAAACTTAATGATGGCTATGCGCATGCGCTTCAAGGGCCTCCTCATAAATCTGGTGAAAACGCCCGCAATGACTCTCCCAGGAATGAAAACGAAGAACGGTTTCACGGGCATGTTCGCCAACACGCCTGCGACGGGAAGGGTCTTCCAGCAGGGCAACAGTCTGATCTGCCAGTTCCTGTGGAGTTGCGCCGGTTAGGAAATCTTCTCCCGGAACGCCGCTGATCCCCGCCAGGCTCATGGGAGTCGCGACTACAGCTTTGGCCATAGCCATAGCTTCCAGAATTTTGTTCTTAATCCCGGAACCAATGCGCATGGGAGAAACGATCACTTCAGATTCAGCCATGGCTTCCCTCAGGTCCTCAACAAAACCGGTGACGCGAATGCCTTTCGTCCGCGCGAGAGACTCCACCTCAGGGATAGGATTGCTTCCCACAATCCAGAATTCGGCATCCGGCTTTCGCTGCCAGATTAACGGCATCACATCTCTGGCGAAAAAAATCGCAGCGTCGGCGTTTGGCAGGAAATTCATCAATCCCCGAAAAATTATTCTTCCGGGTTTTTCCGGACCTTGTCCGGGGACAAAATATTCCGTGTCCACGCCATTCGGACAAGAGAGAACGACTGCCGAAGGAGCGCGCCTCTGCAGAACGCCCTGATCAACTGGCGAAACAACCACGGTCCGCTCAAAACGAGGCAGGATTTCCGCTTCGTATTGCCGCATTTTTGATGACTGGGAGGAGGTGTACAACCGGAATAACAGATTACGTTCCCTGGCAACATTTCGCTCAAAGAGCATAGACATGGCGTCATGCGGGAAAAAGACTTTCGCTGTCTCAGGGAAAAGTTCTCCATACTGCGCCATGACGGTGAAATCCAGATGAATAATCTCCGGATGAATTTCGTCCCGCAACCGGATCAGTGCGCGCTCCATATCTTTCGAAGCGAACTGTTCTACGGAAAAGGGACGGCTTCCAAAAAGCATATTCTGAAGCCGTCTGAGAGGGCATTTGGGAACCTTATGCAGGACAGTTGTGATCGACCGGCAGAAAGGCTTAAGATGGACTTGATATGCGTTTTCTTCTTCCGACTCGATGAAGCACGCCAGATGCATTTCGTTTTTCTTCGACAGTTCTTTAAGAAGATGATAAACGTGCATGCGCACGCCTTCGTGAAGCGGGTAGGGAAAACTATGGGCGATAAGAATAATCCTCATTATTTCGGCAGGATCCCCAGTTCCCGGTAAAAGTTTTTTAGCCGATTCAGAATAATCGGATAATCGAATTTTGCCGCAATTTCACGCGCCTTCAATCCGTAAATTTTCCGTTCTTCAGGATGATCAACAAAATACCGGATATTATTGGACAGCTTATCGCTGTCATGGTTTGGATGAAAGCGGGCGCAGCTCTTGAAAATATCGAAACCGCCAAAATCCGGCAGACAGAGCGCCTTACCTGCAGCAGCCGCCTCATAAACGGCGATCCCAAAGTTTTCTCCGTCGTTTTCCGATGAGTTCACGAAAACGGTGGCGGAATCATAAGCGGACAACAGGTCTTCCGCATTCAAATGCCCCGCCAGGATGCATCCTTTCTTTTCAGCATCTTCAAGAGAAAGGGAGGGCATCAGCCATTCATAACCCTTCCATGTGTCGCCGCTGTTTTTAAAACCCGCCATGACCAGTCGTATACCGGCTTTGCGGCATCCGTCGATTATGACCCCCGGGTTCTTAAACCAGCGTATACCGACGCAAAACGCGAAAGGTTCGTCAGGTCCAAGTCCCATTCTTTTGCGAAAAGCGGCGCCGTTGCGCGGCTTGGAAAAATAAGGAAAATCAATGGCATGCGGTATGAGACGAATTTTCGAGGGGTCAATCCCCTGCTTTACATAATTATTTTTCGCAAATTCGGTCTGAACTATGACTGCCAGGCACCGATTAAAAAGGAAGCGGCGCACCCAGATGGCTGTTTTCTTCTTTCCGATGAAATTATTATGGAACGAATAAATCATGCGACCGCCGAAGAACGGAAGCCCTTCGGGAAAAGGCCATCCGCGTCCGTGCGCGTGGACAGGCGACGACCACGCAGTTTTCAGCGTTTCCCAGAACGAATGGCCTGCCAGGTTAAAAACTGCGCCGTTCCCGGCATCAGCGCAAATTTTGAAGTAATCCTCTTTTTCGGTAGGGACATAAAGCGGATAAAACGGGACCACAACTTTCATGGCTGGCGATTAAAAAATCTCATGTCCCAGGCAGGACGGCGCGCTTAATGGATTTCAGGGCATACAACAGCGGGAACGTAAAGGTATCGATAACTTTAAGAACGGCATAGGCAGTCACGCCGTTATGTTTTCGGAAATAAGCCAGCATGCTGTTCTGACGAATGCGGTTAATATAGCGCCGGCCAAAACGGCTGCTGGAACTGCCACCGATATGGCTCACTATAGCCGACGGCAGAACGCACACTCTATATCCGGCGTGCTTAATTCGATAACATAGATCAACTTCTTCGCTGTACATAAGGAACCTTTCATCAAATAACCCTGCACCATTCAGCGCTTTTTTCGACATCAGCATGCAGGCTCCAGAAATATAATCCACCTCATCACCATCCGTTAGTTTTTCGTAGGGATAACGTCGTCGTTGTTCAATAAAATTGTCCGGGAAAAAGGCATTGATCAGCAGGACCTCAAAAAATCCCCACATTAAGAAATGATACTTGCCGCAAAAGGGCTGGATCGATCCGTCTGGATTAAGAAGCTTGCACCCCAGAGCGCCGATGCGTTCATGAGTCCGAATGTAATCCATCATCTTTGCGACAGCATGGTCTGTAACAATCGTATCCGGGTTCAGAACCAGGACATAGTCGCCTTTTGCCGCGCGAATCGCCTGGTTATGCGCCCTCGTAAAAAATAAGTTTTGTGCGTTTTCAATAATGCGCACCTGAGGGAAATTCCGCCGGATCATCGCCACGCTATCATCGGCCGAGGCGTTATCTACGACCATAACCTCATAACCAATGCCCACGGTCTGTTCCTGGATAGATTGAAGACATTTCTGAATCAGGGCAGAGTTGTTATGGCATACGATCGAGATGCTTAAATCCATCTTTTAATCCAGCCTCTGCATTAGATCCTGCGAGCTACCTTTTGTTTTGTATAAATCGCGAACCCATATCCCGGGGTAGATCGAGCCAACGGAATCCCGAAGATTCTGGGCATGCCACTGCTGAAATAATTTTTTACAAGGGTCAAACCATTTAATTCCGGAGGGGTCAACGAATCAACGCCTTCGTAATTCTGCTGCAGACAATAAACTTCCACGCCTGCAAACGAATGCCGTCCTGATTTCAAATCTTTTATGCCTCCATCAACAAGGTGCCGCATGTGATAATAATCTTCAGAAAGAACCCATAGTGAGCAGCTCATATCGAAAACGGTTCCCGCAGGCTGCGTTTTCTTAAATTCCATAAATTTTTCCCTGGCCAGGAACAAAGACATCCCATCTCTCAAGTAAAAAGGATACATTAAAGCGACCCGGATAAAGCCGCCGGCCAATACGATCAATGGAATCGCGAGAATGCCTTTCAACCATTTTTGATTTTGCCAGCCGAGCATGAACGATAAGGCCCGGCTCAAGAAGAGCGGAGACAACCAAACCGCCGAGTTTTCTTCGCCATTACAGAAAGAAAAGAAGATAACCGTCATGCTCAGCATTATGAAGCATGCGCTGAAAACCAGCCGGGAGATAAAAGTCATATGCCGACACAAATGAACCGCTTCCAATACTCCTACCGGAACAATTAACAGCATCAAAATCCCATAAAGCGGGTTTTGCGGCCTTAAAACGAGCATATTTAAAAAACCACGGGCCTGGATCCGAGAAAAAAGAGGGATGCCGTAAGCCGTCCGGGCATGGTGCGCGATGTTTGAAAGGGTTTCCCATGTTCCATAGGGACTCATCCGCATGAGACTTAAAAATACAAGACCTGCTATTACGTAACACAAAAGAAGACGTGAAATCGGGTTCCGTTTTTTAACAGACATTCCCATGCCTGCCAGACAAACCGCACACACGGCCGCCATAGGCTGCGTAGCCGCCATACAACCCAGAAGGAAACCCCATAGGGGCACATAAATTTTATCCGATTCGATTTCATACGCTAACAAGCCCACCGCTAACAAAAAAGTGGTCAGGACTTCCGCGCGGCCTCTTAAGTGGTAAGAAAAAATAGCGGCCATTCCTCCCAGGCAGGCGGCAATCCAGAACAAATTTTTCCAGTTAAAAGCCGACCTTTTACAAACAATGGTCAGGAACAAAACCGCGCATATTAAAAGGCTCAACGCGTTGATGATCGAAACCATAAGCATCAAATTTTGGGGGGTCGGCTCCCACATCAGGCTGCTCAGCAGAATAGGCCAAAAAGGCGGATAGGCAGAATAATGTTTGCCGTCCGGAACCAAAGCCCGGTTCTGAGTAACCGGGTTCACAAGTCCATACCCTGATTTCAGGGCCAGCGCGGGAAGCGCGTGCTCTACAGATGTCCACTCTAAAACAGGAAATCCATGGGAAGCAAAACTGACCAAGCCTACCTGTACGCCAACAGTGATCAGGGTGACAATAATGAAAAATACTATTTTGTTTTGATTGATCACTTAACCTCTTCGGTTTGATCTCCCGCTTTTTTAATTCATCCAGCTTGGCGGAAGGTTCCTTTTTACCCCGCACCTGCCGCAAATGGGGCGCAGTCTAACGAATTCTGCGAATCCAGAAACTCCCCGGCCAGCGCTGACTTCGTCGATAAGACGGGAATGCTCTTTCAAGCAATCCTGGATGCGTCAGATGCATATAGCTGCCTCCCCAAACGACTTCATAAGAATTATTGAAACAAAGAAAGGCCTGTAAAATATATTGCTCATTAAAAAAGTTGAAATCCTGCAGGATCGTTCTTTTACTGTATTCCGCCGGCAGAAATATGTCGTGGATGTGGACATATACTCCGGTTTTCAGCCTCGGTAAAATTTCCAGGAATTCATATTGGACATCGCTTCCTATCTTGAGAACGTGGCTGGAATCTATGAATAAAATGTCGTTATCTCCGAGCTGTTCAAACATTGCCACGGGCAAATGCTGTACCGGCTGCTCAATTAATCTAGTAAGGCCAGGAAAGCCCCTGCGCAAAGCCGGGCCGGGGTAAGGCTCAATCGCCGCCAATTCGCAGTCATAATTTGGATCCTGCCGCTTATTTTTCAACACGGCCTGGGCTGAAATCAACGTCGAGAAGCCGGATCCGATTTCATAAATTCGCAAAGGTTTTACGCGACGGACCATGCAATATAAAATCTCGGCATCCACGCTTTCGAAATAACCATTATTCATATAAAAATGGGCGGGATTGCCGTCGGGAAGCAACCGGAACGAGGAATATTCCGGCTTGAAGCGCTCTTCAAACGATTGGAGCAAATCCACCTGTCTGGAATCTTGAAGGTCGATTCCAACAAGCCGCGAAGGATTATCCCACAGAGAACCTGGAAGGGTGCGGGTATCGGGGATCGGCTCATAATAATGATTGCGCGTGAAATGAAAACCCAGCTTTTGCCAAAACAGGAACGTATTTTTGGCAAACCGATACCTAAAACTTTCATAAAGACGCTGTATAAGATTCAAAATCGCAGCCCGGCGACGGGAATATTTCTTATAAGGCACCTATAAACCAGATGCTCATCTTTCACAATACCCCTCATAATCCTGCGCTGCCTTCCCTCACGAATAGCGGATTTGAAACGACCATGCCATCCAGATCGTCCTCAACCATGACCCGAACGTATGACTGTCTGGCATGGGTTGCGGGTAATTTTTGAGAAAACTGAAAACGTCCCGCATTGCTGGAAGCATGGATCAGTTTCCCGTCAGAAATGATTTGGAGAAAAAGAGTCGTGGCCCCCGGCCTTGTGGAGTATCCGGACAGGTTGATGGTCTTCGCACCATCCGGACGGCGCCGGATGAACATCTTATCCAGCCAGATCAGATGCCCGTCCCTTGCGCGCCGGGACGCGTAGCATTGGCCAAGCCGCAAGGACCGCAGCATATCCGCCCCTGTTTCTGCCTTGTTGGTTAAAATCGTAAACACAAACGGCTCTTCCCGAATATCGGATATTTCGTTTCTCCCGTAATCAGATTCGCCGATGATATAAACAGGATTTCTTTGCCCCCTGCAGTGTTCCTGCAGCAATTGATCCCAAACCCCTCCCGGACGGGCGAGTTCAATTCCCTCATCGAGGACGGCAAATCCGTCATAGCCCGTGGTCTTCAGCAGGCTTCGGCCATACGGCAGGGTTTGAAACTGCAAAAAATCAGTAATGACAGACGCGGCGGTTTCCATTGTCAAAGGATGCGACCAATAAATAAGCCCTCCCTGCCGATGCGTTTCGTCAATCCACTCCTGATATGGAAGTTCTCCGGCATCTCCTGGAAAAGCCGGTTTGATCGTTCTAAAAGAATCGTATTGATTTCTGTTTTGCAATCCAATGACCAGCATGGTTTTGCTCACGTTGTGCAGTAAAAGGCTGGTCAAAAGAGGATTCCCCGTCCAGAAATAGTGAGGCATCACTTCCATCCCCGGAAGAATATTGAGCCCCTGATCGCGTCTCAACACCCGCAGTGTTCGAAGGTACTCAGGCAATCCTCGCTGCTCAATGGATGTCATTATTTCGGTTTTCTCATATGGGCCAAACCGCAGGTGGAGTTTCCTTTCATATATGTCCGTCGGAACCCACGCCTGCACCCCCAAGTCTTTAATCTTCCCCGCCAGCGTTTCGAGGGGATAATTCCCATTCGCGCTGAAGTCGGAATGCGTGTGTATGAGAACAACCTGTTGATTGTGCGGGCGCCGCTTCACCGCATTCCTAAGGCCCGTTTCTTGACCGGCTATTTTATTGCGGAGAAGAAATATCCTGTCGCAGGGAATAATTCCAAGCAAGGGATCGTTCAAAGGCGGATAAAAGCGAAAACCCAGACATGAGATATCCGGCTTAAAAACATGTTCTAAATATAAAGACTTGCCCGTACTTAAATCATTCAACAGCATCTTTCTGAATCCACGTGAACGGCGGTCCTCTGCCCCATTTATGATGTCCAAATTATCAATCAAAGCCTCCTGAAACGGGATGCGCACAAATCGATCAAAACTCATGGATAAAGCGACTTGATCCGGGCCAATGAATACTTTAAGCGGCTGAATATTTCGGAGATGTTCATAAAAATAAGGGATGCCCCATTGATCCGGAATACAAAGAAGAACAAACGGACGAACTGCCGGGGCAGAACGATTTCCTGCGTTTTCCTGGTCAATCCATTGGACAGCTCTCTCCGCGGGGGCAGGGCGTGTTTTTAAGAGCACCCATGCCCAGGTATTCACAAATTGATAAAAGCACAGAGAACAGATAAAAATAAACGCAATTATTCTGAGGGACGAAGATTTCATCATTTGATACGCGAAACACAATCCGAATCCCGCGGAAATGGCGGCAAACGGGAGGATGAGAAGAAGCCGCGCAGGATAGGACCTCAAGCCTCCCAATAAGGCAGGAACCATATAAAACAGACAAATACCCAGATGAAGCTTCTTTATTCCGTTTCGCCGCCACAGGCAGAACATGCCGATAATTCCCAACACGAGAAATAGTGTTCCCACGGCACCGTAAGCTTCAGGGAACATTTGAAACGCTGACTGGTAGAGCGCGTAAATAATCCCGGAATCATTGTGAGCTATGTTGTAATAAAACATATAAAACACATTCATGGGATACCAGGCAGGATGGGAAAAGATATATGAATTAGTAATTAAAAAAGGCGCCAGCAACGATGCCAACGCGATCACTACCCTTTTTGGGCTTACCCCTTGATCACGGAATTTATGAATTAATGACAACCCCCATACCGGGAAGAAAAAAATGCCGTAAAAACTTGATCCGATGAGCGTCCCCACCACGCTTCCAGATGCGGCGATCCACCAATCCATGCAGCGCTCTCTCGTTTCCGTTAAAAATTTAAGATCGCAATAATACGCCAGCGCCGTGAGAAACATTGCATGAAAATGATGATATCCACTCTGACAGAAAACGGCAAAATCCGGAGAAACAATCAGGAAAAAGCAGGAAAATACTGCGACTTGATTGTCAAAAAGGATCAGGGCCGAATCATAAATCAGGATAACCGACAATAAAGCAAAAGCAGCGCTCATGAGACGCGCCAACAGCAGAATGGCCAAATCGAGAGGTAATCGAAAACCCCATTGCTCTAAAAGACTCCGGAATAATGGGGACAGCTTGGACAGGGACCAATTATATGCGGCGAAATGAGTGGTGTAATAAGTCAACGGCGCCTGGTTGATCCATTTTATGACAATACAAATACGCTCCCATTCCGGATATTTGACATTTTCGACAGGGAGCAGCGTGTACCAGCTCGGATGGAAAAAATAGAGCGAACACAGGCAGATAAAAAAAATGCGGAGCGGCATGCCGTAATTGTATTCGAGGTTTTTCATGCGTTATTAAGGCATCTCATGCGCTTATTAAATAACCTGCGCATCGCGTTGCCTCAAATGGCTTAACCAGCGTTGAAGTATTTCACGGTCTTCAAGCTTGAAGACGTGGAAGAGCAGCAAGTAACTGTAAAGAACGGCCGGCAACATGGCCCACAGCTTTGACCCATGCCAAAGAAGAAGCGGCCCAAAACAAATGGAACCGAGCCCGATTACTCTCAACAGCCTCAAAGGTTCCCAGAAGCCCGGCATTGTACGCCGCAGAAAGATCCAGTAAATCGCCGTCTCGATAATCTGAATGCAAAGCAAAACGAAAGCCGCACCCAGTGTGCCCCAAAGAGGTATGGCGATCAGGTTGCCGGCAACATAAAGGAGAAATGTGGTTAATTTAATTTTCATATAAGAATGCTGTTTGTGTTCCGCGAAAAGGAAATTGGGAAAAAAACGATTCAAGGCAATAAAAGGAACGGTAGGTCCTAAAACTTCCAGCAGTACTATCGCGGGGTAATAGGAAGGCCCCCAGATGCGATGGATAACCGGTGCCGCCCAAACCAGCATAAGCCCAACGATCAGAAAGGAAAAACCAAATGTCCAGAGAATTCCTTTACGGGCAAGCCAAGGCAGGCTTACTGTTCCTGAGGCGGCGCCACGCGACATTATTGGATAAAGAACTGTTGAAAAAGGATTCCACAATGTATCGATGATGGTATACGTCAGCAAACTGGCCAGGCCGTAATATCCTACGGCCGTTGAAACCACAAAAAAGGACAATAAAATGCGATCCAGCCGTTCCACCCCCGCCGTAATAATAGAAACTGCGCCTATCGGCGCTCCTTCTTTAAATTCACGCCAAATAAGCCGCGGTTTGAAGGAAAAATCGGGCATTTCAAAAAAACGCCCGATAAGTTGGATATGAAAAAGAGCCGCAACAATTGCCGCGACCGCCATGGCACAAAAAACCCAGGTGAGGCTGCCTGTAATGCGCAGAGCTGTCCATCCCAGTGCCGCCCATGCCGCAGCCGCAATGACCTGTGTGAGCCACAGGAATTCCGTCCGTTGAGCGGCTATGTACAGGGCCTCAGCCACCTGTGTCACAGTAGTCACCAGCAAATAGATACCGGCCAAAACAAAACAGCGAAAGAGCCACGATGGATAATGGTACAGGGGGAACAGAGAAAGGAGCACTGCCCAGAGAATAACGCTCAAAGTTAAACGGATCCAGAAAAGGGAACCAAAAAGCTGGCGGCGGGCGGCAGGCTGCTGCACGGCGTCCCGGATGACAATTATGCCAACGCCGAACGTAGAGGCTGGCAGTACAATGCCAGCGAAGCTCATGACAATATTGTAATTGCCGAAAAGTGACGGCCCGATGTGCTTTGAAAAATATGCGATCCAAAAAAACGTAATGATGCGTGACATTAACTGTCCAAAAACAAGCAATAGCGAAGTGGTCCCGAGGTTTCGAGACGACAGGGCCTTACTTAACCTCATGAATTTCAGACGGGAACGTCTCTCTAAAAATAATATGGGAAACGACTGGCATGGTTACATCATAAAACATCGTTAACGTAAATAAAATCCAATGAATTGAACACGCATTATTCCTGCGCTGACTGGGGGACAGAAGGCGGGAAGAATCTGGCAGGATAAATTACGCAGGACGGGACTTGCGAAGGTCGGGGGGACTGCCTATGGCACCGCCTATGGCTGCGAAGATAAACCCGCAGATCAGTGAGGAAAAACTCCACAGGGCCGCGGCGGATATATCGCTTTCGCTGGCAAAACCCTGTTCCAGAATAGTGCCTGCGCCCGCCAAAAGCCTTCCGGCGGTGGTGTGAAGGAATAAGTATATGGTGAGCGATGCCGTGCTCCAGGCAATCAGACCGTGCACAGCTCCGTCAAGGTTGCGCGGAACGCCTGCCAGCCGGCCGGCAGCCCATCCTCCTAAAAGGAAAGAGAGAATCGTGCTTCCAGTCAGCCAGACTCCGGTGCTCAGTGAAAATCCTGGGATGACATTGGCCATGGCGATGCCCAATCCCAGGACATTTAAAGTCAGTTGAACAGCAAGCGCAAGGCTTGCTCCTGATAATACCGCGCCCCAGGAAACCCGCCGCATGATTCCCGGCGCGATCAAGGAGGGGCTCATGCGTCTTTCAACAATAGCTCTGCCGGTCTGTTCCGTGGCAACGTTTTCCATGTCTTTTAGACCCGCAACACACGAAAACGGTTTCATCCGCACTTGACTAAAAAGTCTCTTTGCTTTGTATCATACTGGTCTAGGCAAAACTTATAGGTGAGCACAATGACCCGTGCCCGCTGTTTTCGGTACGGGTTTTTTATAGTGTTGTGCCTCTTACATTAGAAAGGAAAGTTAATATGCAGAGCTTAATGAACGCCACGCCCTTCGAGATAATATCCCTTTGGGTCGTGCTGGGTATTGCTGTTATGGGGCTGGCTTACGCCCTTTTTCTCCGAAGTCAGATTATGAAGAAGGACAAAGGCACTGAAAAGATGCAGGAAGTCTGGAATGCCATCCGGCTGGGAGCGGACGCTTATCTGGGCCGGCAGCTCAAAATTATCGCCCCCCTTATCGCTATTCTGACGATAGCCTTGTTTTTCTCCGTTTATGTGGTGCCACCCAGCGCAGAAGCTTTGCAGCGGTTCTCCGGTTCATCGCCGGATACGGTACGACTGATCATCGGCATAGGCCGCGCCGTTGCGTTCATTATGGGAGCCTGCTTCTCGCTCATGGTGGGGCAGTTCGGCATGCGCATGGCGGTGCAGGGCAATGTAAGAGTGGCATCGGCGGCGCGGACCAATTTTTCCGAGGCTTTGAAAATCGCCTATCGTTCAGGAACGATCACCGGCATGCTTACCGACGGTCTCGGCCTTTTCGGCGGAACTATTATCTTCATGTATTTCGGCGTCGCCGCGCCTGATGCTTTGCTCGGCTTTGGCTTCGGTGGAACGCTTCTGGCCCTGTTCATGCGGGTAGGCGGCGGCATCTATACCAAGGCGGCAGACGTCGGAGCCGACCTGGTGGGAAAAGTTGAAGCCGGGATTCCGGAAGACGATCCACGCAATGCGGCGGTGGTCGCGGACCTGGTTGGCGACAACGTCGGCGACTGCGCCGGAATGGCAGCCGACATTTTTGAATCCTACGAAGTAACCATAGTTTCGGGATTGATCCTGGGGCTGGCGCTTGTGGCCATTACTCACGAACTCAAATGGATTATTTTCCCCCTCCTGGTGCGCGGTATCGGCGTAATGTCTTCGATCATCGGGACCTATGTCGTGAAAGGCAAAGAAGGAGCCGAACGCGGCAATGCGATGTCTTCCATCAACCACGGGTTCTACACCTCGGCCGCGATCTCCGTAATCGCCTTCTTCTTCCTGGCGCACTACTACATGCACGAATGGCGGGCCTTCCTTTCGGTCGGCGCCGGCATCGTTCTTGCGATCGTGCTGGACGAAGTGACGAAGTATTTCACGGATACGCATTACAACCCGGTGAAGAGTATCGCGCGCGCTTCCCGCACCGGTTCGGCCACTCTCATTCTGAGAGGATTAGGCGTAGGCTTTGAATCGGCGGTCTGGCAGACTCTGATCATCGGCGCCACGATTCTGGCGGCGGTTCTCATCTACTGGGGCCAGCCTGTGGTGTTTGTGCTCTACGGCGTGGCCATGACTGGGATCGGCATGCTGACTCTAACAGGGAACAACGTAGCCATGGATTCTTTCGGACCGATCGCGGATAACGCCAACGGCATCGGGGAAATGGCCGGGCTTGATAAAAACGCCCGGCAGATCATGGCGGACCTGGACGCGGTCGGCAACACAACCAAAGCGATCACAAAAGGCGTGGCCATAGGCTCCGCCGTGATTGCGGCCGTTTCCCTGTTCGGCTCGTTTCTCACGGATACGACCATGGTTCAGACGCAGATGGGGCTCCCTGAATCGCTTCGGCTTCTCAGCACGGGCATCAGGGTCTCGGTCCCGACCGTGTTTATCGGGATGCTGATCGGCGGCGCGGTGCCCTGGTTGTTCTCCGCCCTGACGATTAATTCCGTTACGCGCGCGGCATCGCTTATAGTCGAAGAAGTCCGAAGGCAGTTCCGGATTCCCGGCCTGATGGAAGGCAAGGTTCAGCCCGACTATAAACAAGCCGTGGGCATATGCACGAAAGCGGCTCAGAAAGAGTTGATCGGCCTTGCGCTTATAGCCATTCTGACTCCGCTGATCGTAGGCATGGTGCTCCGCGTGGAAGCCCTCGGAGGATTTCTGGCAGGCGTCATTCTTTCCGGACAACTGCTGGCCGTCTTTATGGCCACTGCCGGCGGTTCCTGGGATAATGCGAAAAAATTGATTGAGGACGGGCTCTACGGAGGCAAAGGTTCTGAGGCGCACAAGGCGTCCGTCGTCGGCGACACCGTAGGCGATCCGCTGAAGGACACCTCGGGCCCGGCCCTGAACCCGATGATCAAAGTGATCAACCTGGTTTCGCTGCTGGCGGCGCCGGTACTTGTCCGGTACAACCTCCACAATCCTATAGTCTGGATAATTCTGGCGATCTTTATCGTTGCCGTTATTTCCTCAATCATGTACTCGCAGAGAGAGGGAGAAAAACTGGTCGACTGATTATCCTCTGGTAAATTCGTACTCACCAGGCGCAAATCGGAATCGATTTGCGCCTGTGTTTTATCCGGACTGGCATAACTCCTCAGCAAAAATAGATTGTTTGAAATATTGAAAAAATTGTTAGGCTGATCCGGTGACGATTTTCCATCCGCAACTCAGGCGGGTTTATTGGGAAACAACCGCCGCATGCAACCTGCGCTGCATCCACTGCCGGCGCATGGATGTGCTCGACAGCGCTTCCCCCGGGGAATTAACCACCGCAGAAGCGAAAGCTTTGATGCGCCAGCTGGCTGAACCGGAAAAACCCGTGCTGATTTTTTCCGGCGGCGAACCCCTCCTGCGGCCGGACATATTTGATCTGGCTCTTTTCGCCGGAGAAATCGGACTCCCTGCCGCGCTCGCGACCAACGGGACGCTGGTTACGCCCGGCATCGCCCGCAATCTTAAGGATAGGAACATAAACATAGCTTCCGTTTCACTGGACGGTGTTGAGGCTGCCACCCACGACCGCGTCCGGGGCAAAGGCAGCTTCGCAAAAGCTCTGGAAGGCTTCCGGAATTTACGCGGAGCCGGGATTAAAGTGCAGATAAATTTTACCGTTACGAAAAAAAATGCCGGGGAAGTCCCGGCGCTGTACAGGCTCGCCTGTTCCGAACATGCTTATTCCCTTCATCTTTTTGTTCTGGTGCCTGTGGGCTGCGGCGCGCAGATAGCGGGCGAAGACATGCTGAGCGCGGAGGAACTCGAGGATTTATTGAGATGGATAAAAGGCCGCGATATACCGGGAGATATGCCTTTAAGGGCGGTCTGCGCGCCCCATTATTTCCGTATTTCAGGCGACGGGACACAACATGTGCGTAAAGGATGCCTTGCCGGGATTCACATGTGCTTCGTATCGCACAAGGGCGAGGTTTTCCCCTGCGGTTATCTTCCCTTTTCCGCAGGAAATATCCGCGCACAGTCTTTCGCCGCTATCTGGCGGGATTCCGCTGTATTTAAAGAGCTGCGCAATTCCGACAATTTAACCGGACGCTGCGGCATCTGTGAATATAAGGACGTCTGCGGCGGCTGTCGCGCGCGGGCCTATTACGCACATTCCGACATTAAGGCGGAAGAACCCTGCTGCGCCTATAACTCCCCTTGAAATTTGAATCAGATTCAACGGATTTCAACGGGCGTTCGAGATTTGAACCTGGATTCAACGGACGTCTACGTTTGAGATTATGACACCAGACGTTTTTTTGCTAAATTATTACTGCCTTACTGACACAAAACCTCGACACGTCAAACTTCCTCCAGCCTACCGCGGACAGCCGACGGCAAGCAACTGAGAGAAACCGATATCTTCACCCAATGGAAGGATTCTCTGTCCATGCAGTTAACCGTACGCGATGTGGCTAAACTTTTTTCAGTTTCTGAAAGCACGATCTACCACTGGATCGAAGAGGACGAACTCCCCGCTTTCCACTTAAACGACCAATACCGTTTCAACCGCACGGAGCTCCTCGAATGGGCCAATTCCCGGCAGATTCCGGTTCCGGACCTGTTCCATCAGCTCAGCGCAGCCGCAAATACCGCGGGCATCACCGACGCATTAAAAGCCGGCGGGATTTTCTACGGCATAGGAGGCGGCAATAAGGAAGAAGCGCTCCGCTCCGTAGTCCAGGTGCTGCCTTTGCCGCAGGAGGTGGACCGCAGCCATCTGTTTAACGTTTTATGGGCGCGGGAAAACCTTGCCTCCACAGGGATTGGCGACGGCATAGCCATACCTCATGTGCGAAATCCCATCATCGTCCCGGTAAATCATCCCCTGATCACCCTCTGCTTTCTGGAAAAACCCATAGACTTCGGCTCTCTGGACGGCCGGCCCGTTTATGTTTTATTCACCCTGATAAGCCCGACCATCCGCGTACATCTCCAGCTTTTATCCCGGCTGTCATTCAGCCTGCGCGAACCGGAGTTCCGCTCCGAACTTGAGCGCCGCGCCGCCGCAGATAAGATCCTGCAGGCGGCCCTGCATGCAGAATCGCGCTTCAAGGACAGTTCTGCTCAATGACGATAATTTTTCTTGTCCTTGCGCTCGCCGTATGGCTGCTGGCCGGAATTGCTTCAACTCTGACAGGTCGGCGATCGCACATTGCCGGCGCAGGCGGCGCGGCGGCAGGCTGCCTGCTTATGTCCGTTCCCGCGGCAAAAGTCCTGCATACAGGCGCCGCCATAACCCTGCGTATGCCATGGTCCCTTCCCTACGCATCATTTTTCCTGAAGCTGGATCCGCTCGCGGCCTATTTTCTTATTCTCCTCCTTGGCATTTCCCTGCTCGCAGCGGTTTACGGCGCTGAATATATGGGGACGGAAAAAGACTCCGAATCAGGGATAAGTTCATGGTTTTTCTTTAACGGCCTGATCGCCAGCATGGCGCTGGTTATTCTTGCGCATAACGCCGTCCTTTTCCTGATGGCCTGGGAAGCGATGTCCCTGACCTCCTTTTTCCTCGTGACCCATGAGGATAAAAGCCCCGAAGTCCAGAAGGCCGGCTGGATTTACCTCGTTGCCGCGCATCTGGGCATGGCTTTCCTGCTGGCTATGTTTATCCTTCTCGGCAGGAACGCGGGAACACTTGATTTTGACGCATTTCGAGCGGCGGGAACGCCCGCCTCGATCATCTTCCTGCTGGCCGCGGCAGGATTCGGAGCGAAAGCGGGATTCATGCCGTTTCATGTCTGGCTTCCGGAAGCACATCCCGCCGCGCCAAGCCACGTTTCCGCGCTCATGTCAGGGATCATGATCAAAATGGGAATCTATGGTCTTGTCCGCGTCTGCGGTTTCCTGGGCGCGCCTCCCTTATGGTGGGGGTACCTTTTCATCGGCATAGGAGTTGTTTCCGGCGTCTGGGGAGTTCTGCTTGCGCTGGCTCAGCACGATCTAAAACGCCTGCTGGCATACCACAGCGTGGAAAATATCGGGATCATCGCGCTCGGGCTTGGCGTCTGGCTTCTGGGCGTATCCCTGGGGTCGCCGGTCGTAGCCATTCTGGGATTGGCCGGAGCCATGCTTCATGTCCTGAATCATGCCGTTTTCAAGAGTCTTCTTTTTCTCGGAGCAGGCGCTGTCGCACGCAGCGCGGGGACGCGGGATCTGGATCATCTGGGCGGGCTGCTGAAACCAATGCCCTGGACCGGCTCCGCTTTTCTCATCGGCGCGATAGCGATATCCGGGCTCCCTCCTTTAAACGGATTTATCAGCGAATTCCTGATTTATCTGGGAGCTTATTACGGCATAGTGCATCTGCCTGCCGGGTCCTCCGCTGCGCTGATAGCTGTTATCGCTGCTCTGGCCTTGATCGGCGGGCTGGCCGCCGCCTGTTTTGCCAAGGCATTCGGCGTGGTTTTTCTGGGCGAGCCGCGCCATGAACCCGGCGAACCGGCGCGTGAATCCGGAGCGGCGATGCTCCTGCCGATGCTGATACTGGCGGCCTGCTGCATTTTTATTGGTCTTGCCGCGCCCTGGGCGCTGGCTAAGTTCTTTCCTGCAGTTCTGGCTGGGACAATCCGCATGCCATACGGTTCCCTTCAGGCGAATTTATTGATTGCGCTCGCTCCGCTTAAAAACGTGGTCATATTGACGTCCGTATTCATAGCGCTTCTGGCCGCTCTAGCCGGATTTCGCCTATGGCTTCTGTCCGGGCGGTCCGTGCGTACGGACGATACCTGGGGCTGCGGTTATCTGCGGCCCTCTCCGCGCATGCAGTACACCGCTTCATCTTTCGCCCAGCCCCTGGTCTCGCTTTCGCATTTCCTTCTGCATACCCGGCGCGCAGTGAAAAGGCCGCAGGGAATTTTCCCGCGCGACGCCGCTCTTTCTTCCGAAACGCCCGACCTGTGGCGGGAAAATATTTATGACCTCATCTTCAGCCGCGTGGAAAAGGTTCTCAGCTGGTTCCGCTGGCTTCAGCATGGCCGCGTGCAGCTGTACATCCTTTACGTCATGGTCACGCTGCTTGGGTTGTTTGCGGGAAAATTCTGGCGATGATTACGGCGTTACTCAACGTTTTCCTGGCCCTGGCTCTGGCGCCTTTGCTCACAGGCGTCATCAACCGCACTAAGGCTTTCTTCGGCGGGCGCGCCGGCCAGCCTCTCATGCAGTCCTACTATGACCTGGCCAGACTCCTGCGCAAAGGCGCGGTCTACAGCCGGACTACGACCTGGATATTCCGCGCCGGCCCCCTGGTCGGGCTGGCGGCAGTGATTATCAGCTGCGCAATCGTCCCGCTTGCGGGCCAGCCTTCCCTGTCATCTTTCCCCGGAGACTTTCTTTTACTGGCGTATCTGCTCGGGCTTATGCGCTTCTTCGTAGTTATCGCCGCGCTTGATACAGGTTCCAGTTTTGAAGGCATGGGCGCCAGCCGCGAAGTGACTTTTTCCGCTCTCGCCGAGCCTGCGCTGCTTCTGGCGTTCCTGGCGCTGGCGCGCCGTTCCGGAAGCCTTTCCCTCACCGGCATGCTTTCCTCTATGGGATCGCACGGCGTTGCCGCCTTATGGCTGGCCGCCGCGGCGGTGCTCATCGTTCTGCTCGCTGAAAATTCCCGCGTTCCGGTGGATGATCCCGGCACGCATCTTGAACTTACAATGATCCATGAAGTCATGGTCCTTGATCACAGCGGACCCGACTTTGCTTTTATCCTATATAGTTCCGCGCTGAAGCTGTGGCTGCTGGGCGCCGTCTTCGCAGGCATCGTGCTTCCCTGGCGCGGAGGACCGCCCTGGCTTGGAACGGTCCGGGCGCTCTCCGCAATGCTGGCGCTGGGCGTTCTGATCGGTGTTATCGAATCCGTTATGGCGCGGCTGCGCCTGACAAGAATTCCGCCGCTGCTGGTAGGCGCCGGGATTTGTTCCCTTCTGGCATTATGGGTGATCAAATGACCGGCACGATTGAGACCCTGGCAACCCTGCTCATTCTGACAAACCTCATGCTCGTGGGGACAAACCGTCTGAACGGATGCATCCGGATGATCGCGGCTCAGGGATTTTTACTCGGCGCTCTGGCGCTGATCCTGCAGGCCGGACAGCCCGCAGTGCATGTTTTTCTGCTGGCGATCGGAAGCGCCATCCTGAAAGGCGCGGTATTTCCCTGGACGCTTTACCGCGCCCTGCGGGAGGCGGATGTGCGCCGCGAAGCCGATCCTTTTGTGGGATTCACGTTGTCGCTCGTGATAGCCGGCGCCGCACTGGCCGCAGCTATAGGACTCAGCGCGCGCCTGCCTCTGCCGGAAGCCGGACAGATAGTGTTTCCTACGGCGCTTTTCATGATTTTTATCGGATTTTTCCTCCTCATCAGCAGGAGAAACGCGCTTAACCAGGTGCTCGGTTACCTGGTCCTGGAAAACGGCGTTTATCTCAGCGGCATCGTCCTGATAAAGGAGCAGCCTGTTTTGATTGAACTCGGCGTCCTGCTGGACGTATTCGTGGGCGTATTCATCATGGGCATAATGATTTTTCATATCCAGCGCGAGTTCGACCACATCGAAGTGGACCGCCTCGCCGCGCTGAAGGATTCAAGGGAATGATCCCGTCACCTGCTTACACGCCTACAGCGGGTCCAATTTATCCCAGGAAGGTGATGGGATGATCTTTCTGCTCATAGGAATTCCCCTCCTTGGCGGATTGGCCAGTTTCCTGAGCTGGGCCGACCAGCGGCGCCGCATACTGCTGGTTGCCTGCGCGATCCTGCATACCGCGTTCACGCTTGCCGCATGGAAAATCACTCCCGCTCCGGTTTTCAACGGCTGGCTTGCCCTCGATAAAATGGGGCTGCTTTTCCTGAGCCTGACCAGCATCCTTTTTCTGGCCGCAGCCGTGTATGCCGCAGGATATCTCGCGCGCGAAGGGCACGGCAGCGCGCCGGACATAGAAGAAGAAGGATTTTTCCGCAATGAGCCCGAAGCGGTCTTTATCGGGTCGCTGCTTTTCTTCCTGGCTACAATGAGCCTGGTCACTCTCAGCCAGCGTTTCGGCCTGCTCTGGGTGGCGATTGAGGCCACCACTCTTTCCAGCGCGCCGCTGATTTATTTCCACAGGCACCGCCGCTCTCTCGAAGCCGCCTGGAAATATCTGCTGATCTGTTCCGTGGGAATAGCCCTTGCCCTGCTGGGGACGTTCTTTCTCGCCGCCGCCGCTTCTCCCGGTAACGGCCCGGCCATTCCCCTTGTTCTGCCGGACCTGATTCAAAATGCCGGTCGGCTGCACGCATCCTGGCTGAAAGCGGCCTTCCTGCTGCTGCTGGTAGGATATGGCACGAAAATGGGGCTGGCTCCGCTGCACACCTGGTTGCCGGACGCGCACAGCGAGGCGCCATCGGTGGTATCTGCGCTCCTTTCCGGGGCGCTTTTGAACTGCGCATTTCTCGGCATCCTGCGCGTGCAGCAGGTTTGCGCCGCAGCCGGGCTTCTGGGCTTCACTCAAAACCTGCTGGTCGGCTTCGGCCTGTTTTCAATGGCAGTGGCCGCGGTATTCATCGTCGGCCAAGCCGACTACAAGCGGCTGCTGGCCTATTCCAGCGTCGAACACATGGGCGTGATGGCTCTCGGCATAGGGCTCGGCGGCGCGGGGGTTTTCGGCGCGCTTCTTCAGGCGGTTAATCATTCTTTGACCAAAGCCATGCTTTTTTTCGTGGCGGGTAATTTACTGGCCGCCTACCGCACAAAATCGGCATCAAAAGTCAGCGGCGCGCTGCGCGTGCTCCCGGTATCCGGCCTGTTATGGATCGGCGGTTTTTTCGCCATTACAGGCTCCCCGCCCTTTGGCATTTTCATCAGTGAATTCACAATCCTGAACGCCGCTCTGGCCGGCGGACGCTGGGCCGTGGCCGCGTGGTATCTCTTTTTCCTCGCCGTCATTTTCATTGGAATGGCGAAAGTAATTCTGGGAATGGCGCAGGGTATCCCTGTGAATATCGAAGGGTATTTTCCCTCAAAACGGCATGAACCGCTCTGGTCAGTTGTCCCCCCCGCGCTGCTGCTTTTAGGCGCGCTCATTCTTGGGATTTATATACCAACTTCTTTGAACGCGGCGCTAGGCGGAATCAGCCGGACGCTGGGAGGCAGCTGGTGAAACAAGCGCTCGCTTTGCGCAACAGCGAGGCCGCAGACGCGCAGGCTGTTCCTGTGCTGCCCGTTATGGAATTCCGCAGGGCTGTGCTGGAAGCGGTCCACGGAGGCGCGCGTCTCGCATCATTTTTTGGCCGTCCCGGCAGGGGAGATGCCCTACGGTTGACCGCAGTTTTGGCTGACGGCATGACCGGAACGCTGAATGCCGTGGCTGCGGAAATATCCGGGAGCTACCCGTCCCTTACGCCGGAGTGCGCGCAGGCCGATTCTTTCGAGCGGGAAATTGCGGAACAGTGGGGGCTGCATCCCGACGGCCATCCTGCCTTGAAGCCGCTGCGCTTCCATAAACCGTACCGCAATGGCCCGGCCAGCGGCGAACCTGCCGCAGGCGTCATGGACTTTTTTCAAGTAAAAGGCGAAGAGGTTCACGAAGTTGCCGTCGGGCCGGTACATGCCGGGATCATTGAGCCGGGGCATTTCCGTTTCCAGGCGCACGGGGAAGAGGTTTTGAATCTGGAAATTTCGCTGGGCTACCAGCATCGCGGCATTGAACGGGCCATGTCCGGCGGTCCGGACAGGCGTTCGGTTCATTATATGGAAACTATCGCCGGAGACACGACCATCGGGCACGCTACCGCCTATGCGCAGGCCGTGGAAGCCCTGGCTGAATGCCGCGTCCCGCCGCGCGCCGAAGCCCTGCGCGCCATCGCGCTCGAGCTCGAACGCCTGGCGAATCATGCAGGCGACCTGGGAGCGCTCGCCGGGGACGTCGCCTTCCTGCCTGCGGCGTCATTTTGCGGCCGCCTGCGCGGCGACTTTCTCAACATGACCGCTCTGCTCTGCGGCAGCCGCTTCGGCCGGGGAATGATCCGCCCGGGCGGCGTGGGATTTGACGTGGACGAATCCCTCGCAGCGCGCCTTCTGGGTTCGCTCGATGCGACTTTTAAAGATCTCTCCCGGGCCGTGAATCTTCTCTGGGAAACCCCCTCCGTACTTGCGCGTTTTGAAGGCACAGGTATGCTGGAGCGGGCAACGGCGCAGGAACTGGGTATGGCAGGCCCCGCCGCCCGCGCCTGCGGCATTGAACGCGACGCGCGTTTCGACTTCCCTGCGGGCTTTTATCGCTACGCCCAGATCCCGGTATCGACATGGCATTCCGGCGACGTTTTTTCGCGGGCCTATCTCCGCTGGCTTGAAATTCAGCGCTCGGCAACGTTCGTGCGTGAGCGGCTGGGAACGCTGCCCGATGGAGAGGTTCGCGTTTCCTGCGGCAAGCTTCAACCCGCAAAGATCGTGGTTTCACTCGTCGAGGGCTGGCGCGGCGAAGTCTGCCATACGGCAGTCACGGATGGACAGGGAAAATTCGAACGCTACAAGATTGTCGATCCTTCTTTTCATAACTGGAAAGGGCTTTCCATGGCGCTGCGGGGCGGGCAGATCTCCGATTTTCCTTTGATCAACAAAAGCTTCAATCTATCTTATGCAGGCCATGACCTTTAATTATGTGGGATAGTCTTATCGCTCGATTAAAACAGGGAAAGCGCACGATCGCCTTTCCCAACGGCGAACCGGAGCTGCCGGAACGTTTCCGCGGCCTTCCGGTAAAGACGGCCCTTTTCTGTCCGCAGGATTGCCGGGGATGCGTCGAGGCCTGCCCTACGGAAGCCGTGTCGCGCGGGGACGAAGGCCTGCGAATTGATCTGGGGCGCTGCCTGTTCTGCAGGGAATGTGCCGAAGCCTGTCCGGAGGGAGCGCTGCATTACTCGCGTAATTTCCGGCTGGCCGCGCGCAGCCGCGGGGATCTTGTCTGGACAGGGGATGCTCTGCCGAAAGTGCGGGCGCTCGAAACCCGCATGCTGCGGCTATTTGGCCGGTCATTGAAGCTGCGCCAGGTAAGCGCCGGCGGCTGCAATGCCTGTGAAGCGGACGTGAACGTTTTAAATACCATCGTCTACGATCTTGGCCGCTTCGGGATTCAGTTCGTCGCTTCGCCGCGCCATGCCGACGGCTTACTGATTACCGGACCGGTTACGGAAAATATGCGGCTTGCGCTGAAGAAAACCTACGACGCAGTTCCTGATCCCAAAATCGTAATTGCCGCCGGGGCATGCGCCGTGTCCGGCGGTCCGTACATGAATCATCCCGAAGCGCATAACGGCGCGGACGCGGTTGTGCCGGTGGATCTTTATATTCCCGGCTGCCCGCCTCATCCTCTCACCATTCTGGACGGATTGCTGAAACTTCTCAACAGATAATCAGGACGCTGTCACTTCGGCGGGCAACCGGGTACGGGAAACTTTTCCTTCCGGCGTCACCCTGAAAACAAAAGGGCCGCGGCCCTTCAGCGCCCGCGTGTGAAAACCCAGACCGTAAACTATGGCGGCTTTACCATCCGGAGCCAGGCGCCATACCGCAGTCGAAAAAAACCATTCCAGCCTTCTGCCTGCCCTGGTGCGGCGCGCGGCTTCGACAACAGGCGATTTATCATCGGCTCTCAGGCGCTCCAGCAGCTCAATTCTCTTTTGAAACGGCCGGATCTCGTAAACAGCATAATCCCCGTCTTCCCGAATCACGCCGCGGAAACGCTTTGGCCCGAACGGCTCGGGATAAAGAAACAACCGCGCGGCAGGAAAACTGTCGATGCGGCTCTGCTGACGCAGAATTCCTGCGGAAAACTGCCGCGCCGAAGCGCAGATGCCTATATAAACTGCAAGAAGGATCAGCCCGGCGCGCCAGACCCACACCCCGGCGGAACCGGACGCAAGACTCGCCAGCCAAGATACGATCAATATCCCCCATATAGCCAGATCGACTATGAACACCCAGTCGAAATCGATCCTCCGCCAGCTGAAAGGCCAGAATAGCACAACGCCATAGGCGTTCCAGAGATCGGCGAAAACGTGCCCGCCGATGCCAAGCGCGGTCAGGCCCAGAACCGTAAGCCAGGAAAGGTTCGGATAAAAATGCCGGAATATCCAGCTGGCAGCAAGGGCGAGAAAAACGGTACCGATCAGGCTGTGAGTGGGCGTTCTCCGCCAGAGAAAGCCCAGAGCCCCTCCGAACAGGCAACCCGCATCCACGTCCGGCAGGTTGGAAGCGATCGCAAGGATCGCGGTCGTTCCCGTTCCTAACTTCCGGGAAAGACCGGCCCTGGCAAGCCCCACCCCGATCAATGTGTGCGTAATGTTATCCATCCGGCTCTATTCAACAAAATTCCCGCCGAATTTTTCAGTTTTCTAATATGATCCCGTTCACTGATCGCCGGGATGTCAGCAGAAATTGGGGGAAATTTCATCTTGAAAATCGCACAATAAATGGTACATTTATATGTACTAAATATAGTTGCGTCAGGAGGCTATCTATGGATCACTTATCTTTGACTGAAGACATCCAACCGCTGGCGGCTTTCCGTGCGCGAGTAGGCGCATTCATTGAAATGGTGGGCAAAACCCGCCGGCCTCTTGTTATAACACAGCATGGCAGAAGCGCGGCAGTTCTCGTAAATGTTAAGGAATATGAGGCGATGCTTGAAAAGCTGGAACTCCTCGGCGATATTGAGCAGGCCGAGAAACAATTGGCGGGCGGCGCGGGCATTCCACATGATTCTGCCCGCAGGCAATTACTTGGGAAAATAAGGGAATGAAAATCGTCTGGTCTCCCCTGGCTATGGAAAGAGCCGGAGAAATTGTGAGCCATATCGCTTTGGATAATCCAAAAGCCGCGGAGAAATTGATCTCCCTTGTTTTCCAGAAGGTGAAACGCCTGTCGCAGTTTCCGCAGAGCGGTCGATGGGTTCCAGAAACAAACCGCCGGGACATTCGGGAAATCATTCACGGTTCTTATCGCATTATTTATCGGATGGGCTCCGACCATATTGCAATACTCACCATTCGCCACGGCAAACAGCTTCTTCCCAGGACAGATATCTTATAGTTTTTGAGCGCAAGGAATTTATGCGGGATCAAAAGACTGCCGATCCTTCTCCGGGATCCGCGTCTACCCCGCCATCACCTTCCTCAAAAACCTCGTTTAACCATGTCCCTTATCGGAACCATTGCCTTTAAAATATCCTTCCGGCGCTGATACCTGAGATGTTGATGCCTGCGGCGTAGCTTTAAGGGGCGAGATATACCGCCGGTCCCATTTTGGCAGGTCAAACATTCGCGTTACGCGTAGGAGAGCATCGGCGTATTGGGATGGTGTTTTGAGCGGGCAGCAGGGTGGATGGTTAAGCCAAGCATCCCATGTTACACCCATCATGATTTGGCCTCTATAGGTTCCTTCGCCATAAACCCGGGCAAAGAGCGCGTTAGGGCCGGGGCTTTTTTCCGCAAGAGCGCGGAATTCAGCCATCTCTTCCGGAGTTTCTGGAAGCCAAACCTTGCTGAACGTTGATCCTTCCTTGGTTTGCAGCCATTCATACAGTTCCTCCCTGATCATCCCAAAATAACCATCGATATCCCTTGGATCAATATGGGTTTCAACATTAATTGTGCCATCGATGTCCCTGGTGAATCTGGCTATGGACCAGGCTTCAGGAGCTGGTTCTTGAGGCGAAGCTGGCTGGAGCGAAGCTGGATGGGCCGAAGAATGCTGTGGCGTGGTTAAGCCATTGACGTCATCCCCGCGAAGGCTGGGGTCCAGTTCGGCTGTTGTTTCTGGATTCCCGCTTTTTCGGGAATGACTGCCTTTAACACACAGCTTTTTATCCACCCAGGACTTCAGGGCCTCGTCCGACAACCCCTTATCCGCTACCTCTTTGGCTGCGGCAAGTTGGTCTTCTGGGGTATCAAACCGCTTTATTTGAAGCAATTGGCTTAAAGAAAAGTGGAATGCATTCCACTTTTCCTTCAGCTCAGGGGCTAATTCCCGTAAAGTAAGGTACTTCCCAATCAGGCTTTTGTCCTTTTTCAGTCTTCTAGCCAGTTCAGCCTGATCAATATGGTCAGTTTCCATCATCCTCCCGTAAAGTTCTGCCCGAAAGAAAGGACTGGGCTCTTCCCTTTCGTCATTTTCCGTAACGGCAACCATCAGCTTTTCAAATTCCGATAGCCTCTGGCGGACGTTAGCCCGGATTTTCTGCCAGCCAAGCTTGCGGGCAGCCAGGACTCTTCCCGCGCCAGCCAGAACCTCAAAGCGCGGCCCGGCAGGAGTAACGACAATTTCCTGCAATTGCTGGTTATTTTTCATGCTTTCTACAAGCTCTTCCAGCTTGTCGGAGCTATGTTCCCGCGCAAAAGGTGGCAGGTCTATGAGGCTCAGGTCAATCCAGACAGTGTCATTGGCAGGCATATTTGGAGAAGAATCAGGCATGGCGCACCTCATTATTGAGGCTTCCGCCGGTCAAGGGATAGGCCGGGGTCTGGCAACCGACGCGCGACCATAAAATTTAACCTCCCGTAGCACAAGGATGTCAACAGAAATTGAAAGCCCTGCGGGCTGCCCTTTAAATATGAGTTGCGGTACGCTGTAACACAAATCTGTTAAGCATATAAGGATGAACGACGTTAATAAATTCCATCGGAATTGTTCACTTCCGAAGTTTTCACTTTTCTAATAGTTATGGCGCAATCACGGCAAGTTTTTTTTATTACGCTTCTGATTCTTCTTTTCCACTCACAGGCCGGAACAGATGAAACGAGTCCCTGTTCATCACGGCCCTGGCGGCAGATCGCAAATCCTGCGTTTCCGGAAAACGAAAAGCTGACTTACAAGGTGGACTGGGAATTCGTTAAGGCCGGGAAAGCGGTACTGCTGGTCAACGGAGTGGAACAGATCAAAGGGCGTCCGTCCTACCACATTTCCATGGACATCCGTACCAGCGGTCTTACCAGCGACCTGCATCGCTATACGGACCACACTGATACCTGGCTCGACCGGGACGCGCTTGTAACGCTGCGCTACGCACAGAGTGTCCGCGAAAAGAATTATAAGGATGACGAGAAGGTGGATTTCGATCAGGCCTGCGGGCGATTTCAGCGGCATGAAAACCGTCTGGATAAAAAGCTGGCTGAAGACGGGCGCGGCGATATTCCGCCTGATACGCTGGACTTCTATGGCGCGCTTTTTTTCCTGCGCACGCAGCCTTTAGCGGTAGGCCAGCGCTACTTCCTTGCGCTTTACGGCGGAGGCAAAGTGATTCCGGTGACTGCCGTGGTCAAGAAGAAAGAAAAACTGCGGACAGCGGCTGGGAAGTTTGTCTGCTTCCGGATCGAGCCGACAACGGAAAACCGCGCCGCTGCGAAAAAGATAAAGCAGTTACGCTGGTGGCTGAGCGCGGACAGCAGGCATCTTCCGGTCCGCATCCGCATGCAGGCCGCGGTCGGCCACATCTCGGCTGATTTGACGGGGGAAACTACGCAGCGGACATCGCTTTCAGAGAGGAAATCCATTCCTGCGGCAAACGGTGGCGCCGGGCAGCCTCAATCACAATCTTAAGATAAGTCGGATCGGGACGGAGCATTTTGCCGGTGGGCTCGGCTCGCAGAACCAGAGCGGGGATGACGCTGCGGCCAACGCGGACAGACATCACGGACAAAAGAAAATTCTTGCTTTCACCTTCCTTGATCATCATGCTGGAGATTGTGTCTCCCGGATGGAGTTCGTAGGCCACCCCGTGGACAATCCCTTTCGGATCAACCGCGAGGTTAAAGATCCCTCCCCGCCGGTAAGTGGAATGAAGATTACAAACCAGCCGGAAACCTTCCAGCACAGCCTTGTACGATCTGGCGAACCGCACGCGCTGCCTGCGACGCATGTCGCATCGCAGTTCGAGATCTTCCGGATCCATGTCCGCGCCGTAAGCAAAATAATATTGCTTCATTGCCGGACCGCTAAACTCCGTGTCCCTGTTTGAGGCAGCCATGATGAGCGATGCGGCAGACCCCGAGGTTCTTAACCGGGCCTTTCACGGCGCGCGCCGCTTTCCGGGCTTCGACAATGCGGCTGCGTTCCTGCTTGATGAGCCACTTCGGACGTGTGCTTCCCATACGAATACCCCCATGTGCGATTTTCCTGCATGCCTGAAAGCAATTCAGGCTCCATGATCATTATGCTTTATTATCAGGCCGCGTGGAATTTTCAGGCGATTTATCTGCCGGCTGCCGTTAAACTGAACGGCGCGGAGCGAATAGATTTCGATTTCCCGCCTCTAACCGATGAAAGGGAGGTGTGCCATGAATCAATTGGATATGCAGATCGCCGCGGTTGTAAAGGCTTTACGGGATAACGGAGCAGTCGTTGGAATGGATGAAAACGCGCCGGACGAAATCAAACATGAATTTCTCCGCATGATCCTGTCCTGCCCTGATTGCCGGG
The DNA here is from genome assembly GCA_964604825.1 of uncultured Elusimicrobia bacterium. Taxonomy (GTDB): domain Bacteria; phylum Elusimicrobiota; class Elusimicrobia; order 2-01-FULL-59-12; family 2-01-FULL-59-12; genus CAZSAL01. The sequence goes on from CAZSAL010000034.1 coordinate 28,750, forward strand.
AACTGGCGCTGGGAAAACACGAAGGGCGGGCGAATTGAATAATTCCATCTTCTTATAGCCAAACCTTTCTTTTCTTGTTCTAATTAACTCTGCGTTAATTCAAATACGGAGGCTTTACTACATGAAGCGTCTTATTGTAAGTTTGTCGGCCGTCTTCCTTCCGCTCTGCGTGACAGGCTGTACGACATATTTTACGCCTGCCGTCTCGAACAGCGCTCTCGGCCCTAAGGAACATCCGGTCGCATTAGTCTACAGCGAAGCCACCAATACCCACTGGTTTGGTCTGGGCCCCAGCGGAACAGAAACTATGCGCGCGGCAATCGATAAAGTGCGAAAAGAAAAAGGCGGCGATACCCTGATGAATGTTTTCGTCGACCGGACGGAAAAGTGCTTTCCAAGCTGCCAATTCCCCCTTTACGACAAATTGACGACCATGATTTACGGCACCCTCATCAAATACGAGGATCCCTTCATCCCCGCCAAGGGCCTGCCGGAAATAGATCTTTCACCACAGCGCAAAAAGTGATGCTGACACGCCGGCTCGCTGATAAGCGGCCGCGCGGCACTTAACCAAAAAGAACCGCCGGTCAACCCTTGATAGGGCAAACCGGCGGTTCTGGTTGCGGGGGCCCGAATGGGACCCTACCTATAATAGCACCTTCCGTCGAGCTGATGCCGTGGCTGTTCGTTCGGAACCGGGAATTAAAACAACCCTACGTCCACCATGGTCGAGGAGTTTGTTTATAGGCCTTGTAGGCGCAGGCCTTTGATGGGTTGGAAATCTTTGAGATTTCGAGTAACGAGAGTTGCATTTCGGGCTCGCGCAGTGGCGGCAATCAAAGCATCCGCGATATCCGTATGATAACGACCTCGGAACTCTGCCGCCAAGCGGGCCACACGCGATGTGATGGCTAAACGAGGCAAGACATGTAGAAGTCGATCGATTTCACGACGCTCGCCTGGATGAAGGTTGGGTACGGAGAGTAGTTCGTATTCCGTCAGAACAGAAACGCAGCCTTTAGTGCGACCTGTCTCAACATCAATGAGAAATTCTGTGGCACGGGCATCTCCACGGAGATGGTCAATGAGAATGTTGGTGTCGATCAGGTAGGTCACGCTGTGCGGCGAGAAAAGGCGGTTCCCAAATCCTGACGGATTCGGCGTTGGTAAGCGACACCGGAAGGAATTCGGCCCTTGAGAATACCTGCGGTGGATCGAACGATACTCTCACTTCCCTTAGGTACCGAGGACAAAACCGTCAGTTTCATGCCCTCAAGGCGCTCTTCCATTGCCTCGACTTCGGTTAACCAACTTTTTAGAGCATTTGATTTGAGCATTCGCAAGAACCTTCCTTGCTCATACTATACCCCGATTCGCCGACGCTTTCAAATAGTTTTTCGTGCCTCCGATTTTCTTGCACTAGGATCAATTTGCTCCGTCTAACGAGAGTGACGGGCCCAGTTTTTTCATGTGAATATCTACTTAACTCATTTTGTGTTAAACTACTGCCATGACAATGACCAA
>CAZSAL010000035.1:0-30142 GCA_964604825.1 uncultured Elusimicrobia bacterium
ACAAAAATGTCAAAGACATCTTCTGTTTCCGTTTGGAACGTACCGCCAACGCATATCGCAAAATCTCATTTCACTCCCTGGAACTCCAACTCAATGGCGTCAATCCCGGTGATGTCCTCAACCTCCGAATCTATCCGCTCAATGCGGCCACCTCCGAACTCCGCTGCTGGCGCCGTCATACCCTCCTCGATGTCCGCATCCTCAAAAATACCGATCTTAAAGGAGTTCACTTTTGAGTTTTAAACAGTTCACTTTTCAGTTTTAGCTAACAGTACTTTTTTACGCCGATTCCCGCCTTCGTTACGAAAGTTAACCCGGCTGCAGACGCTGTTTTTTGCCTGATGAAAGGGAAAAATAACTCCCGTTTTTATTAAAAACCAGGTATTTTTCCTTTTTGTGCAGCCAGCGCTCTGCCAGCTTTGCGGCCCTCTCTTTCTCCCCGCGGGTGCATGCAGTTTCAAAACCAAAATTCCTGTGGGTCAGCAGCTGGAAAGCCTGTTCCGCAGGGACGACTCCGATCGTACGCAGAAAGTCCGCATAAGCGCGCGCATTTCGATCCATGATATTTAAGGACAAGGGATTGCGTTGTTCCTGAATCATCTGCAGAAGATCATCCAGGGCTTTTTTGTCACCCATGGATCCCCTCGCGAGTGCCAGAGAAGGGGTGGGGTTCTGCGCGTACGCTTTCTGGACGCTTCCCAGGGAGGCGGCGTCGCCGCGCCACGCCAGGGCTATGCCTGCGTAATCGCCGAAATCCTGGTCAGACACAAGCTCCCGGAGGAAAATGTCGACGCGCTCGTCGCGCTGGTGAACAATATTTTCAAAGAGCGGTTTAACGCTCCCCCAGTCGTTCACATAGCGCCGGACGTCCCTGTTGGCCCACTGATTCCAGCGCGTAATAATTCTTTGCTCAACCCTGGAACGCCTTGAGTAAACGATTCCAGCGTCATTAATTTTTTCGGGCAAATACCAGTATTTTTCGATATCGACGGAATGCAGCTTCGCCTCCCGCAGCTGCGCACGGGCTACTTCCAGCACATGCCCGGACACATCCACTTTGCCCTTCTTCCGCTTCCACCAATCCATCCAGGTTTTCCAGGCGGGACCAAAGGATTGTCCTGTGACATCCCGCAAAACCTCACATGCCTGAACGCTGGCGCCCGGGACTTTCAACATATCGATCAGTATCGGGATATGCGCCGGTTGAATGAATCCGACAAGTCTTTGCCGCGCTCTGGCCTGATAGTCCGGGTTGGCGCTTCTGAGAGCCGCAAGCCAGAGATTGCCGGCCAGCGTGAACGTATCGTACCTGTCGGACAAAATACCGGCGAATACCGCTTTTGTCGTCGGATTGAGCGAAGCGCGCACCGGCGCTTCGGCAAGAATTCGGCGCAACCCGGAGTAGGCCGGCGCATCAGACTCATGGATCATGAGCAGGAACGAGCGCGTCGGTTCCGTCCGGTCGTTGATCATCGCTTCGGGGACATCGTTCAGCCGGCGAATCTGTTTATTGAGCGACTCCGCCCGAACCGGGATGCCTCCCATGAAGGACAAAAGCAAAAGAAGAAAAATAACTGCCGGTCTTTTAGATGTCATCGCGAGGAGAGTACCCACAATTTTTATTAAGAAAACTCGACGGGGCGATCTCATCGCCGGCGGTATCGTCGGCAAACAGCGAGATTGCCGCGTCGGCAATTTCTGTGAAGGCAGAGGAACGACTCCTCGCAATGACACCCTTTGGGAAACTCTTAGAACCGTAAACGCACCCCTCCGTCAAAGTTATGGGAAACGAAATTGGCCCTTCCGAATTCTCCATGATAATTCGCGTAAAGCGACAGCACCGTATTCCATAACACATCGATCCCGGCGCCAATGACCGCCGTGTCACGTCCGGCGTCCGCCGTCCTGACGGTGAACACGTCGCCGCCCGTAAGAAACTGGGCGCTGATGGACTGGCTCTGGTCCATATACTCATGCTGCCAGGTGGAACTGAAGTGCGGAGTGACGCGTCGCCGCCCGTAGCGGAACATGCGCAGGAGCCTTACGCCGGCCTCCGACCGCAGAGATTCCATAACCTGAGGATCCACACGCATATCGAGAGCGCCGGCGCCATCCTCGGAAAAAGCGTTCACCTCGACGCGGCTGTACTGCATGGACGCCAGCGGCTGGACCGTGGCGTAGCTGGTTTTGTAGTCATATTCCAGACCCCAGCGCGTATCGAAGTCTCTGCCGCCGGGCGATGCGGATGCGGTCCGGTTCAGGGCGCCAAAGGCGATGTTGCGGCTGGTCTTGTATGAATCGATGCCGCCTCCTACATACCCGGTGATATTCAGATTATTAAATTGCTGCATGCCGTATGTTCCGAACTGGATGCTCTGCCCGTCGACCGTATTGCTGTTCATATCAAGATCCGTATGGCTTAACAAGAAGCCGCCTGAAACGCCCACTGTAGTATGCTCACCGATCCGGCAATCCCCGCCGAAGTTCACTCCGTTTGTATTGAAATCGTAGCCCGGAGTCAAACCTGCGCTGTTGGTAACGCTGTCCAGCCGTCCAAAAGCTCCTACGCCGGACGCGAATCCCTGGCAGGCGGGAGGCGCTTCCGGATAACCGCTGAACTCGAAAGAAGTGCCGTAAAGCATGCGCTGCAGGTCGTCTCCGGCATAAGCCAGAAGTGTGACAGGCGTATCATTCTGCCCGGTTGCGTTATAGAGGGCGAAAGCCGATCCCGCAGTTCCATTCAGGACTGCGGCCATACGCTGTGTCACCGCGTTAAACTGGGCATCCGCGTTGGAAAGACTGCTCTGTGGAATCGAGTTAAGCGCGGACGGGCTCATCTGCTGGAAAGCCGATTGCAGCTGGGATGTGGTTAAAATATTCAAATTTCCTACGACAGTCGCCATGTCTCCGGTCGCGCCATGGCGCAGTTGATCCAGCACGGTTGAAACGGCAAGCTGATTGGGGTTGGCCGCGGATTTCGAATAAGGGACTTCCGTCCCCGTGGAAGCATAGAGGATAACGCTGGTGGTGCCGTATGCGACGGAAAACGACAGCGCGGCAGGCTGGATCACGTTCATGAAACGGCCGTCGACGTTCGCCGCAGTGACCACAGTGAAAGAATCGGATGCCGCAGGAATATAGGGGGCCAGCAGAATCACCTGCAGCGCGCTGCCGCTTAGGCTGGCGGTTCCGGTCACGTTCAACCGTCCATAGGATGCATTGCTTTGCAGCGTCGTGGCAAGAGTTCCACTCCCGGAATAAGAACCATTCACCTTCAGGCTCGCAGTATACAGCTGGGTTCTGCCGTTATTGACGAAAGATCCGATCTCCTGATTGAACCCGTTCAAATCGTATATGCCGCCGCTCCCCACGGTCACAGCTCCGGCGTTCCACAACGCGTTGGCGGCGCCCATACGAAGGACGCCGTTATCGATAAACGTTCCTCCGGTGTAAGCGCTGGCGCCTGTAAGCGTAAACGTTCCAGTGCCGGTTTTCACGAGAGAACCTGCTCCAGAAATGATTCCCCCATAGGATGTGTCTGTGTTATCGCCGCCGGTGGTGAGCGTGGCCGTGCCCAGCATGACATTCCCTCCGCCCGCTCCTCCGCCTGAAAGAGAAGCGATGCTTTGATCATAGCCGTTCAGATCAAGGGCCGCGCCGGAGACATTCGCGAGGCTGATCGTTCCTGCGCCAAAAACATTCGCCGCGCCGGCCCGCAGCGTTCCGGCATCCACGGTAGTGCCGCCGGTATAAGTGTTATTGCCGGCCAGCGTAAATGTTCCTGTGCCGGTTTTGACAAGCGATCCAGCGCCTGAAACGATTCCCCCATAGGATGTATCGGTATTGTCGCTTCCTGTAGTGAGCGTGGCCGTGCCCAATATGACATTGCCGCCGCTCATCCCCCCGCCCGCGAGAGACATGATATTTTGATCAAAACCGTTCAAGTCAAGCGCCGCGCCCGAAGTATTTGCGAGGCTGATCGTTCCTGCGCCGAAAACATTCGCCTCGCCAGCCAACAGCGTTCCGGCAGAGACTGTAGTGCCGCCGGTATAAGTGTTATTGCCGGCCAGCGTAAATGTTCCTGTGCCGGTTTTGACAAGCGATCCAGCGCCGGAAATGATTCCCCCATAGGATGTGTATGTGTTATCGCCGCCGGTGGTGAGCGTGGCCGTGCCCAGCACGATATTGCCGCCGCTCGCCCCCCCGCCCGAGAGAGAACCGATCGTTTGGTTGAATCCGTTCAAATCCAGGACAGCGCCGGGATCGTCGGCAAGACTGACTGTTCCCGTCCCAAAAGCGTCAACTCTTCCAGCCTGCAGGGTCCCCTGATTAACGAATGTTCCGCCGCCGTACGTATCCGTTCCATTCAGGGTCAGCATGCCGGCTCCGGTCTTCGTGAAGGAACCCGAGCCGCTGATGGTTCCCGTCAGAGTAGAGGACGTGCCGTAGGTGTCCCACGTTCCTCCGCCCGCGTTGAGCGCCAGATCGCGCGTAAATGTCATGGCAGAGGTTGTTCGCAATGTTCCCCCGTCGAAGGTGATGGAAGTGCCTGCGGCGCCGAGGTTCGCATCACGTGAGATGGAAAGCGTGCCGCTGTCTATGAAAGTCCCACCCTGGTAGCTGTTGGCGGCATCCAGCGTCAATAGGCCTGCGCCGGTCTTTGTAAGCGCTCCCGATCCGCTTACGGCATCCTGGATCTCAACGGAGTTCCCGACCGTATCGACGGTTCCTCCGCCGTTATTCAGAAGGAGATATTGATCCAGGATGGAGTTGTTGTTGAATCGCAGCGCTCCGCCATTAAAAGCAACTGTGCTTCCGGACAGGCCCAGGCATCCCACGTAGGAAACGGCCAGTATCCCGTTGTCGATTTCCGTGCCTCCGGAATACGTGTTTCTTTGATTTGTTAAAGTCAGAGTGCCCGTTCCCACTTTAATCAGAGATCCTCCCATAACGGTATCCGAATCCGAGATCACACCCGCAAACGTCGTATTGGTCCCGTCGCTGCCAACCGCCAGAGTGGCGCCGCCCAGTTCCAGCGTACTGGCCGAGTCTCCGGACAGCGATCCGATATTCTGGTTGAAGCCGTACAGGTTCAGATCCGCGCTCTGCGAGCTCTCGCTGATAAGGCTTACTCCTCCCGTACCAAGGACATTGGCGGAAGCCGCCTGAAGTCTGACTCCGTCAATAGTCGTGCCGCCCGTATAAGTATTTGACCCGTACAGAACCACCAGGCCGCCGGCTGTACCCAGGCTGTTGATCAAAGACAGGCTGCCCGAGCCCGAAATATTGCCGAACAGGTCGTCTTCATTGGCGTAAGTGTCTATAGCGCCGCGTCCGTTCAGCACAATCGCGCGCGTAGAAGTGAAGGCGGAAGTTGTCTGGAGCGTTCCGCCGCCAAAAGTAATAGCGGATTCAGCATACGTATCGCCGAGATTTGAGTCCCTGGAAATGGAAAGAACCCCACCGTTGATAGTGGTACCTCCTGTATAAGTGTTCGAGCTTGTCAATGTCAGTGTTCCCGTCCCCACCTTGACCAAAGAACCGCCGCTTCCGCCATTTGCACCACCATCCTGTATGACTCCACTGAATATGCTGCTGGTATTGTCATAGCCCACTGTAAGCGCAGCCCCGCCCAGTTCAACGCAGTTGAGACCGTAACCGCAAATTTTGCCGTAATCAGTCCCGTCATCAGATAAGGAACCGATGCTTTGCGCGTTTGATCCGCTTATGTCCAGCACGCTGCCGTTGGAAAGGATAAACGCGCTTGAACTGGCAAGAACGTTATTCCGTGCTACGGATAAGTAACCGGAATTGTTACTGTCCCCGATTAAAGTGGCTCCCGTATAGGTATTGACTCCTCCAAGTTGAAGAGGATTGTTTTTTCCTGTTTCAACGACCAATGAGCCGCCTCCAGAAATGGTCCCGGAATAACTTGCTCCCCCTCCCCCTTTCGTAATGGTCAGGGTGGCTGTTCCCAGCATAACGCTGGTACCTGTGTCGTCGTCCGTCAAAGACCCGATGATCTGGTTATATCCGTTCAGATTAAAGACGGCTCCATTGCCGGCGGAATTGGAAAGGGAAACATTTCCCGAAATCGCGTCGACAATGCCCATTTGCAGGGTGCCGCCATTGATTTGAGTTCCACCGGAATAAGAGTTATTGTCGCTGACGGTGAAAGTTCCCGAACCGACCTTGACCAGCGAACCACTGCCGCTTATGTTGCCCACAAAAGTCGTGGATGTCCCGTCGTTGCCGGTATAAAGAATACTGTTTCTATTAAGAAATACGCTGCCGACATTGGGTGTGGCGCCGGGGGCTGAGGCCAGTGAACCGATATTCTGGCTGTTATTGACGGTCAGAGCGCCATTGTCCGAAACGATAAAGGCGCTCGAACTGGCCAGCACGTTGTATGTGAGTGCCGTTAAATTACCGTTATTGATGATCGTGCTGCCCGTATAACTGTTACCGCTCGATCCGCCAAGCTGGAGGGTCCCTCCGCCGTCTATTTTTAACGATCCCGCGCCGGAAATGGTCCCGTCATAGCTGGTCATGCCGTTGTTAAACCCGACGGTGAGCGTCGCCGTGCCCAGCATGACGCTCGTGCCGCCTACGTTATCCGACAGAGACCCGATGCCCTGGTTGTATCCCTGCAGGTCAAAAGTCGATCCATTTGACAGAGAAACGTCGGAATTCTGTGATATGGCATTCTCCGTACCCATCTGCAGGACGCCGTCCTTAATCTGCGTTGCACCGATATAGGTGTTGTGGCCGGCTAAAGTGAATGTTCCTGTGCCCATCTTGACCAGGGAGCCTCCATTGCCGCCGTCGGAAATACTGCCGGAGTAGGTGGTGCTTGTATCGTCATTCCCTACAGTCAACTTAGCCCCGCCCAAAGTTACGCTGCTGCCGGCCACTCCGGACAGGGAACCAATACTTTGATTATTGCTTTGCAGATCAAAAGTGGTTCCACTCGAAAGGGAAACGGCGGTTGCAATAGAAAGCGCATTATTCGTATTCATCTGCAGGACGCCGCCGTTAATTTGCGTCGCCCCGGTGTAGGTGTTGGCGCCGCCCAGAGTAAACGTACCTGTTCCCACTTTTACAAGGGATCCCCCATCGCCGGAAATGATTCCATCGTATATCGTGTTTGTCCCCTCATTTCCCGTAGTCAGGGTGGCGGTTCCCAGCGTTACTCTCGTGCCGCCGACATTATCCGACAGGGCCCCGATGTTCTGGTTGTATCCCTGCAGATCAAAGGCTGATCCGTTATTCAGAGAAACAGCAGTTCCGGTGGAGAGCGCATTTTCTATGCCCATCTGCAGAACGCCGCCGTTAATCTGCGTCGCGCCGGTATAAGTATTGTTGCCTCCGAGCGTCAATGTCCCGGATCCGGACTTATTCAGCGATCCTGTACCAGAAATTACTCCCAGATAAGTTGTGCTTATACCATTATCACCGGCGATAAGCGTCGCCGATCCAAGGATCACGCTGCTGCCGTTGACCGACGCCGTTCCTGTCGACGCCAGAGAACCGATCTCCTGATCATTCCCGTTTAAATTAAACGTTGCGCCATCCGCAAGGGAAACCGCGGAAGTGGCGCTGATCGCATTAGCAATACCCATGCGAAGGGCGCCGCCGTCAATAACAGTCGCGCCTCCGTAGGTATTCTGGCCGGAGAGGGTCAGCGTGCCGGTCCCGATTTTCACCAGGGAACCGTTCTGCCCGTTGTCACTGATAATCCCCGCAAACATGGTGGAGGTTCCATTGCCGCCTGTGGTTAACGTGGCGGAGCCAAGCGTGACGCTCGTGCCGCTGCCGTCATCCGCCAGCGACCCGATTCGCTGGTTATATCCCTGCAGGTTAAAGACCGAACCATTAGACAGGGAAACGGCGGTCGCCGTGGAAAGAGCGTTCCCTGTGCCCATTTGCAGCGCGCCCCCGTTTATCTGCGTGGCTCCCGTATAGGTATTGTTGCCGCCCAGAGTAAACGTGCCCGTTCCAACCTTGATCAACGATCCTGTCCCGGAGATAATGCCGATATAGGCCGTGTCCGTACCGTCGTTTCCCGTAGTCAATTGAGCGCTTCCGAGCGTCACGCTGCTGCCGTTTACCGAGGCTGCGGCTGCGGAGGCGAGAGATCCGATATTTTGATTTTTGCTCTGCAGATCCAGCTTTGAATTGTCGTCCAGAGAAACCGCGGTACGGGTGGAAATTACGTTTGGCGAACCGGTCTGAAGCGTCCCGGAGCTTATCACCGCCGGTCCGTTCACCGTCAGGCTCGATATGGTCACGAAGAGATTTTCCCCTCCCATGGAAAGGACTTGATAGAGACCCTGACCGTCTACCGTTAAAGCGCCTGCCGCACCATTGCCGTCGATCATAGCGCTGGCGGAAAGCGCAGGGAGGTCGCTGGACAGCGTAATGGTCTTTCCCGTCAGACTGGAATCAAAGGTGATTGTCGAACCTGGACTGCCGTTGGCCTGATTGATGGCCCAGCGCAGAGTGCCGGAGCTCCCGTCGTCGAGAACGCTGGTGACGGTAAATACGCCGGCCAGGACATGCGCCGGGACAACCAGCATCAGCGCCAATAATGCGGAAACACGAAATTTCATCGAAAAATCACCAAAATAGCCCTATTTTTATAAGTGTTACGTTAATGTTTATTCCGGTAATTGATGAAAATCAAGGTTTTTTTTAATTTTAAGTATCAGGGGACGATAGTAGCGGACGTAGCTGCTTAGAATCTCTTTAGTTGAGCGGCGAGGCCGACGGAACCCGTTTACTTCCCGTTCCTTTGTCTAATGCCGCTCTCCTTGCGGGAACGGATGAGACGTTGTAGAACCTACCCTCACCCTCGGCTCTCACTGGGGCCGGCCTCTCTCCCGCCTCAGGCGGTAGTAGCGGACGGTCCCGTCGAAGAATACATCGACAGGAGGTCGGGACGGAACGGACGCGAGGGTGAGGGTAGGGATGCCTCCGGCCTTGTGCCGGCGGAGAGTCACTGCCTCGCCTCGGGTTAGTCACCACACTTGCTTGACATTTACATAGGAATGGGTGAGGTCCGAATCCTGATTGAATTGACAAAAACAGAGGCCTGTAGTAGACTTTTTTTATGATTGGTCAATTTACAGCCGTCTATATGAAACAGGGGAAATGGTACATCGGCTACATTGAAGAAATCCCCGGCGCAAACACTCAGGGAAAAACTCTTGCCGAAGCCAAAAAGAACCTTAAGGAAGCCCTGATTCTGATCCTGGAAGCAAATCGCGAAATTGCCCACCGTCTGCGCCATCGCAACGCCATAGAAGAACCGCTCTCTATAGCTGTCTAATGAAACGCCGGGATCTTGTGCGACACTTAATATCGCACGGTTGTCTCTTGTTACGCGAAGGCGGACGCCATTCTGTATATTGGAATCCGTCGACAAATGAAACCTCAACGGTACCAAGACATTCAGAAATTCATAAGTTTCTCACCAAAAAAATTTGTCGTGATCTAAGAGTTCCGGAACCATAATCCCGATCTTCATTGATCATCGTTTAGCATGTAAAGCCCGCATTGCCACACGAAAAATGTCCTGGCTTAATCAATGGATGACGCCTATCTTGATCATGGTGTTGCTGCTGCCTCCGGAATTTTCGATCTCAAGCATGCAGAGATAGATCCCTTTGGAGACCTTGCTGCCGCTGGAAGTGGTTCCGTCCCAGTAAACGTTGTTGGTGCCCTGTCTGCCGCCTTCCTGCCCGCCTTCAAAACTCATGGTCTTCACCTTGCCGCCGAAGACGTCGTAGATATGAATCGTAACTCTCCGGTCCTGATCCAGAGTGTACTGAATCGTCGTCTGACCCCTTCGCGAATCGAACGGATTGGGATAATTCGTAAGGTTGATTTGCGGCAGGGATTGTTCCATGCGCGGCATCATCAGGATGCCGTCAGACGGAAGAGCCGTCACTGTCATCTGAAAGAGACTGATGGCAACTGCGACGATTGCCATTGCGGGAAATGCGAAGTTCGTAATGCGTCCCCGAACGGGGGACTGTCCCATCCTATGAATTTGACAGGGAAAGGGACGGAAGCAGGTGGTCTTTAGGAACAATTCCTTCTTCCGAACTCCGCACTCCGAACTCCGCATTGAATTCACTCGGCGTTCCGCATTCCGCATCCCGCGTTGTTTTGATGTCCGGCACTTTTTCATCAGTGGATCACCCCTATCTTAACGGTCGTTTTATTCCCTCCTCCGTTGGCCTGCGCTTCGATGACGCACAGATAAATTCCCTTCGAGACTTTGTTGCCGCTGGAATCAGTGCCGTCCCAGGTGACGTTGTTTGTTCCCTCCATGCCGCCGTTCTGGCCTGATCCAAATGTCATGGACTTCACTTTGCCTCCAAACACGTCATAAATTCTCATGTCCACCTGGGTGTTCTGATTCAAGACGTAATTGATGGTCGTCTGTCCTTTCCGCGAATCGAACGGGTTCGGATAATTCGAAACGGAAGTCAGGACTCCGGGCAGGTTGATCATGTCGAAAAGGACCTCGGTTTCCGGCGAATAATTCGACAGGAGCCCGGCGTTGCTCATGGATTGAACGCTGAAGAAATAGCATCCGGGGGCGAGATTATTGACGATAACTCCGGTAATCGCGCCGTTTGATCCCGTCCGCGCGGCAACAGGGTTGCTGAAAGCGGCGCCTATGGCCGGGCTTCCGGCTCCTCCGGACTGTTGAGCGGAAAACGCCCCATGGCCCGTCGCATCCGGCTGCCAGGTAGCCACCGAAGCTCCGGATACGCTTGTGGTTGCCACAAGAACCTTCTGCGGAGATATGCCGGAACGCATGTAGGTGAAATACTGGCCGACCCCGGAAGGCCCTGAGAGAGCCGGCAGCCAGGAAAGAACAACGGACTGGTTATCGATGATCGCGGTCACGCCCGTAGGAGGCTGCGGCTGCTGTGAGTCGACAAGTACGCCGCTTGAAGTAGCCACGCCGCTCCACTCTCCTGTGTCGCCCTCCGCCTTGACGCTGAAGTAATAGGTAATACCGTCGGTAAGCAGCAGCCCGCCACGGGTGACGGAAGTGGCCGTCCCGGCCGAACTGAAGGGAGCTACGTCCGTGCCTCCCGGCGTTGTGCCGATGGCGTAATCGTACTGCGTGATCGATCCCAGAGGCACGCTCGACCCCCAGTATGCGCTCAACCGGCTCGGGCTGTTCGAGTAGGCGCTGGTGATGGAAACCACCGGCGGCCGGGGCATATGCGGATCCAGCACCGCAATCAGCGGCCCGGAAACAGGCAGAGTCGTGGTTACGACGTCAACCGCATAGGTCAAGCTGACATTCCCCGGAAGAATCTTGAATCCGACCGTGCGGCCGATTACCGCAGTCGCAGACATATCAGCCGTAATGTAGTAGATCTGCGGTCCGGAGTGCCCGATCTTAAGCGGGGAGAAGTAGAAGGCGTATGTATTGCCCGAACCCGGAACCGCAATGGCTACAGGCGAGGCGCCTGCGTTGAATTCGCCGTTCGAGTCCGCAGGATAAAGTCCAACCGCGTTGATATCTGAAACCGTGGCCGTGCCGTACTGCACCATCGTCAGGGCGGAGATTTCCACCTGGTCCTGTCCCGCGCTCAGGACCATTTCCGTGACGGGATATTTGCTGACCCCCTGATAAAACTCGCCCGTTGAAGCGGTGCTCAGGCTGATATAGAGGTCGTCTCCCAATTTATTGACGCTGCCCTGTGACGTGAAGACGATCGGCGAAGTCGAAAACGCCGTGAAATTCGGGCTGGCCACGGACACATAGGCGGAATTCTGCATTGAAAGAACCAGCGGCTGGCCAAAAGTCGCAGTCCGCGAAAGCGAAACAACAAGGATATAACTCTGGGCGATAGGGCTGATCGCCTGAGCGGAACTTAAACTGATAGTGTCGGAACCTGAATGAAAACCATTCAGGTCCGAACCGACAAGCTGATCCTTCGTAAGATCAAGGCTTCCATTGGCATTATCGGTATAGACGGCTATGGACGTAATATCCCCGTCGGATCCGCCGCTATGATCCACCTGAAGCCCCGTCCACAAAACCGTGTATGCCGCCGTTTTCATTGAGAAGCGGCCGATTACTTTGTTTGCGTCGTTCTGCGTCAGCACCGGATATAAGGGAGTCCCGGGCGTGACTGTGACCGTATCGACCGTAGGCATGATCTCAACCGGGTTGGTGGCAAAGGGCTGGGAACCGGACGGCCACACGGAATTATTGATCGCGAAAGAACTCGGGGTCAGTATGATCCCCAGGGTTTTATAAGCCATGGCGCTGCCGGAAATATTGCAGACAATCCAGTATTTCTGCGCCGTGGGACTGATCGTCTGCGGCGTTTGCAGGGAAATAATGGCGGAACCATCCTGTCCGAATTGCGGCGAACCCAGGCTGATCTGGCTTCCAGGGCTGTTGCCTGAATCGCTGTAAATCCTCAGGGAAGAGACGTCGCTGTTCGCTCCCGTCCCGTTATGGTAAACCGTCAGGCTGGTCCACGGAACAGAATATTGATCCACAGCCAGAGTAAAGGACGCTATCGCCACATTAATTTCACCCTGCAAAAGGCTCGACGGATGCGTATCTCCCGGCACCATCAGGATTGTGCTGGGAGGCTGGTTTACCGTCAACTGCACCAGAGTGGCGGTGAAATTGGTGGTATCGCCCTGCGATGAGATCACGGGAGCGTTTATCTGCAGTTTGAATGTATCCCCAGGCACGGCGCCGGTGGACATATTCACTACTACGAACAGCGTCTGCGAAGACGTCGTAACGGTCAAAGTGCTGATGGCTACGTTCACGGTCTGGCCGCTGCCGGGGAAACCGACTGCGGCGGATAAAGGCGGCATATCGGCGCTGGGGTCGAACCCCGCGTTTATATTGCCCGTCCTGTCCATAAAAATCTGCACGCTTCCGACATCGGCAGGACTGCCGTAGAGCGTTACCGGCAAAGCCGATATGGTCGCGTAGCTCTGCTGCGTCCACAGGATCATGCTGAGCACGGCCTGGTTGACTGCGCCCGGATTAATCGAACTGGTTATAAGGACCTGCGTGCTTACCATTATCGTCGTCGGCTGCTTTATGATCGTCACCTGCGAGGATGCGTTCGGCACAGGCATAAACGCATAGTTCGGAGAATTGACGGTGAAGTAGCTCTGATCCTTTATCAGTATCTCTTCGGTGTTGCCGGGAACCGCGTTGGGATCGAAATTGCATACCACATAATAGGTTGAGGTGGCGGTATTTACGGTTACGTTCGACAAATTAAGCGTGGCTGAATAACTTCCGTTAAAGCTGCCGTTCCCCACCAGCGTATCGTTTAACGGATCGAAGATGCCGCTTCCATTGTCCTGGAATACGCTGATTTTCGTTATATCGGATGGCTGCGATCCGGAGTAGTCAATTCTCATGGAATTGATCTGTACCGGATAGGTCTTTGTCACAAATTGAACCTGCAGCATGGCGACGTTGGTCGATCCCTGAAGGACGAAGTGACTCAGGGTCAATGGAGGCGCGGCCGTTATAGCAGCCGTGTCGATTGTCGGAGTAATTACCGAAGTTCCTGACGAAGCGATGGGCAGTCCGGTCACCGTCGTGGTGGTGATGGAATTGTCCATTTTGCACCCGGTGACCGCCGTGGCCGCCGGGTCGTTTGCGCCGGCGACGTTTTTCACATGGACCGCCACCCAGTAATAATTCGGCATGCCGCTCGGGACCGTCAACGGAGGAGACAACGGGACGATCGCGGAACCGCTCAGGTTGAAAGTAGCCGATGTAACCGACACCAGGGGATCGATAACCGGCTGGAAGTGCCAGGCGCCGCCAAAATAATCGTTCTGCTCGGAGGCCTGATAAATAAGAACCTGATCAAAATCATAGGGGGTTCCGGCGGTCAGCTGGACGTTCAACGAATCCCACAGGGCGTTGCCGTTGCTTACGTTAAACTGCAGAAGCTGCATCGCATTGGTCGTTCCATAAAGCAGCGACGCGGGAGACAGGTACGGCGCCTGCGCTATGGATAAGACGTTATTGGACAGAGTTATGGTCGAGAGCGCTGTTTGATAAGGAAACGCCGCGGCGCCGGCCGCGCTGAATGCGTCCGGCGGGATCAGGGCAAAAGCGGACGAAGACGCGATCTCAAATCCAACCTCGTCACCCAGCGCGGCGTTGGCGTCGATCTGTGTCTTAAAAATATACGTCTGGGTGCTTGCCGTTACGGTTTCCGTGGCGCCGAAGTTCACGACGGCCTTCCCGTTCACGAAAGAAGCCTGGCCGATCAGCGTCAGGCCCGTGGAACAGTTGGCGCTCGAGGGACAGCGCCAGATAGACATGTTGTCAACGTCTCCGGATTGAGCGGCAAGCAGGGTTACGGTCAGACCCGTCCAGAACACGCGGTCCCGGCCCGCCCAGGCCTGCATCTTGGCAAAGGGCAGTATGTTGCCCTGCGGAGCTTCCGCTCCGTTCTGCTGCCATATCGACGTATCCAGAGTTAAATTAAACGTATCCGGGTCTTTGAGAATCTGCGTCAGCGTCGAAGACGCGGGGAAGACCGTGGAGTTCGGCAGGAAGCCCGCGCCGGAGTTGAAAGCCAGGCTCGCAGCCGAGCTGATCTGTATCCCGATCAATTCATTCGGCGATCCAATGTACCTGTCGTTAAGATGGATGGCCGCGTAAAAAGTCTGCGATGACGAATTGACTGCCGGAGGTGGTCCCTGCGTCGTTGCCAGAGGAATAACGCCGCTCATGCCGCCTGTGCCCGAGGTGCCGAACGGATACGACACATAAGCCATTGAAGTCAGGGAACCATTGCTGTTCTGTTCGTAGATATCAAGGTAGTCGACATCGGCGTTCGAGGCATTCCCGGTCAACTGGAGTTGAATAGAATTAAAAGAAGCGGTGTTGGGCGTATACAGGGTGAATCCCAGCATGTTAACCGGATTAATTCCCCCCTGTTCGGCGGAGGCCGGAGCGGTGCTGAAAGCGGTAAATGATATTGCGGTGAACAGCCAGTTGACGTTTCCGCCCGAGTCAACGCTGGACGTGTCCGTCAAAATCATAGCGCCGCCGGACGCGTTGGAAGACGAGACATTGACGTTTTCAACAGATTGAGACGCCGCTGCCAGAACCCGCAGGTACCACGGCGTGTTGGGGACAACAGGCCGCAGTAATACCTGCTGGCCTGAAGAAGGATTAAACGTCAGCGCGCCGGTGACCGTCATGCTCGAGAAATAAAGCGCCTGTACGGGAGCGCTGGAGGTGAAAGCCGCCACGGTCAGGGCGTCCTGGAAAGTCACCGTAGAGGCATTGATAACGGTAACGGCGCCGTAGGCGGCGCCGGAAGACCAGACGTTCTGCGCAGCCGTTCCGTTCAGAATGAGGGATCCGCCCGCAGTGAGCGTTCCTCCCCTCATGTCCCAGTTCCCGCCTGCGGAAACCGTAGAATAATTCATATTAAAGAGGACTCCGCCGGACAGGCCGAGCCCGCCGTTGAAGCTATAGGAACCCGTCGGGAGCTGCGCCCTGGCGTTTGATACGGTTCCCTGAATCGTGACCGGACCGCCATAAACAGTCTGGGGGATGGCCGGATTAGAGGAATTGACGCGGAATATGACCGGCGCGTTCACGGTTCCGCCGTTAACGTTCAGGACCGCGCCTGGTTCCAGTATGAGCGGAGCGGGGCCGTTCAATACTCCCGTAATGGCTGCCGTCCTGTTCGCGGCGATATCCAGAGCCGTATTCAGGGTAACTGTGCCGCCCGCGACAAACGAATTGTCCACGGTATTGGTGGAAACGCCTCCCAGCGCATAAATGGAGGAAGAGGAAACGATCAGGTTGTAAAGATGATTCCCGTTGCCAGTAAATGTTCCGGAAGACCCGTTCAATATCAGGTAGCTCTGGTTTCCGCTTCCGCTTCCGGCGAAAACGGCTGCGGGCCCGAAGAAAACGCCGCCGTTCACGGTGATGGTGGAATAAAGGAGGGTCTGGGAATTTTGTGAAGCCGTAAAAGTCCCGCTGATCACGTCAAAGTCGCCGTTGAGCGTCAGGTTGTTCCCCTTGGTGTCGAGCTTGTCATTAGCCCCGGTGATGCTCAAGCCCGTCAGGGTTACCGGGTTGTCCATATTGCAGGGCCCAACGCCGTTAGTGTCGAAAACCACGGTATAGCTGGAATACGAACTCGTCGTGCCCGGCACGGCGGTCGGCGAACCCTGGCCCCCTGAAGAATACGACCAGTAATAAACTCCGGTATTGGCGTTGAGAGCGCTCCAGTTTACTGTCCCTGATTTATTGATCCAGTAAAGGCTGCTGCCGAAATACCAGTTCTGGTTGTCGCCTGAGTCATTGCCGTTATAACTGGCGTTGATCTGGGCGCCCGGACTCCCGTTGGAATCCTGCACATCCACGTTGCGCAGAGACTGCCCCGCGGTCGCGCTCACGTTGATGAACCACTGCGAATGAAGAGACAGGCTGCGAAGATAAATCTTACCCGATGAAACGTACAGTTTCAGGAAGCCGCTGGAGGGAATCGTCAGCGTGGAGCCTGCCGCGAAATAGAGATAGCCTCCGCCGACGGTGTCCGTGAAGCTGGAGACCGTCAGGCTGTCCCGGAAAGCCACGGTCGAGCCCGTAACGCTTAACTGTCCCAGATACATGGCGCCGTTCGAGTAAACATTCTGCTGATTGGATCCGGCGAACGTCAGTATTCCCGACGAGTCCTGATACAGGATGCCGCCCCTGGCGTCAAGATCTCCGCCGTAAATGGTCCAGGTCCCGTTGTTCCCCGTCAACAGATTCCCGCCTGAGCTTAAATAAATGCCGTTCGACGCCGTCACGCCCGCCTTTGACGTAAAGGTTCCGTACAGCGTGCAGCTGCTCACGATCAGAGCCTGGTTGAATACGAATGAAGGCGGGTTGCTTGATCCGTCTCCCATGTTCACGATCGAACCGGAGCCAAAGCCTGTTACGGTAACCGTGCTTCCGTAAACGCCGGACGGGACAGTGGGCAGCGGCGTCAGCCCCGGCGCCGTATTCTGGAAAATCACCGGCGAGTTCAGGTTGCCGGCGGTTCCGCTGTTGCCCGTGCAGTATGGGTTGGTGTTATCCAGGAAGATAAGATTCCCGTTCCCGCCGATGGCGGATTTAGACGGGTTGATCCAGTTGATCCCCGATAGACCGGGCAGAACAACCGCGGCGGACGTGGCGATCGAAACGGCGCCGGTCTGATTGACGGCGCCGACCTTCACTCCGACATTCAAGGCGTTGAGGATAGTCGCCGACGAACCGACTACGTTTATCGCGCTCGAAACGGTGACGTTCCAGTAGCTCTGGCCTCCTGGCGACCAGTTTTTGCCGGAGCCCGCCAGATTCAACGCGCCGCCGCCGTAATTAAAAGCCGCCGCCGGAGCGAAAGTCGCGTTCCCCGCAACCGTCAGGGTCGATGTTCCAGCCGCGTAGGTACCGCCGGCAATGCTCAGGTCGCCCGAGACCGTCACCGAAGATCTTTCCGCAATGAAGGCGCCGTAATTCTCGACAAACCCGCTTACGACGACAGTCCTGCTCGAGGTGTCGAGCGTTCCCGAGTTGATGGTCAAAAGGCCTGCGGCGGTAAAGGTGTCCGCAAGAGTCCAGTATCCGGCGCCGGAGAACACCGCGTTATTGAACGCCTGCCCGCCGGTCCTGATTACGCCGCCGGTCACGCCGCCGAAGGTGACCGTGGAACTTCCGGCATTGAAGCTCCCTCCGGCCAGAGTCCAGACGCCGTTTATGGTGAGCGAAGACGAACCCGCATTGAATACGCCGTTATTGAGCGTGAAGCTGGAAACCGCAACAGGGTTGGACTGCGTATTGATCGTCCCGGTATAGCCGCCGGCAACGGAAGTGCTGAGCGTAAGCGCGCCGACATTTACAGGAATATCAAACGCGCATGACCCTGGCCCATTCCCATCAAAGATGACGGTACTGCTGGATCTCGGAACGCCTACCCAGCCCAAACCGCCTGATGCGGCTGACCAGTTCGCCATGTTGTTCCAGTTTGAAGTTCCTGTTGATATCCAGTAATAAGTATTGGCAGGGCTGGTTGTTACCGCGCCGGAGCTGAAGAAAGTGTCGATACCGTTCCAATTCTGCGCCCTGACTTCGACATAATAGGTGGCGCCGCCCATCAATCCCGTAATCGCAGTCGACATGCCGGCCAGTTCGAGCGTACTTTTTACCCCAAAGATGGAATCCGTGGAATAATCCACTTCATACCATGTGCCTGCCGGGTTCCAGTTCACCCCATCCGACCCGCTGGACCAGCTTACGGTGAAGGAACTGACTCCTATCATTGGGAAGACAGGCGCCCCCGGAATGGTCGCCAGGGTGGAAGTAGAGTTCACCGCATTAAACGGTCCCCACGCCGCCCGCACTGCCGCATACCAGGTGGCATTTGGCGACAACCCAGTAATGACCACGTTGCCGTAATTTAACGTGCTTGTGGAGATGTACACTGGAGAAAGAGCGCTGTTCGTCGAAACTTCCAGCGTATAGAGCGTCCCCGGCTGGTTCCAGGACGCGCCTGAGCCGCTGGACCAGCTTACGGTGAACGAACTTAACCATACGTTGCTGAATACAGGAGCGCCCGTTCCAGCAGGCAGAGTGATGGTAGATATTGCCGTGCTGGAACTCGCGTCCCCGTTCCACAGGCTCCAGACCCGCAGATAATAGGTGGTACTTGCGAGGAGCCCGTTTGCGCTCAGGCTTGCCGCACCAGTGCTTGACGTAACCGTAAAGGTTGAAACCGGCGCAAACAAGCCGTTTGTGGACGCATCCAGTTCATATCCGGAAAGCCCTGTCAGGCGCCCCTGATTGTCCAAAGGCTGGACCCAGCTCACCGTAATGCTGGAAGAAAATACCGCTTGAATTGAAATTTGCCCGGGCGCAGGCTCCCCGAAAGTCCAGTTTACGTTGTCCCCGGAATCAACAACGGATACAGTTCCCACCCTGATGGTCTGTCCCCCGGAAGCGTTATTGTCCGCTACATCAGCGTACGATACGGCGCTCTGGGCGCCGGGCTGGAGTCTAAGGTATGCCTGCTGGCCGCTGGTTGTCGATCTTATATATACGGGCGTTCCGAGCCCTGAGCCCTGAGCCCTGAGCATGTTGGTTATAGTGGTTGTGGACCCGGCAGGAAGCGTCAGCGTCCCTCCGGCAACCTGATAGACGAAGCTGTAGAAGGTGGTATTGCCGGACAGGACCGGAGTCAGCCCGGTAAAGGTGACGCTGCTTGCGCCGGCATTGAACATGGCGGTCGTCGTGGAGACCCAGTTGCCTCCCAGCGTGATCGTGGAAGCGTTTGCGTCAAACGTCCCTCCGTTTAACGTCAGATTGCTTGAAACGGTAAGCTGGTTGTCCTGCGTATCCAGGGTCCCGTCGTATCCTGAAGTCAAAGTGATGCTTCCAACGGAAACACCCTGGTCTATGACGCAGTCCGCGCCGTTTTGGTCGAATATGGCGGTATCTCCCGGCCCCGGCGTGCCGGCCTGATTTCCCTGCCCGTTTGAAGATAGCGACCAGTTCTGCGGCCGGTACCAGTTCCCGGGCGTACCGCCCTGCCATACCCAGTAGAGCGTAACCGGCGTGGTCCGGAACACCCAGTTGAAGTTGTCGCCCATGTTGACGTTCGTGGAGCTTGTGGCGTAAATCGTCTGCCCGCCGGAAGCGTCGGAATCCTGGACGCTGGTGTTCACGATAGTGGCTGTCGCCCCGGTAACCAGGTTCAGACTCCACGTGGTGCCAGGCACAGAAGAGCGAAGGTCAATGGGTAAATGGTTCAACCCACTACCCAGTCCCCAATACCCTGTAATTGTGATTGACGCCGGCTCCACCGCAAACTGGACGGTGGTCCCGCCGGTGAGCGCGGTGAAGGTGGATACCGTCAGACTGTCATGGAACTGCACAATTGTGGGATTGGTGATGTTTATGAACGTGTAGGTCTGGCTCGATGAATAAACATTCTGCCTTCCTGAGCCGGCAAGATTCAGTATCCCCGCTCCGGATTGCGTAAATATGCCCGCCCGGACGTCCCAGTCCCCCTGCACCGAAATCGAGGAAGAACCGGCATTGAATATCGCTCCGCCCGACAGAACCACGGAACTTGAAAATACCACCGGCACACCCGCGCTAATTGAAGCCGCTCCGCCGGACTGCGTAAACGGTCCAGCCACAGTTGTCGTTGCGATATTAAAGGATCCTCCGCTTATCGCAGCCGCGCTGCCTATGGCCAGAGAAGCGGAACCGCCGTTCCACGTTCCGCCGGACTGCGTGAAGCTCCCGTTAACGCTGACGGTGGCGCCCGGAGCGCTGAACGTACCGCTGCTCTGAGTCCAGCTGCCGCCTGCGGTGAGCGAAACCGAACCGGCATTGAACGTTCCGCTGTTCAGCGATAAGTTACCGGCTATCGATAATAATGCCGAGTAGGCGTTGAACGTCCCGCTCGATTGCGTGAACGGCCCGTTAATTGCGGCCGTTGAACCTTGAACATTGAACACAGCCCTGTTGCTGAGAGTCACCGGGCCGTTAACGGTAATGACGGTAGACGAAGCGTTGAATATGCCGTTGGCCTGAGACAGGCCGCTCGAAACCGTCAGCGCATAACCCTGCGTATTCAAGGAGTAAGCGCCGCCGAATGTCGAGGTAAGGGTCAGGCTTGCAACGCTCACTTCCTCGTCCATGAAGCAATTTGAAACGCTGTTGGAGTCGAATATGACCGTATCGAAAAGCCCCGGGACTCCCGCGCCGCCGGTTCCGCCTGACGCCAGGGCCCAGTTGGCCGCGTTGTACCAGTTGCCAGCGGACTGGGCCACCCAGTAATAGGTATGCGGCACACTGGTGAAGACCCAGTTGACGTTATTGCCTGCGTTTACATTCGTAGAGCTCGTAGCGTAGACTGTCTGCCCGCCGGAAGCGTCGGAATCCTGGACGCTGGTGTTCACTAGGTTGCTCCGGGCCCCGTGTTTCAGGTTCAGGGCCCAGCGCGTGCCGGGAACCGCGGACTGTAGATAGACAGGGCCGAGGGCCGAGTTCTGAGGGCCTAGAGTCAGAGAACTGAGAACAGAAAGACTGGACGGCATAACCGCGAACTGAATGGTGGCGCCGCCGGAGAGCGCGGTGAAGGAGGACACCGTCAGGCTGTCCAGGAACTGCACGCCCACGCCGCTATAGGTGTTTGAAGCGATGATCGTCGCGTAGGTCTGGCTTGACGACTGGATAAGCTGTATGCCTGAGCCGTCGAATGTAACCGCCGACGAACCCGCGACGAAGGTCCCGCCGTTTGTCCAGTTCCCTCCAACGTTGATGCCGGACGACCCTGTCGCGTTCAGGGTATTGGCGTCACTGACATCGGGAGCGACGATAACCAGATTTCCGCTGACATTGACGGTGGAACTGCCGGTATTCAAAGTGCCGCTCTTCGAATTATTGGTTACAAATCCGATTGTCAGGCTGGAAACGGATACCGTGTAGCCGTTGGTATTCAAGACAGCGGCATTGGCCGTCCCGGAGCTATAGCCATAGACGGCCAGATTCGCACAGGTCAGAGGAGAAGTCAGGGTAACAGCGCTTCCCACGGCAGGAGAATAATGCACGTTTGCGTTTATATTCCCTCCGGCCACGCTGATGTTTGCGCCGGGACGATAAATAACGATGCCTGCATTCCCTCCGTTGGTAACGGTTGCTCCGTTAAGAACCAGCGGATCGCCGTTCGACCTGTACATCCGCAGATTCTGACTGCCCATGGAAAGCGTTCCGCCGCCGGATAAAGTGACCAGGTTGTTTACGTATAAATCAGACGAAAGCGTCGTAGTACGGCCGGGCGCCGCTGCCGTGAAGTTATAAAGGTACTGTGCGCCGGCCACATTGATCGTTCCAGCGCCGTTCAAAACCAGATTACTGGTTCCGGCGTTAAATATTCCTGCGGAAGAATTCCAGTTCCCGGAAACAGTTATCGTCGATCCGCCGGCATTCCAGGTACCGCTCGTCATCGTTACGTTCCCGGCTACCGTCATGGACGAAGCGTCCGTGGTGGCGCCGAAGGTACCGGAGGAAACCGTCAGGGGGCCGTTCACCATGATTACGGAGTTGGAAGCAATGAACGTCCCGTAGTTCAGAGTAAACGTGGATACCGTGATTGACTGTGAACCAGCATTTATCGTTCCCGTGTACCCACCGGCAGTGCTTGTGCTGACGGTCAGCGAGGAAACGTTGACGGTTGTATCGATGGTGCAGTTACCGAGTCCGTTTCCGTCAAAGATCGCCTGCTGTCCGGCCTGCGGATACCCCGCCCCGCCAACCCCGCCGGACACGTACGCCCAGTTCAAAGGATTGGACCAGTTGCCTGTGGAAGAAGCGATCCAGTAATGTCTGGCTCCGGCGTTAAAGAGCCAGTTCGTGTTCCCGCCGGAGTCAACGCTTGAGGTGCCGGCAACAACCGCCTGCCCGCCCGACGCGTTGGAAGATGAAACATCAACGTTCTGCACGCTCTGCAGCGCGCCCGCATTAAGTTGTAGTCCCCAGGTCGTATTTGCGATTAAAGGGCGGAGGTACAACAGGGCCGAGGGCCGAGGGCCGAGGGCCAGGTAGTTCAACACCGTCAAACTGGACGGCCCGACTGCGAACTGAATGGTGGTGCCGCCGGAGAGCGCGGTGAAGGTGGATACCGTCAGGCTGTCCAGGAACTGCACGCCCACGCCGCTCGTGGTATTCGACGCGATGATCGTCGCGTAGGTCTGGGAGGAAGACTTCACTGTCTGCAGCGAATTGCCGTTGAAGGCGACCGTAGATGTTCCCGCGTTAAAGGTCACCGCGGACGTGCTTGCCATTACCCAGTTGCCGTTTATGATGAGCGAAGCCGAACCGCCATTAAACGTTCCTTTGTTCAAGGAAGCGGCATTGGTGATGGTCATCGCTGACCCGCGCGCCGTGAACGTCCCGCCTGCCAGCGTGAAGCTGCTGGCGCTTACCGTGTTGCCCGCGGTATCGAAAGCCGCGTTGCTGACAGTCAGGCCGCCGCTGAGAGAAAGAGAACCGTTCAGCGCATAGGCGCCACCGCCGTTTCCTGCGCCGGACGCCAGAGCTGCGACTTCTGCCGAGGAAAGGCCGCGGTTGTAAATGCGTACGCCGGCAAGATATCCCGGATACCGATCGCTGGCGCAGGCGGAAACTCCCATGCGTACCGAGCCGTCCGCGGTATATGCCGCAGAGAAGGATGTGTTCTGTGCGGTCTGAACGCCATTCAGATAGGCCGTTATGGTAGAACCGGTTCTGGTGACGACAATATGCTGCCAGACGCCTGTCTCTGCCGTGATATTGCAGTTGAAATCAATCGTCCCGCCGTGAACAACTTCTATCGCGCCATTGGCCCACCATACGTTCGGTCCGTCGCAGTAATAAGACAGCGATCGCGCATTCGCATTGATAGCCGTTGGATCCATCCATAGACTCATCGTCCAGTTGTTTGAATCCAGCGGGATCGCGCTGCCGGCATCCACATAATCCACACCCCCGTCGAAATTGCGGCTTCCCGATACGGACCCGCTAAGAATCCCGGGCATATTGCCGGAATATCCATAAGGAGACACGAAGTTTGCGGCCGTACCGTTGTTGCCGTAGCCGCTGTAATCGATGATAGCGCCGTTCAGGGGCAGGTCGTCCAGTTTCCAGTATCCCACAAGGCCGTTTGCAACGCTGCCCACGACAAGGCTGCTGAACCCGCCGGAAGGCGGCGTAAGAGTCTGGCTGCCGGAACCGGTTAAAAACACTGTTCCGCCGTTAGGGGTGAACGCCGCGCCGGAAGCGCCGTTGAAATTGCCGCCCACACTTAACGCTCCCGAAGGCGCGATGAAGTTACCGCCCTGCGGCGCGAAATCTCCCGCAATGGCAAAACCACCGCTGCCTCCGCTGAACGTCCCGCCGATCTGCTGATAATTGATAACTGATAACTGAGAATTGCCTGCGCTGAGCGTTCCCGCAGTCAGCGTCAGGCTGTTTGCGACAATCGTGCCAGATGCGGTGACCACCCCGCTGCCGTTGACAACAACATTGCCGAGACTGATTCCATTGTCATACAGCGTCATCGCGCCCGAGCCGTTGAAGGTACTGGAGGACCCTCCTGCGTTATACGATCCCCCGGACACAAGCCACGAGCCCCCAATGTTCACATTAGCCGCAGTCGCGGTAAACGTCCCGTTGTTCATTGTGAAGTTCTGGGCGATAGAAAGCGTATACGTAGAAGCGTTGATCGTCCCGGTGTAACCGCCGGTCGTGCTTGTACTGACGGTCAGCGAGGAAACGCTGACGGAAGTATCGATGGTGCAGTTACCGAGTCCGTTTCCGTCAAAGATCGCCTGCTGGCCGGTCTGCGGCACGCCCGCGCCGCCCGGCCCGCCTGAGGCTGTCGCCCAGTTGCTATAGTTGGACCAGTTCCCGGTGGTTGCCGCGATCCAGTAACGATCCGTCCCGCCCGCGATGTAGATGGTTCCCGATGAGGCGCTGGGACTGCCATATGCACCTGATGACACGGTGAGAGCGGTAAGCGAGGCCGTGCTGACGTTGGGAACATAGATCGCGATGCGCCCCCCGCCCCCGCCTCCATTGCCGTTGGCACCAGTATCAGTAGTCCCCCCGTTAGCCGTAATGGAGCCGTTTCCTGAAAGCACTCTCGCACTGATATAGACGCTCCCTCCGGAACCACTGCTTCCATACCTGCCAGTACCAGAAGGATCATTTAAACCGCTGCCACCATTGGCAGAAATCGTTCCGCTATCGATCAGAGCGCCTGTAATGTTCAAAATCACGGCGCCGCCGCCGTTGCCGCCGTTGCCGTTGGCGCCACCAGTAGTCGCACTTCCACCGCCGGACCCGAGGGCGGTAGGGTTTGTGGTTGAGCCGTAAATAATCGTGCCACCATTATTACCGCCACGTCCGCCATAGCTGGCCGCACTACCGCCTAATCCCTCACCGGGACCGGTACCATTTTGAGGGTTGCTGGTACTGCCGGGAAAACCAAGACCGTCCGCGTTCAGGCTGCCTCCGGACAGGATCGTCACATTTACCGCGTTGATCGTCGCCGCGCCGCCGCAGGCTGTGGTCGTACCCGGACAAACCGGATTCATGGAGGTATTGCCATCGATCTGAAGCGCGGCTCCGGAATTGACCATGATGTTGTTAAAGGTATAGGTCGAAATAAATGTTGACCCCAACCGCAAAGGTGAAACAATGCCCGATCCACCTACAGTAAGGTTGAAATTAGGAGGGAAGGCGATCCCGCCGCTTAAGGAAGAACCTGGAGTGATAGATGGGTAATAGGAACATCCATCCTGCAATGTACCGCTGAAAGAGTTGAGATTGGCTCCACTCAGATCGATCCAGCCTCCGTACCCGTTAGGTTGTTGCATGACATATGGGCTATTGGCCGTGATCGTACCGGAGCTTAACGACGCTCCGGCACCGCTGATGATTACGGAACCGCCGTTGCCGTTAAGGCCGTTGCCCGAACCGGCCATCCCACCGTTTGCCGCCACTGTCCCCGTATAGGTAAAGGCAGAACTAATGTTCAGCGCTACTCTTCCGCCCCCTCCGCCGCCTCCTGGAGAACCAGTGCAGGCTCCGGAAACACCGCCATTAACAGTAATGAATCCGCTCCCTGCTATCGTAGCCGCGGTGATATAAACGCTTCCTCCGGAACCGGCGCCGGGACCGTAATAAGTTTGGGGCGGGCTTCCTCCGCCATTTGCGGAGAGCGTTCCGTTCACAGTAAGCGCTCCTATGTTCAAAAACATGGCGCCACCACCAGGTCCTCCTCCGCCTCCACCTGATCCCAGAGCCATCGGAGCAGATGTAGAACCGTAAACAAGTGTGCCGGCGCCGCCAGTGTTGCCGGAGTGCCAGGTGGCTCCACCTACACCGCCATAACCGGCTCCTCCTCCGCCACTACTATTAGTAGTCCCTTTACTAGGGCCGCTTCCAATTGCAAACCCCAGTCCATTCGCATTCACATTGCCGCTAAGACCGATCGTCATGCTGGATCCGACAATCTCAAAGCCGGCGCCGCAGGCTACGCCAAGACATGCGCCGGCATTCGCGCCGGTATCGCCCGCAAACGTGACTGTACCGCCGTAAACAGTGAAAGTGGAAACGTATATTGCGTGTACCTGCGTGGGAATTGATCCCGATATCGCCACCGCGCTGGAAGAGAACGCCACTGTGCCGGTGTAATTGGGGTTCAGCGTGATCGAGGCGAGCGCCGTAACGGCCGACGTTCCTGCGCTGACAAGGTTGTCCACCGTGCAACTGGAAGCCGATCCGTATCCGCCGTCAAATAATAGATTATCGCCCGGCTGGGGAACGCCTGACGGGGTCCAGTTCGAGGCGGTCGACCACTTGCCGTTGCCTGAGCCGTTTGTCCATAACCGCTGGCCTGCCACGAACTGCCAGTTCACGTTGTTGCCCGCACCTGCGTCCGACGGGTCAGTAGCCATGATCGTCTGACCCGTGGAAGCGTTCGAATCCTGGACGTTGACATTTTTAACCGTCTGGGCCGCTCCCGCGGAGACATTCAGCAGCCACCATGTGCCCGACGTTGCGCTGCGTAAATAGACAGGGCCGAGGGCCGAGTTCTGAGGGCCGAGAGTCAGCGAACTGAGAACTGAAATAGTGGACGGCCCGACTGAGAACTGAATGGTGGTGCCGCCGGTGAGCGCGGTGAAGGTCGAGACTGTCAGGGCATCCTGGAAGGTAAGCCCGACGCCCGATGTAGTATTGGACGTCACAATCGTCGCATAGGTCTGACTTGATGATTGGACAGTCTGGAGACTTGATCCATTAAAAGTAATGGTGGATGTACCAGCAGCAAATGTCACAGCGGAAGTGCTTCCTAGAACCCAGTTACCGCCGACGGTGATGTTCGCGCTGTTCCCGTTGAACGTCCCGTTATTTAAGGAAGCAGCACTTGCGATGGTGATGTTCGACCCGCGGGCTGCAAAGGTCCCACCTGCGAGGGTGAAGCTTCCCACCGTGACGTTGTAATTGGATGTATCCAGCGAACCGCCCTGAACCATCACATTACCATTGGATTGCAACGGCCCCTGGAGAATGTAAGTCCCGCCCCCAGCCGCTAGCGCACTGGCCTCGGCGGTAGAAAGAGCACGGTTATATACACGGACATCATCAATCTGTCCGGAAAAATTACCAGCATAGCCGGTTCCGAAATAAAGGCCGGATGAAGTTGCGCTACCCGCCCATGAACCGCGGGCTCCGGTATATACATTCGTTCCGTTAACATAGATATAATTATTCGCACTATCACACGCAAAAACGATATTTGTCCAAGTCCCGGTCGAAATATTCGAAGTGGTATAGAAATACCCTGTATTTTCAGTAAAGAAAGTGAAAGCGAGGCCAGTCTGCGATATGAGGAAAGAAGGACTGGCTCCGCTCCCGAACTCTAAAACAGTTTTGTTTTGGCTCGCATTCGACTGAATCCATAAACTAACCGACATATTTTTGGGTAATCCTGTTGCATCAAACAAGTTGGTGTAATTCTTTGGAACCAACACGTAGTCGCTGCTTCCGTTAAACGTCAAACTTCCGTTAATTTTTCCTGACGTATGCAGGATGTTGGTATTCCGTTGGGCATTACCATTATTCATGTAACCGGATACGTCCAGAACTGTTGAATTGGCCGCGTTGTCATCTAAAGTCCAGAATCCCACCAAACCGTTCATCGGCCCCCCACCGCCTACTGTCAGATTATTGAACCCGCTGCCAGAAGCCGGTGACGTCAGACCACCCGATCCAGTCAAATTAACTGTCCCGGAAGTGAATGTTCCGTTCGTTCCGCTGAAATTCCCGCCCACATACATATTCCCTGAAGGCGCAGTAAACCCAACCGGTGTAGCGAAATAACCAGCTATAGCAAAGTTACCGCTGCCGCCGCTGAAGGTGGAACCACCAGATTGAGTGTAGGAACTGACACTCACGATGCCGGTGTTAAGGTTGAATGTGCCCCCTGTTAATGACAGTGTCCCATTTACAGTGACCGCCGCAGAACTAACGCTGAACGTCCCGGCCTGATTAGTCAGGCTGTTTGCGACAATCGTTCCAGATGCGGTGACCACCCCGCTGCCGTTGATGATCACATTGCCGAGGTTCAGACCCGCGTCATTCAAAACCATCGTCCCGCCGCCCGCGAACGTCACGCTGCTCGTCCCCGTATTGAACGTTGCGCCTGACGCCAGGGTCATATTCCCGTTTATGGTTAAAGGATTCGAACCAGCGTTCCATGTCCCGCTTGAGGCCGTGAGCCCGCTGTTGATGGTAATCGTAGCCGAAGAGGCCGAGAACGTCCCGTAGTTAAGGGTGAAACTCGATACCGTGATCGTCTGCGATGAAGCATTGATCGCCCCGGTGTACCCACCAGATGTCGCGGTGCCGATGGTGATCGAACTAACGTTTACGGTCGTATCGATATTGCAGTTACCGAGTCCGTTTCCGTCAAAGATCGCCTGCTGGCCGGCTTGCGGCGCGCCAAAACCGCCCGTCCCTCCGGAAGTTACCGCCCAGTTGTTGTAATTGGACCAGTTGCCTGTTGTTGTGGCTACCCAGTAGCGGTCCGTTCCGCCATTAATGTAAATGGTTCCCGGCTGGGCCATGGATGTCGAATAACCGGTGTTATAGCCTCCCGTGCCTGATGACACCGTGATGGCTGCAAGTGAGGCAGTGCTCACATTTGGAACGTATATCGCGATGCGTCCGCCGCCGCCCCCTCCTCCGACGATGCCGGCAGACTGCGGACTGCCGCCGTTGGCCGCGATGGTTCCGGTTCCCGTAAGGATTCCGGCCGAGAGATCGATGCTGCCGCCGGAACCGCCTCCGCAGGAATAATTTGATCCTGTGCCTGGTGCGCCATTTGCTGAAAGTGTTCCATTAACTGCAAGAGTTCCTGTAATATTCAAAATCAGGGCCCCGCCTCCCGGACCTGCTGTACCATTACTGTTCCCCCCGCCGCCGCCGCCTGATCCCAGGGCTGTCGGAATGGTTGTAGAACCATAAACACCGCCTCCGCCAGCAGGAGGATTACTTGCGCCAGTATAAGTAAAACCACCAATTCCTCCATAACCGGCGCCAGCACCTGACCAGCCTTCAGAAGCGCCGCCACCAGGACCAGATTGAATTGGAAACCCTAAACCGTTCGCGTTGAAGCTGCCGCCTGCCGCAATCGTCACATTCGCAGCATTGATCATTGCAGCCCCGCCGCAGGCTGCGGCAGTGCCGGGGCAACCGACATTCATCCCGGTGTTGCCGTCAATCTGCAGTACGCCGCCGGAATTGACCGTAATATTGTTAAAGGTATAGGTCGATATCAGGATTGATCCCAGGCGCAGAGGAGAAACAATGCCGTTTGATCCGCCGACATTCAGGCTGAAATTGGAAGGAAACGCGATCCCTCCGGTCAACGACGGAACAGCCGTAGTGCCGCCGTTTACCTGAAGCGTCCCTGTGAAAGAGTTAAGGTTTGTCCCACTCACATCAATCCAGCCGCCGGAACTGTTCCCGCCGGAGCCGCCGTTGGCCGTGATTGTACCGGTGCTGATTGGCGCGCTTCCACTGATAACGACAGATCCGCCGCTTCCGCCGTTACCCCCGGACGCAGCGTTGGCTGATACAGTACCTGTATAATTGAATGCCGAACTCACAGACAATGCAATTCTTCCGCCGCCGCTTCCGCCGCCTTGATTTCCGGTTGTTCCCCCTGCAGTTCCACCATTTGCTGAAATAAAACCTGTCCCGGCCAGCGTTCCTGCAGTGACGTAAATGCTTCCGCCTGATCCGCCTCCGCCAGTCGGATTACTCCCTCCAGCGGTCCCGGACAAACCATTTTCTGAAAGTGTCCCGTTAACTGTCAAAACCCCGACATTCAAAACCAGAGCACCGCCGCCGTTGCCTCCTGACAACCCCGATACGCTGCTGCCTCCTCCTCCAGATCCCAGCAGGACCGGGGTGTTGGTGGAACCATAAACACCGCCCGGGGAACTGGAGTAACCTTTACCGCCGTTTCCACCATAACCGGCGC
The DNA here is from genome assembly GCA_964604825.1 of uncultured Elusimicrobia bacterium. Lineage (GTDB taxonomy): Bacteria > Elusimicrobiota > Elusimicrobia > 2-01-FULL-59-12 > 2-01-FULL-59-12 > CAZSAL01. The sequence continues at coordinate 30,129 of CAZSAL010000035.1, forward strand.
CGCCGCCGCTCCAG
>CAZSAL010000036.1:0-28680 GCA_964604825.1 uncultured Elusimicrobia bacterium
TTTGCCATCCACGCGGAAATCCAGCCTGGCAGATGCCCCTGTTCCCCGAGAGACTGGCACGCTGAAACCATACCCCAGTATAAAAAAGTAGTGCCCATGGCGTAGGCAATCGTTTGAACGCGTCCTTTTTGCGCGGTTTTTATGGCGAACGGAATTCCGAGAAGAATCACGACAACGTTGGCAAACGGCAGGGCGTATTTTAAATGCAGCCCTACCTGCTCTTTGAAGGAGGGAATTCCCAGTTCGCGCAGGTGCCCGATGCGCCGCTTGAGTTCCGTCTGGGTCAATTCATCGGCTTTTTTATCATCAAAAACGAAATCCTTAAGTTTTTCCGGCAGACCTAATGTCTTCTCCTCAAATGGATCCTGTATGAAAGCACCGTTTGCATCGAAATGGATAAAAGTTCCGTGCCGGAACGTCCATTTATCATGCTGATACTGTCCTTCCTGCGCTGAAAGCGTAGTCAAAAGATGTGCCTCGCTGTCGAATTGATCTATGACCACATCCTTCAGCAATCCCGTGCTCGAATCCAGCCAGCCGATAGTAAACCGCCGGTGATCCAGGCCCGTAGCAACCACATGGTCGCGCTGGGTGCTGGAAACCTGTTCATGCTTTATGTGCTGGCGATAAATTAAAGTTGATTTGGTGTTCAACGCGGGCAAAAAGGTCAGTCCGCCAATAAGAGAAATCCCCGAGATGATTATGCCTAAAACCATAAATGGGGCGAACAACCGGAAATTCGAAATCCCTGCTCCACGCATGGCCGTTATCTCGCCGTGCTGCTGCAGCTGGCCCAGTGAAAACATCAGAGCCAGCAGGGTGGCTACGGGGAAAACAAGGTTGAGCCAGTAAGGCAGGCCCAGTATCAGGAAAAGAATTATATCCCCGCTGCGCGCGTGGAAATTGGTGAGGATATCCATCTTGTCGAAAAAACGTCCTATCAATACAAGAATCACAAAAATCGCCACACACGCGCCCAGCGGCTTGAGAAAATGTCTGACAAGATACAGGTCAATAATTTTTACGATACTCAAAAGTCCACCCTACTGGCGCAGGAATCGCCATGTCAGTATAACCCCCAAAATCAGCACGACTAAATTGCCAAAGGAAACGGATAAAGCTGCAGGCAATATGCCGCGCTGCCCGGCGCTTAAACCGCCCATGGTAATAACATAATAAACGAAAATCAAAAGCACGCTCATACCGAAACCAATTGACGTGCCTCCATGCCTGACCCGCACACCCAGAGGGATTCCCAGAAGCACGAACAAAACCGGTGTGATCGCCAGAGCCAGGCGCAGATACTTCTGGCAGCTGAAAATCGGATAAGGAAGCCCCGCCTTTTTCAGCTTCGCGATCTGCGCCGTCAGTTCGCCGCTGTCCATTTCTTCGATAGCGCGGGTTGTCGCTTGATTTTGCGAATGAAAGGGGATAAAAAACATGTAGTTTTCGAAGGAGGTATAAAACCAGCGGTTCGGATTAACCGTGTCAATCTCTTCAATATGCCCGTTATGCAGGTTCAAAGTCATGCCCCGGCTCGGATCTACGGAGGCATCTCCATTCTCCGCATAAATCCGCAGGGGTTCGCTGCCCGGAGAAATTTTGTAAATGGTTACGCCCCGCAGCTGGGGGGCTTTCCTGCTTTTGTGCTCGACATACAGATGGTACTCGCCGATATCGGCAAAGGTTTTTTCCTCGATCTGCACAAGGGGATTGCGCTGGAGAACTTCCAGATAAAGCGTCCGGAAATGCGAATGGGCATGCGGCGCCCATACGGAATTGAACGGTATCAGGAACAAAGTCGCAGCCAACGCCACTCCCAGAGGGGCGAACAGGAAATGCGCCGGCGAAACGCCGCTGGCCCTGACCGCCGTCACTTCGTTGGTCTCGGACATGTGGCCGAAAGTTAAAAGAACTCCGAGCAGAATGGCGATCGGAAGAGTAAGAGAAAACGTCGACGGCACAAGGAAGAAAAGAAGCTTCGCCGTGAGATAAAGCCCGACCCCCTTATTAATCAGCAGGTCCACAAGCTCAAAGAGCCTGTCCAGCAGAAGAACAAAAGTGAATATGAATATCCCCAGCACAAGATTGGCCATATACTGGCGCAGGATGTAACGATGCAGGATTTTAAGCATTGTCGTCGAATATTGTACCGTCTTTTCCACATAAAACATAGATCACCATTAAAAAAAATCTTTGTATGATTGGTTCGACTTTTTATCATGAAAACATCATGAATTACTGATGAAAAGCACTACCCTCCGCTGGATCATACCTGTCGGTATATTAGCGGTATGCGCTTATGCCATTTTCGGCGACAGCAGCGTCCCGCAATCGGCGCTTGATTCTGTTTCACTTTTGAAAAAACCCATCGAAGATCTGCTTCCGGACCTGCAGGACACATCCACTTCAACGGAAAATCTCGACCAACCTGTAAATCTGGAACCCTACGAAGACCTGCATGCCAGCTCCAAACTCTGGAATGAAATGCGCCGCCTTATTGAGACCGGTAAGCCCATTTATACGCCTCTTCCTACCGAAGTTGTCATCTCATCCGTGCCGGCCGGACGGCTGGCTCCGGCCGTTCCGCCGCCACCGGGATTCACGGTGCAGCTGCCTTACGAATCCCGGCTGACCGTTTCCGGGAGAAAGACCATAGGTTTCGATTACAAAAGCAGCCAGTACGCCAACTCCACCTACACCACGCAGCAGAACATACCTTCTTATCAGAGCAATCTCGAGCTCCAGCAGCAGTTGCAGGTACGCATCAACGGGCAGGTGGGAAGAAAAGTCACTGTTAATGTCGATTTTGACGACACCAAAGAGGACAAAAAAGATATTTCAATCGTTTATAAGGGCGACCCGGACGAGGTCGTACAGCGCGCGGCATTCGGCGACATCAACCTGTCACTGCCCCAGACGGAATTTGCCGGATACAATAAACAGGTTTTCGGAGCTTCTGCAGAGCTGCGCTACAAGGCCATCCACGCCTACCTGGTCGGCAGCCGGACGAAAGGAACTACGGAAACTAAGGAATTCATGGGGAATGTCATTCTTCAGAGGCTGACCATCCCGGACACATCCTACATCAGGCGGCGGTACTATCACTTCACTTCGCCGTTGGCTTCCGCAATCGCTCCGAACACCGAAACGCTGTATCTGGACACGCAGGACACGACCCGTTCTCCGAACAGCATAACCCTAAAAAACCAGACGGTAACCGGCACATTTCCCAACGGAATAGGCCCCATCACCTACACGGGCAACTTTGTTCAGTTGGCACGTGGAATTGACTACACCGTTGACCCGGTGCTCGGCGTGATTACCTTGAAAAATCCGGTTGCGTCTAATGCCGTCATTGCGGCAACTTTTACCATGGCGTCAGGTCCAGTTATCGGTTTAACGTTGATTAAATACGATGAAACCCAGAGCGCACCCGCAGGGAATCTGTCCATTCCACCTACGGAAGACCTCACGCACTATTCGCTCGGCGTGACGAAAATCGTACGCGACGACGGCCAGGGGAACTTCATATTCAACATCCAGGATCTTAACAATAACAACGTCAGCTCAGGCGTAGGTTTGAACTATCTGCCGAATAACGCCGGAAATGTGTATGTCGACTTCGAGGCGGGGACGTTCTATCTGATAAATTTCCGTCTGGACACTAAAAATCCTTCATTCTCCGACATTTACGCCACCTCTCCCAATCATCACCTTTCATTTTTCACAGAATTCAGTTCCCGCGTCAAAACCTATACCCTGCGTCCGAACATAGTTCTCAACAGCGAGCAGATCGTAATGAACGGCAGAAAGCTCGCGCGCGACGTCGACTATTTTATCGACTACGAATCCGGCTTCATCACGTTTTATAACGAACAGCAGATCACTCAGGATACGCGCATCACCGCCACCTATGACTACTCGCCCTTCGGCATTGCCGGGGCCCAGCAGGACACGCTCGTCGGCGAGCGCACCGAACTTTCTTTCTATCCGATCAGCCCGATTCTTTCGCAGAGTCTGATCGGATCAACGGTTCTTTACGATTTCGCGGCCCAGCAGGTCGCCGCTCCCGATATCCGGCAGACGTCCAGCAACTATCTGCTCACCGAAGGCGACATTCACCTGCAGAATCTGGTTTTCGATCCGATCCCCATGCTTAAGAGCTCGTTCATCGCCGAAGGCGCGCAGAGCCATGTCAACCCGAACACCTTCGGCAAAGCCATCATCGACAACATGGAAGGCATTGTGGATGAGACCGATGTCGGCATGAGCGTATTAAGCTGGCAGATTGCGGCAAACCCGATTCCCTCCGGCGGAGGTTCGCCAACGGTCGCTTACGCCGGCGCTCTGGCGACTAATCTGGGCAACGAAATAGTGCCGACGCTTAATATCAACCCGAACGCTTCCGCGCTGCCGTCGGACACGCAGCAGGTGCTTGACCTGAACTACGACCTCACCAGATCAAACGAAGCTTCCATCGCGGCCGTTTTGAGCCCTACCGGCCTCGACTTTTCCAAAAAGCTCTTTCTGCAGATGTGGGTTTACGGCGACGGTTCCTTGAAGGGCACTGAGATGAACGTTACTCTGGGGCAGATTTCCGAAGACGCCGACGGGAAGGGCGGAAATCCCGACGGCACGCCGAAAACGGAAGACACGAACCACAACAACATACTCGACCCGGGCGAAGACATCGGCTGGTCCTATGTGAATCCGGATGGGACGGTTACAATGATTGGAGCGGGAAACGGCAGGCTGGACTCGGAGGATTTCAACCGCAATGGACGTCTCGATCCTGAAAACCAGCAGGAAGGAGGGAACCTCGGCTATAGCAGCAAAGACCAGACTACTCAAGCGCTGAATCCATTGCCGGGGGGAACAGGCAACCGCGTGGACTTTTCAGGCTGGCAGTTCATCCAGGTCCCCCTGAATATCTCATCCAGCACTCTGGCAAACGACTGGAGCGCTATAGAAGAGGTTCGCATTTCACTGCGCAACCTGAATCCGGGCGGCGCAAGGGGAACCGTTAAAATCGCTCAGATGGCGGTAGTAGGCAACAAGTATATCGCCGACGCGTCGCTTTATGCCGGATCCACAATCACCGTTTCGGCGGTGAATAACGTGAATAATCCTAACTACATTTCTCCGAGCGGGCCGGATTTCGATTCCCTTAACCAGGTCAACACAGCCTTGAGCGGACCACAGCCCTCCAAGAAAAAAGAACAATCGCTGCAATTGCAGTACGCTTTCGATATCGACAGCATCGTGCCGAAGCCTTCTACGGTATCGGCGAAAGCCACCGCCTCTCCTCCGTACGATTTTACTCCTTACGGCAGCATACGCTTTTTCCTGTACGGCGACGGCAAGAATGAGAACTTCTTCTTTCAGGCAGGCTCGGATACGGATTATTTCCAGTTCAGTATTCCCGTCAACTGGACGGGCTGGCGGGAAGTTTACATAAAGCAGGTGACGCCGGGAGGCAGCCAGCTTCCGAATAACTGGCAGAACGACCCGGCCAACATCACGCCTGGGATTGTCACGATATCAGGATCGCCAAATCTCACGGCCATCGGGCAACTGCGCTTCGGCATACAGAAAACGACAAGCGGTCAATCTTCGGGACAGGTGTGGATCGATGAACTCCATGGGGCTGACGTCATCACGCGCGTAGGCAATGCGGGCAAACTCCAGGCCGATTTCGATCTGGCCGGCTGGGGTTCATTCGGAGGCGTCGTCAGGGATATCGATCCCAATTTCCAGACTATCGAAAGCGCCGTAACCAACCAGGCAAGACACGAACAAAAATCCTATCTCACTCTGACCCGTCTTCCCTGGTTCCCGATGAAATTTACGCAGGGTTACCTGCGCACGGAAACTCCTAATGTGCAGATAGTACCGAATTCAACCCTGGTTTCAGTCAACCAGCAGGGCCGGGTTGATGAATACACCTACAGCGGCCAGGGCACTTTGCAGGTGCCGCGCTACCCCAAGCTGGGGCTGGCTTACGATTCCGACGACACCCAGACCGACGCCCTTTTCCGCGAAGATAAAACCCAGCATTATGGCTCGACTCTTGACTACAATGTGCCGCTCAAGAGCGCTTTTCTTCCGCGGAATCTGCAGCTGGGATACAAGTTGACGGACTATAATCTCGATTTTACGCCTGGCGCGCTGTTGACCGCCTCCGATCCCTATCTGGCTTCGAACACGAAGGACGTCACTCATGACATTACCGCGCGCATGAGTTTCCAACCGCTTTCAAAGCTGACATTCAACCCGAATTACAGCCTGTCTCTGACGCGCGAACACAAAGACGCCATCGTTGACAGCAACACTCTGACGACAACCGCGCTCGATTATGAAAAACTGCGCTCACAGACCTCGGGGTTCGACAGCACCTTTACTTTGGCCAAATGGTTCGCGCCGCGCCTGCGTTATTCCATGAATACGCGCGAGACTTATGGCATCCCGTTATCATCACAGACAACAGGAGGGCTGGGTCCGTCAATGGGCGACTTCAAAACCGTTGACCGTACCGACACGGGCGAATTCGCCTGGGATTTTGCCGCCCGCGATATAACAAAGTTGAAAGCGTTTCAATCGCTCAATGTGGCGTCAAGTTATCTTATGGAAGACGGCGACAGCTGGAATAACGTAGGTTCGGGCTATAATTCCCTGTCCATACTTTCTGTCAGGCAGTCGCTCAATCCCGGCAACGCTGAGGCGACCCGCGAACAACTGACTATACGGGATACCTACCGTTCTACGCAGAGATGGAGTCCGTTCGACTGGGCAAGCGGCTGGAGCGGTCATCTGACCCCTTTCCGGACTCTTTCTCTGACAAATACGGTCACGGAAACGCGCCAGCGGCAGGAAACCACGGGAACGCCTTCAACCATAGTCACTAGAATCCTGCCGGACATGATATTAAGCATGTCCCAGACGGAATATCTTTTCGGAACCCAGAATTTCATGTCCAACAGCCAGCTGAACCTCAAGGCGCAGTACAAAAACATTAATACCTACGCGACGTCTCTTGAAAACGCCTCCACCGTAGGCGGCGACTGGCGCTTTACGCTCCGCAAAAAAGTGGATTTGTTCTTCTCCTACACAAGGACTACGGACAATACTTTTGACGAGATCAATAACGTCATCTCAAACGACGCCGTCGGGTCGGTATTCAGCGCTCAGGCGGGATTCAACGTGGGCAAATGGCGCTTTACGCCTAAATATGATCAGAGCGTACAGACCGCGGTCAACTCTTCGGGACAGTTGACTACAGACCTTACTACGCGCACACCGGCCCTTCAGGTTTACGCCGACCTTTTCCTGCCGGCAGGACTTAAAATGCCGTTCTCCGACATGATTATTTTTTCCAACCGCATCAGGACCACCACAACCCTATCGCTGGCGCAAAGGCGTTCGAGTTTAAACGCTACCACAGACAACACCGACACCTATTCCCTGACCACCAGCGAAGACTACGAACTGACCTCCAACATGCGCCTGACTCTGGGCTTAACGTATTCCTACATCGTCAACAAGGAATATTCCGACCAGAACTACTTCAGCTACGAGTTCAACACGCTGATGACCATCCAGTTCTAAACATAAGCAAGTAGACAGCTGTGATCTCCCATAGATGTGAATATTTTGTGAAATTCAGCCTCTAACGTATTAGACGTCGCCCCGGCAGGCCGCAGGCCGGGGTCCGTAAACTCATGAGAAAAGAACCTTGCGTATACATTCTCGCTAATCGCCAAAATGGAACGACCTATACGAAGAAATATCTTGATGGGTCCCGGCCTGAATCTTGCCGGGACGACGGCAAAGGCGCTTGCTGCTTGCCGCTCGCTGCTTACTGAATTCTTACGGTTCGCGCTGCCGTGGGCCTGCGCCGGATGCCGGACGCCCCTTGAGACTGCCCATGACAGCGGATTCTGCCCGCACTGTTATCTTAAGATCCCGCGCATCGACGGACTGGTCTGCCGGTATTGCGGATTGCCTCTTCCTGAAGGTGGCCGGTCCTGCTTTACCTGCCGGACCGAACCGCCGCGCATCCTTATCCGCGCCGCAACCGAATACTCAGGACCTGTGCGTCCTGCTGTTCACCGCTATAAATACGCAGGCCGCAAATCCCTGACCGGAACGTTTACCGGCCTGCTGGAATCGGCATGGATACGTTATCCTGAACTGGAACCCGTAGACGCTATCGTCGCGGTTCCGATTCACCGCAGAACGTTAAGGGAACGAGGCTTCAACCAGGCCGGGCTTCTCGCAGATGCTCTATCCATGCGGCTGGACGTTCCCTATTTAAAAGATGTCCTGCTGCGCACCCGGCGCACGCGGCCCCAGTTCAGCCTGGGTAGAAACGCGCGCAGGACAAATGTCTCGGATGCTTTCGGGTTCATCGGCATGGCGGGTTCTCTCAAGCGATTAAATGTCCTTCTGATTGACGATGTCAGCACCACGGCGGCGACGCTGTGCGAATGCGCCAAAGCGCTCCAGATAGGAAGACCAAAAAGCATCAAGGCATTGGTTCTCGCCCGCGACCTATAAAAACCCTCTGACGGCAGGCGCTCAAATAACAAATACCGGGCCCGCAAAATCCATGGGCCTGTTGGTCCTTCATTTTTAGCCTTTTGGCATATTTCATCACCGGCCGTTTTCCCTGATAATTTAGCCAATGTCCGCAGAACAAAATTAGATTCAGCGAGAGGAATGCCATGAAAAAATTCATCGCCGTGAAGGCCGTATCCATTCTAACGATCGTTGCGCTGCTGTCAGGCTCTATCGTCGGACCGGCAAGCGCGTCGCCGGCGCCCGGTTACACCGGAATTCGCTGTTCTGTGCGCCCTCTGTCTTCCTTCCAGTCTTTTGAAACGCAGGCTGTCACTCAGCCCATCCAATTTTTCCGTCCTGTTTACGGCAGATACTCGCATGCCCTGGCGATCGTGGCTGCCTCGGTCCTTGGCGCGACAAATGCAGGCATGCTGCACGCCGCAGCGCAGGACGACCGGATTCCCGTTAAAATCCCGGAGATTTATCAACTGCCGGATACGCTCAGTTTTGAAACCGTTTTTACAATTATCGGTGTGGCAGGATGTCTCCTGTTGGCTATTAAGATATGTGCCTATATCCTGGAGAAAAGGGATGCGAAGAAACGGCAGTCTGTTTCCGACCCCGCTGAACGTGAGCGGCATCTCTCTCCTGTCAAAACGTCGCATAAGGGTTACAGGGGCGCGACGCTGGACCTGGGTTATGGAACTGCGGCCAGCATCCTTGCTGCCAATGATTATTTTCATGCTGGAAGAGGCTACAGAGCCACAGGAGCAGTATTGAAAAGTGTGCATCCGAAGATAGAAAGCCGCTCTCCCTTCCACTTTGACGCCAGTCAACTGGACGATAACAAGACATACTTGATTTACCATCCCGAGACAATGTCGAATCCCAATTTCATTGATGAATTAAATCAGGAGAGGAAAACGGAACAAAAACTTCTGGCGGACCTTACCCGTTTGACGGTGGTTGAGGAACCTGACGCGTCTGGCCTCGGCGTTGCGTTCAAAGCCGCACTCGATGCGCACGGCGCCACCCAGGAAGATCTGATCAACAGCCTTGTAGACAATCACGGTTTTGACCGCGCGAAACTGGAAAAACGTCTGGCTTCCGGAGAAGAACTGGTCCGTCTTGAGCGGCGCCCGCACGACATGGCCGAAGAAGTGTTCTTCGACCGCATGAATTCCGTCCCAACCGCGGTCATTGATTCGGGTATTACGGATCCCAATCTTGTACTTGGCTTCATGATCAAAGCGGCGTCCAACATGCTTCATCCTGCAGGCGAGATCCACACCATGGAACCCGCTTTCGCAGCCATCTCTAAATCCGTTACCTTAACCGCTTTCCGGAAGGCATTGCGAACTCTCGGCGACAACGCAAATCTATTATGCATTTTAATATCAACGATCTCTGACGCTTATGATCACCACACCACGGGGGGAATCGGCCCATTCCACTTCACACTCATACTCCGGTCAACTATCTGTGATTTTTTGAATATGGATTCGGTTATTCAAATGCTGCATAACCCATGGGCGCCCGAGCAGGAGCGCGCGCTCATGCCGCTGGCCACGAACGGTCCCCGCTACATCGGAGCCGTCACACAACTGCCGCCTCTGCAGAATCACGCCGGCGATCACGGAGCGGGTATTGAGAGGATGAAAAGATTCGCGGAACAAATCGAAAGCGGCCATGTCTACTCGGGAACGCTTGACGAGATCCTCTATCAGCTCGATACCGAGGGCAGCAATGAACCGAAGGCCGCCGCTCTGGAAAAGAAAATTCATGACATGATCAATTCGAGTTGTGACCCTTTTGAAACCGAATATGTCTGGCATCTCGATCTGGAATCGCCAGAGGATGAAAAACCCTGGACCGTGACGCTGAGGAAGGATTTCTTACCCAGGGCGGCTGAATTCTCGCTTCCGTTTCGCGGTTATCGCCTTCAGATGGAAGATACACGCGAAGTCCGAACCCTCGCGTATGCGGCGAAGGCCGGCGCTGTTCCGCCAAGCGTGCGGTCCAGATTTGATGCTCTTCTGAGTAAACAGGTACAGGATTACGAGGATATTCACCTCGCCATGTCAGACGCTTTGACTGTACTGGGACTTAAAGAGAGAGACATCGAGACCTTTCTAAACGAAAGACGCCTGCGCGTGGAGTACCGGCCGCATGACGTGGCAGGCGAAATAGTGGAACATAACAACGAGGTCCTCGTGATCATAGATTCCCGGCAGCCTGAACAGATCCAGGGACTGGCGCTCGTCCGGGAAATGGCCAATCTCTGTTATGGCCCGGATCGCGCGATCTCGCTGCCGGAATTTATCCTGCGGGTACTTAATGACCGGACAGGCTGGGGATTCGAAGCTGTTTATCAGGCGTTCGAGCAGGCCGGTCTGCTGACCGCGCCGATCATGTCGCTATTTGGGAAAGTTGTCTATCTGCAGTTCCAGGTAAGATGGCCCTCTGCCCAGTCAGAATGGTCAGACGACACGTTGACCACCATCATGAATGAATTCTTTGCTGACCCTAAGGTTAAAGAGATGTACGCCGACGGCCAGGGCGGCCACCGCATACTCATGCCGCTGGCCACGAACGATCTGCGCCTCACGGACAGCGACCCAGAACTGCTCTCCCTGACGCTCGACGATCGACAGGGGCTGATTGAGACGCGGGTGGGAAGCAGCAACACTATTCTTTCTCTTGTGAAAGAGGCGTTGATGTCTCTGGGATACGAAACTGATTACGCCGGGTATAGCGCCGCACTCCGCGAAAAACATGAATTCCAGCCCGGGCCGATATCAATCTCATTCGTGAAGTCCGCGCCCGGGAAACGCGCCGCTGAACCAAACTTCGATATCGAACACAATAAAGTGACATTTGAAATCGATCCGGGCCTGGACCCTGTCGAATTAGCAGAGGTGTTGGATATGGAGCTTGGCCTGTTGATCGCTCCGGATGAATCGGCAGTTGATGATGAAGGCCGCCACCTTCTGCCTATGGGCACAGGCGATGCCGGCTGGCGGGGGGAACTGCGTGACATTCGCGAATTGAATTTGTCTTCCAGCGCAGCCCTCCTTAAGAGCGTGGTGAACGGAATCAGCCATGGCTACCTCTATATGGTCACTGCCGGACAACTTCAACAGATCAACAACTATCTCAAAGATCGAGCAGCCCCGGAGATGGCTCCCTGGAATATTGAGACGACTGGGGAAATCCGGAGCGCATATATTCTCAGACTAAAGGGAGGAATCAGCGCCACACGCCCTCATTACAAAGATAAGGAAAAGAAACCGTACATGGACGCAAAAGATCGCCTGCGATCAGCGCAAGCCTCTTATCAGCAAAACGTCGGAACAATCGCCCCCAATAAATTAAAGGCGCTCGAAAGCAGGAAAACGGGCCTCGAACAGCAACTGGGAGAAATAACCGATGAATTGGAACTCAACTTCTTAGCCACCCCTGCGGATCAATTCCCCATAACCTTCTTCACCCTTCGCCCTGCCGACGATTGGCAGATTAATCCCAATGATCTCGATTTGCCGGGCGAAATCACGATTGAAAACGCCGAAGCCCAGCTTCAGGCGGCGAAGGAGCATTTGCATTCCATCTCTTCCCAAATTCCGCAAATCAAATATCAGTTAGATGATGTCAAACTTACGTATAGGTATGACTTATACAGTTGGGATGAAGGCAGAAAGAAGAATGCCCAGAGAACTGTCGCAGGAGTGGAACAACAATTAAACGTGGCAAGGGCGGACGAAACGGCGGCAAAAAAAGCCGTAGTCGCAGCCGATCTAGACTTACAAACCATTAAATCTAAACTTGCTCAGGAACGCGCCGGCCGCAAGGCTGTGCTGCCCCTTCTTAATGCGGCGCTCAAAACCGCAGGCATTTCTCCTAAACAAATCGAAGAAGGGTTAATAAAAATTCATGGATTCAAACCCGGCGTCATCCTCCGATTGGAAGTCCGGCCTCATGACAGAGCCGGAGAAACATTCTTCGATATCAACAAGAACCAGGTCACCATTGTTATTCATAGCGGCCTGGATGAAACCCTGCAGGAGCTGACGCTCCTTAAGGAAGCCCTCAACCTTGTGAACCGGCGGGGCGAGGCCTTTACGCTGCCTGCATTTATGAATGCTATAGCCGGATGGCGGGAGGCCGGTATTCAAACAGCTATCCTGGCAATGGCGAGAGCTACGATTCTTGCCTCAGGAGTCACACCCCTGCTGAATTTGTTCCAAGATATTTGGGGATATATGACCAGAATGGAAGCAGGTAACCCGGCGCCTGAAACGCAGCAATTGTGGGTCTCTAGTAATTTGGAGCTGCTCGCCTGGCGCATTAATGTATTTCTTGAAAGTGACGCCGGGCGGAAGCTGTTGAAAGATCCGCTGAACCCGGGCCAGCCGCGCGACCTGATGCCGCTTGGTAAGCTGCCTATCGAGCCACGACAAGGCTTGTGGGGAAAAACCCTCGACAGGTTTTCCGCTGCCGCCGCCCGATTGACCGGCGCTTTTTGGCAGAGAAGCCGTCTGGATGGCGCGCGCGGGAGGATCGCCAATGCCGCCCGCTTCGCGATCAGCGCCTGATATTAAAAGACTAATCTGCCTGGTACTTGCAGGATGCCTGCTGACGCCAGACGCCGGAGCCGGAGCAACGGCGCTCAGCCACGCCGATGCAACGCTTCGCCCCGCCCGTTGGGGCGGGATCGGGATTCACCGATGCGCCGGCTTTCCGCCGCTGTTTGATGCCCAGGCTCTTGCTGAAATTCCGCTCAGTTGCGAGCGCAGCCGGTTTCTTACCGCACACACCCCTCGACTCGGCCGATGGCTTGCAAAACCGCGGCCTTCGCGCGAACATTTAAGGTTCGGCTGGAAACTCTGCCGCAATCCGCTGCAAGTGCCGGAACTGGCAGCGCCCGAAGGCGTGCGGGTCAGCGGCGGATTTGGCCCGCCGCAGGTCCGTCCGCCGCATATTTTCTTCAGTTCCACTGACGAAAGAGGCGGTGCGCTTCCCGGATCTTCAGGACAAGAAGAAACCGTATCTCCCGAGGATCGGGCCCAGATTGCTCAATACAAAATGTGCCGCCACAATGTGGACAACCGTTTAAGCCACTTGCGTGCTTGTCTCGGGCTTATAGCGTCGTCACCAATCAATACGGATGTTGGGGAGCAGGCGCGTACTCTTAACCGGCTTATAGGCGATCGCGCGATATTGGATCGGCAATGGGTTGCGCTGATGTTGGCTAAATTTGATTCCGCGCAAGCTGTTGGCATGGTTCCGGCGGACCTGCCTTCGATGGCTGACCTTGCCAGGTATTCGCGCGACTTGTGGCGGATATTATTGAGAATTGTGGATGCGGTTGACGATTTATTTGCCGACTATCCCGATTCCTTGTCCTTTAATATCAAAAAGACCATTATGGTGCTGCGGTTCATTCTCACCCAGGAGCCGATGATGGGCCGCGGCATTGATATGGCGGAGTGGACAAAAGAAATCTTCGCCTCGGAAAGCATTTCAATCATGGCGCAGCCGGATCTTCCGGCTATCACGGTGGACGTGTCCGCGCTTTACAAACTGCTGGATAACCTTGTCCGAAATGCCGGAGATGCGAACGCCAGGCATGTGACCATTCGCATCGGCCATTTAGACGCCCGCATGATCATCTCATTATCGGACGATGGCGAAGGGATGTCACCCGGCAACCTGGCAAAAGCGAATGCTGTACTGCAAAACTGTGCGCCGGAGTTGTTTTCCACCAGGAAACTAGGAATGATCGATCCCCGCACGCCCCGGGGCATGGGGCTGCGCATCGTACGTCAGATGGCGCAACAACTCAATGCGGCGATAACGGTGGATTCGCGCGAACGGCGGGATGTCCTTTCAGACGCCGGCACCACATTTACTATTTCTCTGCCTCTCGCGCCGCGACAAGGCTTGTGGGGAAAAACCCTCGGCAAGGTTTCCGCTGCCGCCGCCCGATTGACCGGCGCTTCGCAGAGAGATCGTCTGAATGGCGCGCGCAGGAGCATTGTCAATGCCGCCGGAATCATATCCAGCGACGCGGAATGCTGGCGCCGCGCATTTCGCTCGGGTTTCCGTATTCCGGAGAACGATTCTACTCGGGTGTCCGCGTCATACCGTGAACGGGCAAACAGAGCGCTGCGGTCTTCGCCGCTGTTTGTCGCGGCGGCAGGCATATCAATCGCAGCAGATTTGACGCTGCGGGTAATCTCACATCACATGCTGCCGCCTGTGAATGTGGATACCTCCGAAAAAATCGTCGCGATCCCCCTGCTGACAATCCATACGTTTCGGCTCTTCTTCATCAATCACATGACCTGGAAAACTGCCGGACAGATCGCCAGCGAGGTTCATATATCGTGGTTTATCATTCCGAATATACTGTACTTTGTAGGTATTGCGGTAGGCGTTGCGATCATGGGACACCTTGCTCAGAAAATAAAGTCTACCGGCGAACCTGCCTGGCTGCGGGAGTACGAAAACCACGAAATCAACATGTGCGCCATACTGGCAAAGGGTTTTCTTCTGCTTATTTCAGGCGGTTTGCTCTCGATCCTGGCTTTGGTCATGATGTATCGATTTGGATGGGGGGCTGACTATTTCGCTTATAAATTCGGCGGCAGTGGAGTCCTTTTCAATCTGGCCGATTTGTTGATCAGTTTTTCTTTTCTCTACATGGGAGTCACCATTACGTTCAATAACATCCTCCGGATCATCAGAATCAAAGCGCTGAAACGCGCAGACCCTCATGCTGGCTCAAGCGGAATGGCCACTACGCCCTATCACGACCCGCACACCGCAGCCGCCGCTTGAGAGGAATGCTTCAGGACGACCTTCCGCGGGGTGATGCGCCAGGTGTATCAGTAGGTGTATCATAGGTGTATCAGTGTATCAGTAACTGATACACCTGTTAATTTATCGTCGATGTCGTAGGTGTATCAGTCAGTGTATCATAGGTGTATCAGTGTATCAGGGATGATACACTATGGTATAATTCAGCCATGCAGGTACCGCGGCAGCCATCAGACATTTCCCGCCAGACTCAAAATGCGATCGCTCCCTTTGCCTGGGCTTCCACGGCGCTTCTATGGACCGCCTCGTGGGCGGAAATTCTTTCCAAAGGGCGCTGGCAGTCGCCGGATGATTTTTCCAGCATGTATCTTGGCATCATGGCAGGGTACGCGGGGATTGCGGAAATTTCCAAGTGGCTGAAAAATGCTCCCACAAATCCCGATGAAGACCCGGCGCTGGAACGCATCCACCGCGGAGCGTTCTTTATATGGCTGTGGCTTGCGCCTCTGACCTGCGCCTATGTCTGGAGGTTTTTCAATCATGGCATCCCCATGCCGCCGGCGCTCAAGAAAATCGCGGGAGGGCTGATCGCCATTTTTTTCGTCAAGGGCACATCGCGGCATCTGCGTCACAAGAAAAACGGCGTCGCGCTCGATATAGAGACCGGATCGGAGGGCGAAGCCGCTTCTGAGGATGTGGACTTTGTCGAGGTGGTTTACCAGCGCGTAGCCTCGGCTTCGGACGGCTTAACAGCCGGCGATCTGCAGGACGCTTTCCCGGACACTCCGCGCATCAGGCTTTACCGGACCCTCCATAAACTGGTCGCCTCCAGGCGCCTCGCACGCTCCGGCGCCCCCCGCACCACCGCCGTGAAATACCGCGCCGCCCCGACCCGCGCCTGACCCGGGCATTTGACCCTTCATATGGAGATAAGTAAAATTTAATCACCGCACTGTTACAGCCAGTCAGTGCAATCCTTAAATACGTTATCCAATAAAACAGGCAACGCGAAGTGGCGTCCCGGCTACGAAGCAATGGCAGGGACTCAGCCGAGCGATTTTTAGACCCCGGGTAACGAATTCCCGGGGTGACGATCACAAGGAGGGACACATTCATGGGCGTACGCGTAGGCATCAACGGTTTTGGACGCATCGGCAGGCTCGTTTTCAAAGCGGGCTGGGGACACAAGGATATCGAATGGGTGGCAGTCAACGATTTAACCGACCCGAAGACGCTTGCTCATCTTTACAAGTACGACTCCACCTTCGGCGTCAGCAAAAGCACGGTTGAAGCAAAAGGCAGCGACCTGATAATCGACGGTAAAACCGTCCATGTGCTGGCCCAGAAGGATCCCGCCCAGCTTCCCTGGAAAGACCTCGGCGTGGATATAGTAGTTGAGTCCACCGGCCGCTTTACCGAAGCGGAAAAAGCCAGGGCGCATATCGCAGCGGGCGCGAAAAAGGTGATCATCTCCGCGCCGGCTAAAGGCGAAGATATCACCATCTGCATGGGCATCAACGAAGAAAAATTCGATCCCGCCAAACATGTGATCATTTCCAACGCTTCCTGCACCACCAACTGCCTGGCGCCCATGGCTAAAGTCATCCGCGAAGCCTTCGGCATCAAGCGCGGGTTGATGACCACGATTCACTCCTATACCAACGACCAGGTCGTTCAGGACTTCCCGCACAAAGACCTGCGGCGCGCCCGCGCGGCGGCCCTTTCGATGATCCCGACTTCTACCGGAGCAGCCAAGGCGATCGGCCTTGTTATTCCCGAGCTTAAGGGGAAATTAAACGGCATTTCAATGCGCGTGCCTACTCCCGACGTTTCGATCGTAGACCTGGCTGTGGAACTCGAAAAAACCGCAACCAAAGATGACGTCAACGCTGCATTTAAAAAGGCGGCAGCGGGGAATCTCTCCAAATATCTTCAATACACCGAAGACCCTGTGGTTTCCCGGGACTTCATCGGAAACCCAAGGTCCTGCATCATTGACGGCCTGCTCACCGATGTCATCGATGGGAATTTCGCCAAGGTGTTCGGCTGGTATGACAACGAGTGGGGATATTCCTGCCGCGTTGTCGACCTGGTGGCCTATATCGCGGCAAAGAGCGGCGTGCTTTCCGGCGCCCGGTAATCCGTATGGCGGTTTCCGAAACTCCGCGCATTGCAAAGCGCACCCTGGATTCCCTTCCGGTTAGCGGCAAGCGAGTTCTTGTGCGCGTCGACTACAATGTGCCGCTTGACGAAAGCGGCGCCATAACCGACGATACGCGCATTCGCGAGACCCTTCCAACCCTGAACCTGCTTCTATCCAAAGGTGCGGCGCTTATTTTGTGCGCTCATCTCGGCCGCCCCAAAGGCAAGCCGAATCCGGCCTTCAGTCTGAAACCCGTGGCCAAAAGGCTAGGCGAATTGCTTAAGCGCACGGTACAGATGGCTCCGGACTGCATAGGCGAGGCCGTGCGTAAACAGGCCCTTGCCCTTAAACCGGGAGACGTCCTGCTGCTGGAAAATCTCCGCTTCCATGCTGAAGAAGAGAAAAACGATCCCGCCTTCGCCCAGGAGCTTGCCTCCCTGGCGGATGTTTTCGTGCAGGACGCTTTTGGCGCGGTACACCGCGCTCACGCATCAACGGCGGGTGTGAACCAGTACCTGCCAAGCGCTGCCGGGCTTCTTCTGGCGAAAGAAATTCAGTACCTCGGCAAGGCGATGGAAAACCCCGACCGCCCTTTCGTGGCGATCCTCGGAGGCGCCAAAGTTTCGGATAAGATCGAAGTGATCGACTCGCTCTTGAGCAGGGTGAACACGCTTATAATCGGCGGAGCCATGGCCTATACCTTCTTAAAGGCTCAGGGCATTGAAATCGGCGCTTCCCGCGTTGAAAACGACAAGCTCGATCTGGCCAAATCTCTGCTTCAAAAAGCAAAAGAGAAAAATGTTCAATTGCTGCTCCCGGTGGATCACGTGGTGGTTCAAAAAGTTGAGGAATCGGCTCCTTCGCAAATTACTCCCGGTGCGGCGATACCGGCCGGTTCGATCGCGGTAGATATAGGTCCCAAATCCATCGAGCTTTTTACCGGAGCCCTGAAGTCCGCAAAGACTGTTGTCTGGAACGGTCCCATGGGAATCTTTGAAATGGCGCCTTTTGCCAAAGGAACATTCGCCATAGCCAATGCTCTGGCTGAGGCCACACAGCGCGGCGCAACGTCCATCGTCGGAGGCGGTGATTCCGTGGCGGCCGTAAAACAGGCCGGCATCGCGAACAAACTTTCTCACATCTCTACAGGAGGCGGCGCGTCGCTGGAATTTCTCGAGGGGAAAACCCTTCCGGGCATCGCCGCAATTCCCAATGGGTAAGCTGGTTCTTGTGCGCCATGGCCAGTCGCAATGGAACCTGGAAAACCGCTTCACCGGGTGGGTTGACGTTCCTTTAAGTCAAAAGGGTCTTGAGGAAGCGAAAAACGCGGGCGAACATCTTAACGGGATTACATTCGACAAAGCCTTCACCTCGGCCCTGAAGCGGGCCCAGGATACGCTGACGATAATACTCAAGGTCATCGGGCAGACAAACATTCCCATAGTGAAAGATAAGGCCCTCAATGAACGCCATTACGGAGCGCTTCAGGGCTTGAACAAAGCGGAGACCGCGAAGAAATACGGCGACGCGCAGGTGCATATCTGGCGCCGCAGCTATGACGTGCCTCCGCCAAGCGACAAGACGGAACTTAACCCCGAAGGCATGACCGAAAGCCTCAAGGACACAGCGGCGCGGACGCTTCCTTTCTTCAACACGCAGATCCTGCCGCTTGTCCAAAAAGGGCAGAACATCCTCGTGGCGGCGCATGGGAATTCCCTGCGCTCCATCGTGATGGAACTTGATAACCTGACCAAGGAGCAGGTCCTGGAACTGAACATCGCTACCGGGACGCCGCTTATTTACGAAATCGACTCCACTGGACGAATCCTCTCCAAGGCGTCAAAGGAGTAACACCATGTACAGCTTTCTCGTTTTTTTACACGTCCTTGTCTGCGTAGGCTTGATCCTGGTCGTGCTGTTTCAGGCCGGGAAAGGCGCCGGGCTCGGCAACCTTTTCGGCGGCGGTGGGGGGGATCAGCTTTTTTCGGCCCCTTCCGGCACATCCTTTATCCGCAAACTGACTACGGCGATGGCCTTGATTTTCATGTTTACCTCCATTGGCTTGACGATGTTTTCATCGCGCCGCAGCCAGCGTTCCCTGCTTGAACAGGTGCCCATGCCAGGCAGGCCGCCTGCGCCATAACGTTCCGCAATAATGCTATCGGCCTGCACAGATAGCCGCAGATGAGTATGCCCAAAACAGCTTATTCCAATTCCTTTATAACTTTGCATTTTCCGAGAGAAAATTGATATTCTAGACGGGCTGTCTGGTGCGGTAGCCAAGTGGCTAAGGCAGCGGTCTGCAAAACCGTTATTCGCGGGTTCGAGTCCCGCCCGCACCTCCAATTTGTGGTGCTCTTTTTATCGCGGGGCTTCGAATGCCCAGGTGGCGGAACTGGCAGACGCGTACGTTTGAGGGGCGTATGCCGTAAGGCTTGCGGGTTCGAGTCCCGCCCTGGGCATTAGAGGTCTGAAGATTTTGCGGGCGTGGTTCAATGGTAGAACAGGACCTTGCCAAGGTTCAGACGTGGGTTCGATTCCCATCGCCCGCTCCAGTTTTAATAACACGGCATGGATCACTTCAGCCCAGCCTGAAAATCCTTAGATCCCATTAATTAATAAATGAAAAAATATTTTTTTCGCTCACTGGTATTGCTGCTTTCAATTTCACCTTTCGTACGCGCGCAGCCGGAATCCTCCGGCACTGCCGTGGAAATATCCTCCGTCAGCGTTTCTTCCTCCACGGTTTCCCTGCGGAAACCGGTGCATTCAATTCACCTGACCGCCTGGATGGCCGGATCAAAAAAAGAACGCAAAATTGTTGACGAGCTTATTGCCGGTACGCTGATCAATTCGGTCACGATTGATGTAAAGGAATATGAGGGCGAAGTCTACATCCCAGGCATTAAGGCGACCGAAGAAGTGCATTCCTATGTGCCGGCCGTTCCTGATTTGCCGCAGTGGATAGCTGGTCTCAAAAAGCGCGGCGTGTACACAGTCGCCCGCATTGTCGTTTTTAAAGACAATATCTATCCGCGGAAACGTCCGTCAACCGGCGTGCACGCCGCAGGAGGAGGTCTCTGGCGGGACCGCCATCACGTTACCTGGATAGACCCTTATAACCATGACGCCTGGCGTTATATAAACCTTATTGCTCTTCAGGCTTCGAAAATCGGCTTTGATGAAGTGCAGTTCGATTACCTCCGCTTTCCAACTGACGGGAAACTCAGTCAAATACGGTTTTCCAGTCCCTACTCAAAGGAAGCGGCCTCCCGGACTCTTATCGAATTCCTGTCACAGGCGGAACAGCTTCTTCACCCGCTGGGCACAAAAGTTTCCATTGATGTTTTCGGTTTGACGACAACGGTGAATACAGGCATGGGAATCGGCCAGCTTATGATTCCCATGGCAGCCAAGGTGGATTACATATGTCCCATGGTGTATCCTTCGCATTATTATGCGGGAGAATATGGAATACCTAATCCGAACAAGGAACCTTACAGGACCGTTCACCACAGTCTGCATGATGCCATCAAGAACCTGGGGCCTTCAGCCCATAAATTACGTCCTTATTTGCAGGACTTCTCTCTAGGGGTTCATTATGGAGTTAAAGAAGTCCGCGCCCAGATTCAGGCCGCAGCTGACCTGGGGATTCAAGATTGGACTCTCTGGAATCCGCGCTGCGTATATACCAAGCAGGCTATAACCAGCCCTGTCACTCCAAAACCTCTAACCCAGCCCACCACGGGCGTTTCTAACAATTAACCTTCAGTTTTAACACTCGTAAAATATCGTTCAAACCGGCCTTCCCGTCGAAAAATCTATTGAAACCTGCTTAAACTGGTGTTAGAAACCATTTATAAATAAAGTTGGGGGGTATTCTCTGAAATATTCACATAACCCGGATGTTAAACCCGCAATAGAAACCAGCATCAATCCCGCAAGGAGCCATGCAGACAGGGTACGCCCGCGCGTGCTTGTGGTTGAAGAGGATCCCGTTGTACGGCATAAAGTCATGGCTCTGCTCAAGGATCGTTTTGATGTCATTGCCGTTTCATCCGGAGTCCAGCTCCCCGAACTCCTCAAAACACATAAACCCGCTTTGATTATCCTGGACGTAATACTGCCATGGCTCGATGGTTTTGAGCTTTGCCGGATTATAAAGACCGACGTTTTCGGATGGCGGATTCCCGTTCTTTTTCTGACAGAATGCATTGAGAGAGAAGATGAGCTTACCGTAAAGGAAGTTGGCGGAAATGGCTATTTAACAAAACCATTCTTTCCCAAAGATCTCTTCCGCGAAGTGCACAGACTTCTGGCTGCCTGATGTTTTTCCACTGATCCCGACTACCTGAAGTATAATATGGCCGTGAAGAA
Source organism: uncultured Elusimicrobia bacterium (assembly GCA_964604825.1). Classification (GTDB taxonomy): domain Bacteria; phylum Elusimicrobiota; class Elusimicrobia; order 2-01-FULL-59-12; family 2-01-FULL-59-12; genus CAZSAL01. Next base: position 21,902 of record CAZSAL010000036.1, read on the forward strand.
TCTGCTTGTTTTGGGAATCATGATTTTTTTGGCCGCTTATCTTGCCGGATGCGAATCACACCCTGTTGTTACCGGTAATACGGCTTCTGTAACCATTCATACGGCACAAACATCAAATCCCACCTAAACCCGCCAATGGTTTAGCGGCGGATGAAGGAGACCTCTCAATGAACAATAAATTTCGCGCCGGACTGGCTGAACTCATGGGAAGCTTCGCTGTCTTTTTCATCGGAGCGGGATCTATCGCAGCGGACAGTTATACGCATGGCGGCGTGGGTCTCATCGGGATTGCGCTCGCCAACGGGCTTGCTCTGGCAATAATGATTTCTGCGCTGGGGTCTTTTTCCGGTGGATATTTCAACCCCGCAGTGACTATTGGCTTATGGGTCGCTCGAAAGATTAATGCGAGCACAGCCGTTCTCTTTATTATTTCGCAGCTATTGGGCGGAATGTTTGCCGGGTATGCGCTGCGGATGATTTTTCCTCCGACGATCTGGATGCCCGTGCATCTGGGCGCCCCGGTACTCGCCCTCGGTGTCTCTCCCTTAACAGGGCTTCTGCTGGAGGCTATTCTTACTTCCTTCCTGCTGCTGGCTGTGCTCGGCGCAGTGGCCGAATCCCGCGCACCAAACATTTCCGGATTCGTAATCGGTCTCACCGTAACTGCCGGTACGCTCATCGGAGGGCCTTTGACCGGCGCGGCAATGAACCCTGCGCGGGCTTTCGGGCCTGCGCTCGCCGCGGGCTTCTGGGAATACCAGTGGGTTTTCTGGACAGGTCCCATCCTGGGAGCGGCCGTGATCTCCTGGATTTATTCCCGTCTTATCGCTTAAGTTCTTTCGGCAAATCGTCTATTTTTGCGGCCATGATAAAGTCATTGGAAGAAATGCCGCCGATGGAATGCGTTGAAAGAGCTATCTCCATCCGCCGGTAACCGGTCAGATGGACGTCCGGATGATGTCCTTCACTTTCCGCCAGTTCAGCCAGCTTATTGATAAACCGCACGGCTGACATAAAATCTTTCATTTTCCATTCTTTCCGGATTTCTTTTTTTTGGGCGTCATATATCCATCCCTGCAGGTCGCGTAGAGCCATCCGCACTTCATCGTCTTCCATTGGAGAGATGTTTCCAGCGCATTCCCGACATTTCATGCTTTTTAGTTCGGCGATTATCATAACTACCCCCTGATATAATTTGAACCCCTGGCAGTGTTATCAGTTACCGGGATCAGCGCAGGAATAAACTGCATGTAAGCACAGCCAGGACAAAGGCGGTAAAGAAAGCGTATTTGACGTTGCGTTCAACCAGCGTAAAGAAAAACGTCGAAGCCGCAACCCGCATATAGGGGGTAATCAGCAGAAACCCCATGCCAATATTGATCAAAACGGAAGCACGAATGCGGCCCGCCGTAATTTGCCTGATATTTTCCACGCAGAAATGAAAGAGATTAGTTCCCGAAAGAGTGTAGTTGATCCTGGGACTGCCGGATGCGGCCCATGTCCAGATCACGCCAGCAACAAGAAAGCATAGGCATAGAAGCACTCCTGCAAGCAGGATGTAGCCGATTACCGTCTCCATGCCCGCCTCTTTTTTTACTTCGTTAATATCAGCCATTGGCTAGACCCCGCCAGATCATCTGAACTCCCAGCACCGCCAGTACCACAAGAAAAAACCGCCGTACAGCCTGATTATGCATACGGACAAGCAATCTGGTCCCGAGAAAAGATCCAGGGATGATCCCCATAATAACGGGCGCGGCAAGGCCCGGATCGATCAGCCCTTTGGCAAGATAAACGCTTGTTCCCGCAAGCGCAGTCACTCCGATAATAAGGTTGCTGGTAGTGGTGGATACTTTGGGGGGAAGCCCCATGACCAGATCATGGATCAGGACCTTCAACGACCCGGCGCCAATCCCCAGAAGCCCGGCGATCAATCCCGCCCCGAACATCAGCGAAGCTCCGGCAGCGGCGTTGGTCGCATGATAATCTACCGTACGGCCAAGGGCCTGATCGGGATAGCTTCCGTTAAATTCAAGCCATCGGCTCAGGCGATCCTGCGAAGCGGGGGCTTGCCAATCTTCTTTATCGCGGAAATACAGGATCATCCATGAAACCATTAAAACAAGCCCAAAAAGCAGATAAAGCCACCGCGCATGGATGCCGACCGTTATCGCGGCTCCTGCCAGCGCTCCGATAATCGTAAACATCTCCAGGAACATTCCTATTTTAAGGTTCGTCAGATGGTCGCGCACATAGGCCGAAGCCGAACCGCTTGAAGTGGCGATCACGGAAACGATGCTGATCGCGATCGCCTTCTTGATGGGTATCCCGCAAAGCGTCAAAACCGGAATCAGGACGACTCCGCCGCCCATGCCTGCCATTGCTCCGACAAACCCCGCCACAACCGATACACATAAGAGAAAAGGATAAGACAACATACCAGTTTCATTATAGTAGTGAAGAAAGCTGGATCGTAAAAAAATGCGGTTGGAGGTTTTAGTTTAACGCCAATGCGGTTCAGATAAAGTTATTGCCTCTCCCCGCAAGCGGGGGGAGGGAGTAAGAGAAAGGGGCTGGCGGGGCCAGGGAGTTCAAGGAAGAGTCTGGCACTTATTCAGCATGTATTGGCGAATCTCGGTTTTCAAAGGGCATGCGCCGGGGATGCCGCAATAATCCTTGAGCGAAAGATTTCTTGAAGCGGCCCGGGATACGCAGCGCTTGCGTAGCGTAGTCCATGCCGGGCCAAGCGCGTGCGCAATCTGGTCTTCCGTGAGCCCCAGAACTCTCAAACGTTCCCAGAGTTCTCCTATGACTTTCACATCTTCTTCGATCAGTAATACCAGATCATAGTCGGATTTATTCATAATGGGACCAAATTCTCAGAGGGTTTTTTATTTACGTTTTCGCAGAAGGAGTTTCAGCAAATACGGGCTGACCGGATGCTGGACGTCGGCAGCTAAAATCCACAGGACGGGACAAACCCTGGAAGGGGAACGCCCTTTTTTCTCTTTAACCATGCATTTCAGGCTCTCGCTGATTTTTCTGAGCCGCATTGTCTCGCTTGTTAATTCGCGCAGTTTCCGCACGGTCGTTTTACACGCATTGCCGCACCCTGATTTGTTGCAACGGCAGCGTAAAAGATTCCCGATTTCTTCGAGACTGAAATCGTACTTTTGAGCGTTTTTGATAAAACGAATCGTGGCCAGCGTGTCTTGGTCAAAGAACCGGTATCCTGATTCGCTGTAGCTGGAAGGGGTCAAGAGCCCAGATCGCTCATAGAACCGGATAGAATGAATGCTTACACGTGAACGCGCAGCCAAAGCGCCGATGCTTAATTGGTCTGTCATTGATTCTTCATCATAAGCTTTGAACCATACTAATAAGTCAAGCAATTTCACCTGAAATTCAATAGGAATCTAATTTTTATGATAGGAATATTCCTACAGGCTGTAGGAATATGTTGATAAAGTGCGGAAGGGTCAGGCAGACAACTGGAAGGTGTCCCACGAATGGGACGCAGCGAACTGGTAATCAGCCGGTAAAATTACTTGAATGCGGTGCCTGTATTCGGCAAGTATTGTGTCCAGCCGCGCGAAGGCTTCCTGATCGGCCAGCTTCAAACGTTTGAAATCGAGCACAAGCTGTTCGCGGCGCCGCGCCAAAGTTTCCCGAAGTTCCCGGCCTAACCGTTCGGCGCCGTGCCTGAGCAACTGCCCTTCGAGACGGACCCATACCGTGGCTTCGGCGCGCAGTTCAACGTCCACCTTCAGCCCGGAAAGATCCAATTCTTTCAGCCGCCGCCAGAGCCGGCTCGGAGCTGATTCTTCGGACATCCGGAACGTATGCCGGATCAAAGAAGGATGCTGGAAAAACCCCAGTTTAAGAGTGAGCGATGTCCACGCAGCCAGTCCGAGCGCCGCCATAGACTCAAAACGTTCTTTCCAGGTCGGCGGGCCAAGCGCCGCATGGACCCTTAGCTCCAGATCCCGTACCCACCGGCGAATAGCTGGATTTGGCCCAAACAAGCGGCCGGCAAGAAAAACCGCATAGGCGTGCCGGATCTCCGCCGCGTAACGATCCGCTTTCCGGCGTAATGACGCATGCGGGCTGTCTTTAAGCTGCAGATAGCCTAGAAGCCAGGTCTCGAGCGAACGATAGATGGACGGTCCAAGCCGCTGAAAATCCTGTTCGAAACATTCCCGTTGGATCGATTCGATTTCTTCGGGTTTCATGTTCGGATGACGCACCATAGAGCGGAAACCCGTGCAGTTGCGGTAGTAGCGCTCTTTATCGCCAGCCATATCCTTATGGAGCAATCCTTCCCGCATTATGCGTTCGTAGAAAGGCGTTCCGGGAGTAGGTCCGTAAATCAAAAACTGGGTCAGCGCCGGCTTCAGCGCGAATAATCCCGAACGCTCTTCCTCGATAATTTCAGGAGTCTGATAGGGGAAGCCCACAATCATGGATGCCAGGACCGTGATCCCGTGCCTGCGCAGATCGCGGAAAAGCTCGTCCACCTTGCGCCCCGCCTGCTTGGCGTATCCGGAGCGGGTCCCTTCATATCCGATCCACATTCCGTCAATCCCCATCTCGAGAATTTCCTGCGCGGAGTACTGGCTGATAGCCCGCACGCTGGCGAAGACAAAGAGTGAAAGCGCACGGCCTCCGGCCACAGCATGCTCCCGGAATTCCATCGCACGTTTCTTGTCCAGAAGAAAATCCTCATCGAGTATAACAATGGACATCCCCGGATCAATTTCCATGTAACGCTCAATGACGCGGTAAATGTCGCGGCCGCTGGGCAGCAGACGGATGTGCCGGCGTTTAAAGAAATGCGAGGTGGCGCAGAAATCGCATCCATTGGGGCACCCCAGGCCGGCAAAAACCATACCCGTGCGCGATGATTCCTTCCCAAAAATGCGCATCCGGCTGATAATCATGGGATGCCGGTAAGGCGGTACAAGAGGGGGTTCACCCAGAAAGCGGCGCATAAAGGCAACCCCTTCTTCCCGGCAGACCGTGTCGCCGTAAGGGGCGAGCTCCTCATCAGAGAGCACCGTGCCATAACCGCCAAGTACGATTTTTGACCGGGGGGAATGTGTTCGGATCAGCGCAACCATCTCTTTCATGTGATGGAAAGTGGCAAGAATAAAGGACACGCCTATCACATCATACCCGCGCTTCAGCTCGCGGATAAGTTCCCGCCGCGACGGATACTGGAGAACGGTGGTAGGCGCATCGAGATTCTCCGCAATGTATTCCAGGGAAAAATTAATATGGTTAGCCCGGGGGCTGAAGAGTCCCTGCGCGCGGGTAACCTGGCCGTAAAGCAGTTCGTATCCTACGCTGGGCGCATCGCCGTATTTTTCACCCAGAGGCCGGCAAACGCTGGTAAACAAAACTTTCTGTTTAGATACCTTTTCTATTGTTGGCATATATTTTTATTAAAAGATTTTCCAGGGGGAGGACAAAACAAATAATTGGGTATGAGGCCGGCCCGTGGACTACAGTTGAACATCAGGTATCATAGCACTCCTGTACGGTAATGTCACTTTCACGTTTCATGCCTGCCCTTCCATGCAGTCTTCCCTTCGAAACACCTGACGAATTCTTAAACCAGGAAATCCTTTGGGGGAAGGAAAACAGATTGAAGTTATATATGTTTGGATATATAATCGGTTATAGCTCATACGTGGAGGAGCGATGGATAAACTTATTCCGATCAGCAGTCTGCAGTCGAAAGCAAAAAAGTATGTGGAACAGGTGCATGAAACCGACGAGCCTCTGATCATCACGCAGAGAGGCCGCGCCGCTGCGGTGCTGGTGAACTACGAAACCTATGAAGGCCATGTGCTGACTATGGATGAGATGAAATATCCGGACTGGAAGGAAAGACTCGCGCGCGCCGACAAAGAACACCGGGAAGGGAAATCAATAACTCTTGAGGCATTCCTCAGGAAAAAAGCCCGGCGGCCCCGTCATGCCTCATCTAAAGCAAAAAAAGCAGCCTGATTCATGCCGCTCGAAATAATCCTTTCAAACCTGGCCGCCGAAGAACTTGCGGAAATCGAAGAACCGTTATTTTCTCAGATCATAGACAGAATCAAGCTTCTAACAAAATACCCTTACCTTGCTCCGCCTATGGACGGCCCGTTTACCGGGTGCCGCGTTCTGACTGTCGGGATCTTTCGGATCATTTATCGTCTGGTTCCCCGGCGCATTGAAATTCTCTATATCCGCCACTGCCGCCGTAAACTGGGCATTTGATTGCAGGGAACCCAAGTGAACGTGGGTCTTTCGTTGCCTTGACCCCGACCCCATGATCTGTTCAAACGCTTCGCGTTTGCCAGCCGCTCTGCGGCTGAATTACAGATCACGGGACGGGGTTGACCCCGTATGTCTCGATTATGTAAGTTTTGGCCCATGGCGGACGAACAGACCCCTGTTCCAAGCCCCACCCCCGTACCCGAAGAGCAGGCAATCAAAGATCTGGTAAATAAGCTGGATAACTCATCTTCTCTTCCTACCCTTACCATTGGCCAGGCGTTTTTAGAGCATTTTGGAATCTGGCCGCAATCTCATGAAGAACTGGCCAGAAAATTAAATAGACCCCAAAAGCGTACATTTATCACTCAATCAATCTGGCTCGCATCATTGCCCGTTGAGGAGAAAAAGCAGTACGAAGGGAAGATTTTATCAGAGAGGGCTATCAGAAAATTGAAGGAGTCCAGGTCCGTTAACGGTGATAGCCCCGGCGTTAACCAGCCCGTTAACGCAAA
>CAZSAL010000037.1:0-27984 GCA_964604825.1 uncultured Elusimicrobia bacterium
TGGCCAGACCTGCAAACTCCGCCGAGTCCAGGTACGCCTGCACACGCGCGTCCGCAAGAGATAACCGGAAATTCACATAAGCAGCCAAAGGCATGTTAATGTCCTGGATTTTTCTCCGGCCCCCCGGTAATTTGGTTTTAAGGGTGAGAATAAATAATATCAAGCTTTTTGTTCCCAGCATCAGGCTGTTTTCTGTCGCATGGCGTATCAGCGCCAGGCCGAAATCTCCTCCAAACCGGTCCACCAGGCCCCAAAAATCGTCGTCATTTGCAATGATCGCGGCGGCTCGCTCGCGATCCTCAGAGCTTCCCTGTCGATCATGTGCGGACACCCAGGCGTCTATATCCGCGCCAAATAGTTCTTCCTTCGTGATCCCGGATCCGTCCGTCCCAGCACCTACGAGATGCGCGGCGGACATATCCTGCGCATGCGGTGTCAGTCCAAACATCTGTACCAAGAGTCCCACACCGCCTAGCCCGGTTAGCCAGGGGTGATGCGTCGCGTGGCCGGCCATCATTACAATGATGCTGCCGAACGCTAAGAGATTTTCGAGAGACGATGACGGCCTTAACAGATCACAGGCCCGCCGGCGCATGGCATAGGCTTGAGGTTCGCTAGGTTTCGATATCCAGAGCGGGATCGAAGCGAGCGCCTGACTGCCGTACAGGCAGGCCTGATCCTCAAAGGGCAAGCGAGCCAGCGAGCCAGTAATTGACCGAGTAAGTGACGTCTGCCTTTTATTTACTTGCTTACTGCTTGCTGACTCACTCGCCGACGTTTGAACGGCAAGAGCCGCGACCAGCATCAGGCTGACGAATTTCGATATGTTCTTAGGGGAATTCATAGTACGCGCGCGAAGAATAGTCTAACGGGTTGGAGAGAGTGAAGAAATATGTCGAAAGGCTAAATTTTCATGGTAAACGGCCTATGATTTTTTTGCCCCGGTCGGTCTCGCTTTTATGGGCCCTGATTTTAGGAGGAGCTAAACAGCCTCAAGCATGCGGGTGATGGGTAGGCGGGCTCTGGCTGCCAGGTCCGCAGGGACTTTGACTTCGTATTTCATGTCTTCCAGAGACTGAAGGAGATTTTCCAGCGTGATACGTTTCATATAACCGCATATGGCTTCTTCCGAAACCGGAAGAAAGCGCTTGCCTGGATAAGTTTTGCGCAGGCGGTGCAGAATGCCGGTTTCCGTGGCGATTATGAATTCTGCGGCTTTAGATTTTTCCGGATATTTCAAAATGCCTTCTGTTGATAGCATGTGGTCTTTGCTCATCATGCAGGGAGTGGTGCAGCCGCATTCCGGGTGGATCAGAAACTCCGCATTTGGGTGTTTTTCTTTCAGCGCGAGGATTTTCTCTTCATCCATTGTTGAATGCACGCCGCAGTATCCGGGCCAGAGATGAATTTTTCTCCTGGTCACATGCCGCACGTAATTGCCCAGGTACATATCAGGTATGAAAAGAATTTCCCTGTCCGGAGGAATCGATTCCACTACCTTGACGGCATTAGATGACGTGCAGCAGTAGTCGCTTTCCGCTTTCACGTCCGCGGTGGTATTAACATAAGCCACGACGATCACGCCCGGGTGCAGAGCTTTCCATTCCTTCAGCGCTTTGGCGGTTACCATGTCGGCCAGGGAACATCCCGCCTCGGGATCGGGAATCAATACGGTTTTCTCCGGCGAAAGGATGCTTGCGGTTTCAGCCATGAAATGAACGCCGCAGAACACGATCACGTCCGCGTTTGTTTCTGCCGCTTCCTGCGAAAGGCCCAGCGAATCCCCCACGAAATCAGCGATATCCTGGACGTCGCCGATCTGATAATTGTGCGCGAGAATAACGGCATTCCGCCTTTTTTTCAGTTCGCGGATACGGTCAATAAGAGATGATTTTGTTGATGAAGTCATAAACTTGTCCATTGTGTCATTCCCGAATGTCTCTATCGGGAATCCCTCTAATAAGGAATTCCTTATATCATGGATCCCCGATTACACCTTCGGGAATGACAGAGGATAAAGAGGGGGACGACGACTTGATGGCCCGGCCGTCCTTTGTGATTTTCATCGCGCAGAACTTTGGTCCGCACATGGAGCAGAAAGAAGCGTCCTTGAATCCCTCCTGCGGCAGGGTTGAATCGTGCTTCGTTTTTGCCGCTTCCGGGTCAAGAGCGAGCGCGAATTGCCGTTCCCAGTTGAAGGCGAACCGCTCGCGCGAGATCTGGTCGTCACGCTCGCGCGCTCCGGGACGGTGCCGGGCAACGTCCGAGGCATGGGCCGCGATCTTGTAGGCGATAACGCCCTGGCGCACGTCTTCCGCGTCCGGCAGGCCAAGATGTTCCGCGGGAGTGACATAGCAGAGAAGCGCGGCTCCCGCTGTCCCCGCGACTGTGGCGCCGATCGCTGAGGTTATGTGGTCATAACCCGGCGCGATGTCTGTGACCACCGGCCCGAGCACATAAAACGGCGCGCCGTGACAGACCTTCTGCTGGCGTTCCACATTCATGACGATCTGATCCATGGGTATATGCCCCGGGCCTTCCACCATGACCTGCACGCCCATGGCCTGCGCGCGTGCGGTGAGTTCGCCCAAGGTGTCCAGTTCCGCGAACTGCGCGGTATCTGAGGCGTCCGCCAGGCAGCCCGGTCTCAGGCCGTCGCCCAGGCTGTAGCATACATCGTAGGCGCGCAGGATTTCGCTGATCTCGTCGAAATGCGCGTAGAGGAAATTTTCTTCGTTGTGCGCCAGCATCCACTGCGCCAGTATCGCTCCGCCGCGGCTGACAATGCCCGTGATGCGGTTTTTTGTGAGATCCACGTGCCTTTTCAACACGCCGGCGTGTATGGTGAAGTAATCAACGCCCTGACGCGCCTGCTTTTCGATGATATCGCGCATCATTTTCCAGGACAGGTCTTCGACTTTTTCCACCTCGCTCAAAGCCTGATAAATAGGTACCGTCCCGAGGGGAACTGTGCTCTGCCGGATCATGGCTTCGCGGATCTTGTCCAGATCGCCTCCGGTGGATAAATCCATTACCGTGTCCGACCCGTAATGAACGGCCATATGCAGCTTAACCAGCTCGCAGTTCACATCGGACGTTGTCGAAGAGTTGCCGATATTGGCGTTGATTTTGCAGGCGACGCCGATGCCTATGCCTATGGGGTCAAGGCGGTATTTCAGATGGTTGATGTTTGCGGGGATTATCAGCCTGCCTGCGGAAATCTCGTTGCGAACGAATTCCTGCGTGAGTTTTTCCTTTTCCGCTACCCGCTTCATCTCCGGGGTGATGATATTTTTGCGCGCTGCTTCAAGCTGTGTCATGGTTCCCTCTTTTGACTCCCTCTCCCCCTGTTGGAGAGGGTTGGGGTGAGGGGTTCACCCTCACCCGCGCTTCGCGCGGCCTCTCCCATCGAGGGAGAGGCCGTAGTCAACGGAACGCCGGCGTTCAGCACGCTGATCCGCGCCGCAGTCTTTTCCGCCGCATCAAAGAGAGCTTTGGCCTGAGGCGAACCAGGCTCGGAAATTACGATCGGAGTTCCCGAGTCGCCGCTTAAGCCCACTGAAGGGCTGAAAGGGATTTTCCCAAGCAGCGGCGCTTCGAACTCTTCGCTGAGCAGTTTCCCCCCTTCGCCGTGATAAATTTCGATATTCTTGCTGCAATGCGGGCAGATGAGCCCGGACATGTTCTCAATGACTCCGAGAATGGGGACGCGCACTTCGTTAAACATGCCTATGGAACGCCGCACATCGGACAGGGCCACTTCCTGCGGCGTCGTCACAATTACCGCGCCGGAAAGAGGCGTTGACTGAACAAGGCTCAAGGGAGCGTCTCCCGTGCCCGGAGGAAGGTCTACGATCAGATAATCAAGCTCGCCCCACTGCACGCTGGAAAGAAACTGCCGGATCACGCCGTGCAGCATGGGCCCGCGCCAGATGATCGGCTTGCCAGGTTCCACCAGGAAGCCGATGGAAATAACCTTTACTCCGTGGTTTTCAAAGGGAATGAGCTGCTTCTGCGGCGTGACGGACGGTCTCTCTGATTCCCGAATGCCCATCATCATGGGAACGTTCGGACCGTAAATATCCGCGTCGAGAAGCCCGACCCGCGCTCCGGTTTTGCTTAGAGAAACCGCCAGATTAACGGCCACGGTGCTTTTTCCCACTCCGCCTTTGCCGCTGGCAACTGCGATTACGTTTCGTATGCCGGAAGGCAGGACTTTTCCGCCGGCAAGCGATGGTGATCTGCGGACATCCGCAATGAAATCGACCTGGACATATTTAACTCCGGGGATTTTTAAAACCGCTTCCTTTGCCTCGCTGAGCAGACGGTCCTTCAGCGGGCAGGCGGGAGTTGTGAGATTCAATTTAAAGCTTACCTTTGCCCCATCGCAGACGATATCCTTGACCATGTCCAGAGCGACCAGATCCTTGTGCAGTTCCGGGTCCTGTACGTTGCGAAGAGCGTTTAAAATGTCGTCGGGTTTTGCCATATTTTCTTATCCTTTTATTCTAAAACTGGATCCCCGACTACGACCTCGGGGATGACATGATTAATATCATGTCACTTTCTCGAAAAGGGATTCCGCCTTTTGCAGGGCTTTCACTAAAGCGTCCACGTCGTCGCGGGTGTTGTATATGTAAAAACTGGCGCGCGCAGTGCCGGGTATTCCCAGATCGCGCATGAGCGGCTGACAGCAATGGTGCCCGGAACGGATGGCGATTCCCTCCTGGTTGAAAAGCGTTCCCAGATCATGGGGATGAACATCGCCGTAATTAAAGGATATAACTCCGCCCCGCTGCTCGGCGTTGCGCGGCCCATAGATCAGAACTTTTTTGTTCTGCGCCAGCAGGTTCAGCGCGTATGACGTGAGATCTTTTTCATGCGCCCGCGCGGCTTCCATGCCGATCCGGTTGAGATAATCGATCGCGGCGCCGAAAGCGATGACGCCTCCGATATTAGGCGTGCCGGCTTCGAACTTCCAGGGCAGCTCGTTCCACTTGGCGTGGTCCCGCCATACTTCCAGAATCATGTCCCCGCCGCCGAGGAAGGGGTCCATTTCGTCCAGAAGCTGCGTCCTTCCGTACAGGACGCCTACGCCGGTAGGCCCCAGCATCTTATGCGCGGAAAAAGCCAGAAAATCGCACTGAAGATCGCCGACATCCGTAGGCAGGTGCGGCACGGACTGCGCCCCGTCCACAAGCACCTTCGCGCCAATAGCATGCGCGCGCTCGATTATTTCTTTTGCGGGAGTGATTGTGCCCAGCACGTTGGACATGGCTGTGAAGCTTACCAGCCTGGTTTTTTTATTGAGAAGTTTTCCAATTTTAGAGAGATCGAGCAACCCGTCATCAGTGACCGGGATAAAGCGCAGTTTCGCGCCGGTGGCTTTGGCAATGAGCTGCCAGGGGATGAGATTGGAATGATGCTCTATTGCCGTAAGCAGAATCTCGTCCTGCGGTTTAAGATTTTTCCTTCCCCAGCTGGAAGCTACAAGATTAATGGCCTCGGTGGCATTGCGGGTGAACACGATGCTTTCCGCCGCCGGAGCGCCGATAAACCTCGCAACCTTTTCCCTGGCGCCTTCGTAGAGCTTCGTGGCCTGTTCACTCAGCGTGTGAATACCGCGGTGGATGTTGGAATTTGTCTGCTCGTAATAGGCTTTTTCCGTATCAATGACCAGGGACGGCTTTTGCGTAGTGGCGGCATTATCCAGATATATCAGCCGTCTGCCGTTGATTTTCTGGTTCAGAATCGGGAAGTCTTCAGCAATTTTTCCGCCGTTAATCATGGGTCACCTTTATTGCCGGCAGTTCCCTTGCCAGCGTCTGAGTCACAGTCTGCTCGTCGTTGACGAGATGCTGCAGCGAAATCTGGCCCAGCGCGTTCCAGAGCCGGTCGGCAATCAAATCCCATACGGGGCGTATGCTGCAGCGGGTCAAATGACCGCAGTCCGTACCCCTGTTGAACCGGCTGCAGGTCTGGGTAAAAGGAACGCCTTCCAGCACGCGGATAACCGCTCCCAGGGAAATTTCCGCGGCCGGCATTGAAAGGGCAAATCCTCCCTGGGTTCCCCGGATGCTTTTGATGAAACCGGCGCGGCGCAGCTTGAGAAAAATCTGCTCCACATAATGGCGGGGAAGAGACTCCTGCCGCGTAATTTGAGACAAAGACAGAGTTTTCCCTTTCTCCTGGAGAGACAGGAGCAATAAGCAGCGAATGCCGTATTCCGTGCGTGAGCTGACCTGCATCATAATCCTAACTCCAGCCTTGCCGCTTCCGACATGCGCTCGCGCGTCCAGGGAGGGTCAAAAACAATATCAACCTTGACCTGTTTGACGCCGGGCACGTGCTTGACCTTGTAAAGCGCGTCCGCCTGCAGCACAGGGCCCATGCCGCATCCCGGAGCGGTAAGTGTCATCTCAATGAAAACGTCAAAACCTCCCTGAGGCAGCGGTATCACGTCATTTTTATAGACGAGCCCTAAATCTACGACATTTACCGGAATTTCCGGGTCAAAAACCGTGCGCAGCCTGTCCCAGACCTGATCGCGCACTTCGTCGGCCGTCATATTGATCAGCGGAACATCTGTTCCCGTATTCACTTCTCCGGCAGGCGCCGCCGTCAGGCCCAGGGCGTCCGCATCCGTCTCATCGATGCGAACCATGTTCCCGTAGTCGGTGACTGCGGTGAACCCTCCCATCTGCTGGGTAATGCGGACCGGCGTGCCGCGCGCAAGCTTTACCGTAATGCCATAGGGAACCTGGATGGCATCGCAATCACGCGTAAGTTCTATAAATCCTTCCTGCGTCATTCGGTTGTCACCTTTTCCTTCTTTGCTTCCAGGGCGGCGCGCAGCGTGTGCCAGGGCAGGGTCGCACATTTTACGCGGATAGGAAATTCAGATACTCCGGAGAAAACCGCCAGTTTTCCCAGAGCTTCCGCGTCCGGCGTGGTTTTGCCGGTGACAAGCCCGTGGAACCGCTCGAACAACTTCCCGATTTCTTCCCCGGTCTTGCATTTTATTTCATCTGTCATAACCGAACAGGAAGCCTTGCAAATCGCGCAGCCGGATCCCTGGAAGCTGGCATCCTTTATGCGGTCATGGTCCAGTTTGAGATAGACGGTGACCTGGTCGCCGCAGAGCGGGTTGAAGCCTTCCGCCTTGCGGTCTGCGTCGGCGATTACGCGGAAATTCCTGGGCTTTCTTGAATGGTCTAAAAGAACATCCTGATAAAGGTCGCTCAGGTCCACTTAATGCCCCCCGTTAAATCTTGCAAATAACATTTCGGACAGCCCTTCGCGCAACCGAGCTATGCCCATGCGGTTAATGATTTCTCCGGCGAAAGCGTTGATCAGAAGACGCTTCGCGGCGTCCCTGTCTATCCCGCGCGAACGCAGATAAAAGAGCGAATCCGCGCTGATCTGTCCCACCGTGGCACCATGCTTGCATTTTACGTCGTTGGCGAATATTTTCAACTCCGGCTTTGTGTTGATTTTGGCGTCGTCCGACAACAGCAGATTCTTGTTGATCTGATAGGCGTCGGTCTTCTGGGCGTCAGGACGGACGATAATGTGTCCATCGAAAACTCCGTGGGATTGGCCGTCCAGGATGCCCTTGTAATATTCGTGGCTCTGGCAGTGAGGCTTTACGTGGTCGATCAGCGTATGAGTGTCCATGAGCTGCCTTCCGCTGGCCACAAAAAGGCCGTCCAGAGTGCCTTCCGCTCCCTCGCCGTTGAACACAACATTAATGTTGTTGCGTACCAGCGATCCTCCCAGAAGAACCGCATAGGAAAAAAAGCTGCTGGAACGTTCCTGTACAACCTGCATAGTGGCAATGTGATATGCCGTCGCGCTCTCCATTTCCATCTTGTAATGGTCCAGGCGCGCGTTTTCCCCCAGGCGCACTTCTGTGACAGCGTTGGATAAATAAACATTATTCGCGCTTTCACCATCCAGACCGGCATAAGTTTCGACAACTGTGGCTTTGCTGTCGCTATCCGCATCGATAATAATCCGGGGATGAGACATCACTCCGGTCCCGGCTGAGATAAAAAAAAGATGGATTGGTTCTGCGCTCGAAAAGCCTGTTGATAAACGTATAAAGGCGCCGTCCGCAAAGTAAGCGGTGTTTAACGCAGTGAAGGGCTGCCGCACATCGGCAAGCAACCCCAGTGTCTTCTCTGTTTCCCTGTCTGATGTTTGAAAAGCCTGGGCGAGCGGGCTGACATAGAGCCCCTGCATAGCCGGGACATTGGAAAGTTTGGGTGCGTAGCGGCCGTTTATAAAGACAAGCTGGATCTTATCAGGAGCAGTCAGCGATATCCGCCGCAGGGCCGCAGGATCCACATCAGGTGCGGTATCCGCCATACGGAAGCGCGCCTCCGCAATCGGGGTGGGGTCTGTGAAGCGCCAGGCTTCCTGGTGCACGGTCGGGAATCCCGTTTCAGCAAAGCGGCGCAGGGCCAGCGCGCGCCGCTCCTTCAACCAGGGCAGGTTTCCCCCCACCAGGGTTTTGGCGGCGGATTCGTACTCGGATACGTAGTAATTTTCGACAGTTGTGACCATGCGTTTGCTTTCGTCGTCCCGGCAATCTGTAGGCCGGGACCCATGAACCTTTTTTATTTGCGGCTGGATCCCGGCTAACGGATCGCCGGGGAGACGGCTACACTTCCTCTTCTATCCAGCCGTAGCCTCTCTTCTCAAGCTCCAGAGCGAGCTCCCTGCCGCCGGACTTCGCTATGCGCCCGTCAACCAGAACATGCACAAAATCAGGCTGGACATAATTCAAAAGGCGCTGATAATGCGTTACCATGACCATAGCCCGGTCCCGGGAGCGCAGGGCATTAATGCCGCGCGACACGATCTGCAGCGCGTCAATGTCCAGCCCGGAGTCGGTTTCGTCCAGTACGGCCAGCTTCGGTTCGAGTACGGCCATCTGGAGAATTTCACTGCGCTTCTTTTCTCCGCCGGAGAATCCCTCGTTGACTGCGCGCGACAAAAGCGTCTGGTCGATTTCCACGAGCGCGGCTTTTTCCTTGATCCACTTCAGGAATTCCATGGCATCGAGCTCAGGCATCCCCCGGTATTTGCGCACGGCGTTAAGTGCGGTCTTCAAAAAGTAGTTGGTGGTCACTCCCGGGATTTCCACGGGATATTGGAAGGCCAGGAAAAGGCCTTCACACGCGCGCGCTTCCGGAGTCATCTCAAAAAGGTTTCTGCCGTTGAAGGTCGCTTCGCCTCCGGTAACTGCAAATCCGTCGCGGCCGGCAAGCACGTTCGCAAAAGTGCTCTTACCCGAGCCGTTGGGACCCATGATGGCGTGAACCTCCCCCGCTTTTACGGACAAATTAATACCCTGCAATATCGTTTTCCCGGCTATTCCGGCCTGTAGATTTTTAACTTCAAGCATAAAGAAGACTCCCGTTCGCTATTTCCTTTATCCGACTGTTCCTTCCAGGTTTACGCTGAGCAGTTTCTGCGCTTCAACGGCAAATTCCATGGGCAATTCCTTGAAGACCTGCCTGCAGAAACCGTTCACGATCATACCCACGGCGTCTTCAGCGGAAATGCCGCGCTGTTTACAGTAGAAAAGTTGGTCGTCGCCGATTTTCGAGGTTGTGGCCTCATGCTCCATCTGGGCGGTAGCATCGTTGACCTCCACATTGGGGAATGTGTGCGCGCCGCAGGTGTCGCTCATCAGGAGCGAGTCGCACTGCGAGTAATTGCGCGCGCCTGTGGCCCCTTTGAGAATTTTTACCTGCCCGCGATAGGTGTTCTGCCCCCGGCCTGCGGAAATGCCTTTGGAAATGATCGTGCTGCGGGTGTTTTTCCCGACGTGAATCATTTTTGTGCCAGTGTCTGCCTGCTGGTAATTGTTCACGAGCGCTACGGAGTAGAACTCGCCTGTGGAATTATCCCCCCGCAGGATGCAACTGGGATATTTCCAGGTGATGGCGGAACCAGTCTCCACCTGTGTCCAGGAAATCTTCGAGTTAACGCCTTTGCACAGGCCGCGCTTGGTTACAAAATTATAGACCCCGCCCCTGCCGTTTTTATCTCCGGGATACCAGTTCTGGATCGTGGAATACTTTATTTGCGCGTTGTCTAGCGCAATCAGCTCCACTACGGCGGCGTGCAGCTGGTTTTCGTCGCGCATGGGCGCGGTGCAGCCTTCCAGGTAACTGACGTAAGAGTCTTCATCCGCGACAATGAGAGTGCGTTCGAATTGGCCTGTGTCGCGGGTGTTGATGCGGAAATAGGTGGAAAGCTCTACGGGACAGCGCACGCCTTTCGGGATATAGCAGAACGATCCGTCGCTGAATACCGCGGAATTCAGGGCGGCGAAGAAATTATCCTTTGAAGGGACGACGGTCCCGAGATATTTGCGCACCAGGTCCGGATGCTCGCGAACTGCTTCCGAAAAGGAGCAGAAAATAATTCCCTGTGCGTTGAGCTTTTCTTTGAAGGTCGTGGCGACTGAAACCGAGTCGATGATCGCATCCACCGCGATTCCGCTCAGGCGTTTCTGTTCTTCCAGGGATATGCCGAGCTTGTCGAATGTCCTGCGGATTTCAGGATCGATTTCGTCCAGGCTTTTCGGCGCCTGTCCCTTATTTTTGGGCGCGGCGTAATAGATGATGTCCTGGTAGTTGATCGGCGGATAGGTAACGTTCTGCCAGGCTGGTTCTTTCATTGTGAGCCAGTGGCGATAAGCGTTAAGGCGCCATTCCAGAAGCCATTCCGGTTCCTGCTTCTTGGCTGAAATCAGGCGGATGATATCTTCGCTTAAGCCATGCGGCGTTGTTTCGGTCTCAATAGGCGAAACAAAGCCCCATTTGTATTCGCTGTTTGTGATATTTTTTATAGCAGCATTTTTCTCGGCCATAAATCCTCATTTAAAGCAACAAAAATCCATTAAAGGGGTTCGCTAAGAAGAGAGCAAACAAATATTATAATACCATACCCGACATGGTAAGTCAAGTATATGAAATAGGCTATTTTCTAGATGTGTTTCTGTATATGAACAGCCAAGATGCCCTGCGGATTGCGGCTGTCTGATGGTTGGTGGTATAGTGGTCGCGTGCGGTCAGGGAAACAAAATAATATCCGGACCTGGCTTTTGCTGGCATGGACAGTTCAAAGCTGCCGGTTATTTTGTCCGGAAAAATATGAAAAGGGCGGCGTCCGAGTTTGTCTACAATCATCTCCGCTGATTTCGGATCGTATTCCTGCCAGTTGATTATCCTACCGCTGATTTTATCCAGATGTCTGCGCACGCGTTCCCCGTCCTGAGGATTCAAATCCCCCACAGGCAGAGCGCTTTCATGAAAATATCTGGAAAATTCCCGCGCTCCCACGCCGCGCAGCACCAGCCTGCGATTCAAATGAAAGGCATCGGTCCGAATATCGACGTTCCCATCATCGCAGGTAACGGCGGCGTCATAGCCTGCCCGGCGCGTGCGTTCCACAACGCGCTGATCGTATCCGCCGTATGGATAGGCCAGGAAACGTATACGGTGTCCGAGTTTGCCCTCGATGATTCCTTTTGACCTAACGAGCTCGGTATCAAGCCAGAAAAGGTAATCGTTCAGGTTCATGGCTTTTGGAGGATTTGTCAGAAGCGGGTGCGTGAGCGAATGGCTTCCGATTTCCGCACCCGCACGGTTCATTTCGCGCAGCTCCTCCCAGGTCAGCGCGCTTTTATGCCGGGAAATAAACTGAGGGTAGACAAACAAGGTGACAGGGTAATGGTACTTCGCCAGTATCGGCCAGGCTTTTTCCCAGGCTGATTTATAACCGTCGTCAATAGTGATAACTGCCGCTCTTTCGGGAACGTCGCCGCGGCCATGCAGATAATCAGAAAGCCGGGCCAGTGGAATGACCGTGATTTTCTGCACTGCCAGAAAACGCATCTGCTCATCAAATACGCGGCTTGAAACCGTATAAGGGGTGATTTTCGGACTGTCGAATGTGTGGTAACAGAGGATTGTGATCGAAGGAGGTTCGGCTGGGATAATCAGTTTCCTGCGGCATCCTGCCGCCAGGAAAACCAGGCATATCAGATAGAGCTGTTTAATCTTTATGATCGCGGACGAAGCGTTTTATGGCTGCGATATCTTTAGGGTCAGTGCCTTCGAACTTGAAGCCGATGGCGCATCGGGTGGGTTTCAGCGCCATGATATTAAGCGCGGTAGACCAGGCAACGACTGCGTTGGTGGAAATCTGCGATCTGGGAAACGAAATTGTGACTTTGACCTTTGTGCCTTCAGTCAGGAAAGTAGTTCCGGTAATGGCCATGCCCTGTTCGTGGATATTCATGGTTTCGCATTGGAAAGCCTGAAATCCAATACCTTCCACACTCACAGACAACTTCATCGTCACGCGTTTAAGCTGTCTGCGTTCCTGCCCCTGTTCGGTATCCAGAACCATAGCTACCTCTTTATCGTGGTATTGCCTGCCTAGTTTTGATTTTACTCAGGGGCAAAAGACCTGTCAAACCAGCGGAACTCCTCTACGAATCCGGCGTTTTTATTTATGGATGCAGAAAGAGGATAAGATGTCACCAGACGATACTTTTACTGAATGGTTTGATGAATCTTCCGGGAGATACGTTTCGATCTCCGTTAGGGATGTGCTGGATCAAATTGCGTTCCTATCGAGGCTCCATCCAAAGCATATCGGCATAACCGCCAAAGCGATTGAGGCGAGCATGAAGGACCGTCTCGATTCCGCATTTCAAAATAACTGATAAATAATTTCAGCTCGGTGCAACCTTGTCTTGGAGAGGTGTGTCAAACTGCCATGTTTGCCGCGCCCTCGACGGGTCGGCTACCCCAGGATCCCGGACTTGCCAAACCAAACGCGCTGAGTGTGAAATTGGCCATGGCTTTCACATTGTGGGCCATATTGATGCCGGAGATTAACAGACTGCATGCTCCTGCGGTGGTCCTGCCCGTTCCCGCCTTAAAGCTGCATTTAGGAAGGCATCATCACAGCGCTTCCTATATTTACCTGGAAGGGCAATATGACCGGTTAATTGAGGAAGCGGCGGCGCGTAATGATTTAGACCCGCTCCTTATAAAGGCGATCATCTCCGTAGAATCGGAGTTCAACCCACACTGCATTTCTCCAGCGGGCGCCTGCGGACTTATGCAGCTTATGCCTTCGACAGCGCGCCTGCTCGGAGTCAAGAATATATTTGATCCGAAAGAAAATATTTATGCAGGCGCAGAGCATTTTAAGGGCCTGATAAAGCGTTTTCACAGTCTAAAAGTCACTTTGGCTGCATACAATGCCGGCGAACTGCCGGTATTGCGCCACCACGGCATACCGCCGTACAGGGAAACGAGATGGTATGTCTACCGCGTTCTCCGCACGTACGAAACTTATCAGATTGAAGCTCAGATCCAGAACACCCATCCCGCGGAAAAATCAGCATAAACACGAATGTAGGTGATCAAGCAAAAGCATTTGAATGCTTCCTGACTTGGTCACTTTATTGCGTTGAGTCAGTAGCCTGAACCTTCTATGCCGCGGGTGCCGGTATTTCCGATGATCCCGGAAGATCCTGTGCCGTTATTCTGACCGGCTACAGAATTAGATGTGCCTACTGTGGCGGGTGGACCGGAAGGTCCATAACGTCCTGTTGAAGGCATCGCGCCTACTTCTCCGGAAACCTGTCCTGTCGGCGGTGCCGTGGTGTTGAAAGACGGAGAAATACCGTAACTTCCTGAATTGGGCACAATTCCCAAACCAGGAGCCACGGTGGAATTTGTGTCGTAAAGCGGTTGTCCGGATCTTTCCGGGTTGCCGTTGATATCCGTCGAACCGCTGACAGGGAAATCCTGGTTTTCAGGAGCCTGATAACCTTGAAGCCCCTGCTCCCCGCGCACGGGACGCGCACCAATCAGTACCAGGCCTGCGATTGATGCGAGAGTAATGATTTTCCAAAAATCTTCGTCTTCCATTGCCATTTGTTAGACAAACCAATAAACCGGGGGGTTGCATGCGTGCGAATTCGCACCGGTGTAACTTTCTTCTTCAGATGAGTGTCTAAGGCTTGCCCATGAAAATTCGTCTTTCCTTGTTAGTCCCATCGATAATATTGGCCGCCCTGGCATCGGTTGCGTCTGCGAATCCGGCAGTAACGGTTCTTTCTCCGGACCACATCGCCACAGGCAATCCTGCGTTCACTCTGGAACTGGATGGCACGGGTTTCGTCTCGGGATCGGTCATCGTATGGAATGGCACGGCAATGCCAACCACCTATGTTAACTCCGGAACGCTCAGAACTATGGTGCCTGCTTCTTATGTGGCAGCGCGCGGCTATGTGCCGCTTCATGTGAAGAATCCCGATGGTACCGTTTCCACGCCCACCTGTTATTTTGGAGTGGATCTTGTCCCCGTTATAAACAGTGTCGTTCCCTCTTCAACCAGCGCAGGCAGTCCGGCATTTACGATGACGGTGCTGGGAGCGAACTATGCGCCGGACTCGGTGGTCCTATGGAACGGGACTGCTCTTGCCACCACCTATGTTTGTGTAACACAGATCAACGCCGTAGTTCCCGCGGCAAATATCGCATCACCAGGGAGCGCTTCTATAACTGTGTCTAATCCTGATCCAGGAGGCGTTTCTAATGCAGTGACTTTTACAATAACGACAAACCCTGCGCCTCCTAAAGCGCCTGTCCTTTCAGGAATCAGCCCCGCCTCAGCGGCGGTGGGAGGGCCGGCATTTGCTCTGACGGTTACCGGTTCCAATTTCACTTCCGGCTCGGCGGTGCAGTGGAACGGTACGGCTCTTCCCACAACGTTCATTTCCGCCAGCCAGCTTAAGGGAAGTGTTTCTTCTTCTAATCTGTCTCAGCGCGGTACAGTATCTATTTCAGTTCTTGATATGACGAACGGTGTTTCCAATTCCCAGCCGTTCAATATATGTCTTATTCCGGTGATCATCAGCCTGAGTCCTGCTTCTACAAATTCCGGTAATCCCGGTTTAACCTTGACGGTAAACGGTAAAAATTTTGCCGCTGATTCCATCGCGCGCTGGAATGGTTCGAATCTGACTACAGTGTTCATCAGCTCCACTCAATTGACAGCGCAGATTGGCGCTGCGGGCATGTCCAGAGCGGCAGCGGTAACCATAGACGTGGTGAATGCGTCGCCTGGCGGAACTTCCAATACTATGCCCTTTTTGGTCGGGAATGGAACGCAGGGTGTGATATCGGATCTGTCTCAAGTTCGCGTTTTTCCCAACCCCTGGCGCGCGGATCAGCATGGCGGGGTCCTGGTTACGTTTGATCATCTGTTCCCGGGCAGCACGATAAAACTTTTCACAATTTCTGCCCGCTGGATCAAGTCGCTTCAGTCGGATAATGGAGTAGCAACGTGGGATCTGACAAATGATGCAGGCGAAAAAGTGGCTTCTGGATATTATTTTTATGTCATTACCGACAGCCAGAACGATCGTGCCCGGGGCAAGCTGGCAATAATAAGGTAATTCTAATATATGGTTAAAAAAATATCGGATGACTCCGAAGATGAATACTGGCAGAGCGCCTGTCCTACCTGCGGACTTCCTGAAGATCAATGGATGGGGGATGGCGGTAGAGGGTTTGAGCAGGGAGGCGAACTCTATTGCTGTGAAGGCTGCGCAGAGGGAGCGGGGTGTACCTGCTCTGTAATTCCTCCGTCAAAAACAATCAAGCGTAAAATCATTTCCCAGCGTTAATTGCATCAATCTAATCCGCCAAAAATCGGACGGAGGAGACTGTTTCTTGTGAGTTTTTTTACAGTCTCAATTCAATTCGTGCGTTCCCGGAGAGCCGGACTCCATCAGTCGCTCAAGCTGATCCATTGCCGCGTTCATGTACCTGCGATACCGCATGCGCCGGACAGCCTCCACATGCGCGGAAGTTCTTCGGAGCGTCCTTCCTGATTTTCGTTTCTTATGTGCCATTAATTTTATTTTAGCTCTTGCACCGGTTTAGAACACATTAAATTACTGATGGCTGCAAAGGTTTTGTATCGTCTCCCACTCAACAGGGGTAACGGGCTGGATGGAAAAGCGTTTGCGTCTGACCAGAACCATGTGCTGCAGGAGAGGATGATTTTTGATGGAGCTCAACGGCTGCGGCTTTGTGAAGATTTTCAAAAGGGATATGTCTACCTGAACCCAGCGCGGACGGCTGGGAGAGGAAGCCGGATCGAATTGATTGCCGGTGCGGTCAAACTGCGTAGGATCGGCATAAGCCTCGCGGACAATTTCCATTTCGCCCATAACAGCGCAGGAATTAGTTTCGGCATGACAGAAAAGCGCTCGATCTCCTTTTTTCATGGCCCTTAGAAAACTCCGGGCTTTATAGTTGCGTACTCCGTCCCAGCATGTAGTTCCCGCCTTCTGCAGGTCCTGAATAGAAAAGACAGCAGGGTCAGACTTGAAGAGCCAGTAGCGCATACCTTAACCCGGTTAAGATAATTTGTTCCCCTGTGTTATTTGAACGCCAAGGATTTTTTTTCGGTTCTTTTTCAGCCATGCCGCGGCTTTGTCATAAATCGATGGATCAACGTAAACATAATCTCCGGCCACGGAGGGCACTTTCTTCAGGATTTCCGAAAGTTCCGTGGAAAGGGCGATGGACTTGTCGTCCCGGCGCAGAACCGGGAACTCCGGCGTCTGGTAGGGACGCATGTTGTCCGACCGCCTGATCTGTTCTTTGGGGAATATTTCACATGCCGCCTGATAAATCCGTTTTCCAGTACCGGAAGATCCCTGTGGAGGCTCATATAACAGCGCGAAGTGCCGGCGTTCTACGATCCTGCGCGCCGAATCATGATTCGAAAGCCTTATTGAGGCAAGCACTTCGTTATCTGTCATGGACAGGTGAAAGGACGATGCCTTTATGTCTCCCTGTCTGGGATACCATTCCCGCATGAAATCCAGCAGATAAAGCGCGTAGATCTGGCTTACGGGATGGCAGTAAACCGTCTTGAACATGAAATAGCGGGCAAGCATCATCGCTTCGGCCGATGGCAGACCTCCCTGGCGTATGCCGAGAGTAAGATCTTCCGGCGACTGTTCGGAGCGTGGAAGAATGCGGATGGTGTCGATCAGCCGGTGATGATCTATATGGCCGTATGCCACTCCCACATGATAAGAGTCGCGCAGCAGGTAATCCATGCGGTCTACGCCGAAAGCGTCGCCGGTGATGATCTCGGAAAGGATTCGTTCCCATCGGGTCAGAGGTTTGTTGCCCCACGATGTCCACTTTTCGTTGCCAACAGCCAGTTTGGCTATATCGCCGGCTTTAAGTTCAGGCTGCATGTCTTTCCAGACCGGCAGAAGCAGTTCATTTTGAATCAAATCCGCCGTCAGCCGTTCGTGCGAATACTCCCGAGGGAGGATTTCTTCAGCCGCATGTGAAAAAGGAAGATGTCCTATATCGTGACACAGGGCGGCCATTCTCAGCGCGCGCCGCCAGTATGCGTTTTCCTCAGAAGATTTTGGCAAAAGTTTTGCCAGATCGACAGGTTGTTCCTCATCGCGGCTTCCGGTGATTGAATCGTATAGCCGCCCAGCCAGTTCCATGGCGCCCAATGAATGCTCAAAACGACTGTGAGATGCGCCCGGATAAAGGAGGCAGGTCAGTCCAAGCTGGCGAATGTAGCGGAGGCGTTGAACCAGGCAGGAATCCACTGCGCGCCTCTCGCTTGAATCAAAGCGAATCGTCGCATGAACAGGGTCCCGGATCTCGTAGGAAGTTTCAGCCATCGAGGACTATTGTACCGCAATTACAATAGGTCTTCCGGGCAAAAAATTTACATGAGTTAACAAATCCGTTCCTTGCGGATCCGTTGATCGAGGGCTAGCTTAGCGGTGGAGGTTGAGATGCTTAGAATACTTCCCCTTCGCTCAGCAATTCTCATCTTCGTTTTCAGTCTGGCAGTCGGAGCAGGCAGTCTCTCCCCCATTCAGTTTCTCGATCAGGCCATGCAAAGCACTTCCCTTAATGAGAAAATTGTCGCTTTGCGGTCGTTGATCCGTCTATTCCCGGCTAATTCGGCGACTTCCAGGGCGCATGACGATCTAATCTCTCTGCTTGCTTATTCCAACCGCACGGAAGAAGCCTTCCAGGAATATGTCCAGCGCCGTACTCCTGAGAATAGTCAGGATGGTCTGGATTTTACCTACTTTGATTATTTGCTGCGCACCGGTCGATACGGGCAGCTACTGCGGGAAACGTCCATCGTGCCGAATGGTATGCGCGATTTCATTCGTGATGAACAACTGATGGAGCTGCGGGTCCAGGCTCTTCTGGCGCAGGGACGCTACCAGATTGCGCGTCAGGCAGTAGAACAGTTCCTGGAAATATATGCCGGAGACGGTATTGAAGGCAGCCGCTTCGAAGGAGAAGTGCGCAGCATCCAGTTCCTTGACAGGCACCTGCGGACGCTGGAACGCAGGCAGGGGGTGGCTGGGAAACCGTTGTTCACAGGGGCCGTGCCAGACAGCCTCAGGGATTGGAGCCATCGCACCGACGTGCCGGTCGTCTATTACAAGCTTCTGCCCGCGCATCCGTCAGGCCAGCTCCATGAACCGCTTCTGGCCGGACGCCATGAAGGCGATGATTTCTTCATGGCACAAACCGTCGAATTGAACCGCGGGTTTTCATACATCAGCGGCGGTAAGTTCTCGCTTAAATTCGAAGGCGTTCACACGCTTTATGTTCAGGAAGGCGGCGTTGATCCCATGGATATGGGCGGGCGGGTCCTGACATCGCGTGTTTATCTCCATACGATTCCCCAGCTATACCGGCTGGCAGGAAAAGCATACGTGGTTCTCATAGATTTCCGTCAGTCCGCAGAATCGGAAGCCGCCTATATGGGAGACGGGCTGATCCACGTGTCCGCGAGCCATTTCAATACCATGGTTCTGATGCACGAGATCCTGCATGGGCTCGGCGCCACCCACCAGGATTGGAATACGCTTGTCAGCGAGGGGTATAAGTTCGATCCTGATGACCGCGGCCTGATGACCTTTGGTCCCAGGGGCAGCCTGCAGGACTTCGGCCTGGAAGAAAAAAACCGCGCGGTGCTTGGCTGGCCGCGCGTGCCGTTGATCCATCTTTCCTCGGAAACGGCCAGCCTGCCCGTAGAGAAAAACCTGATTTTCGAAGCAAATACCGCAGAAGCCCCACAGGACGCCCACCACCTTTCATCCTAGATGTTTTTTGACTCCTTTCCCAAAAAACAAGACCCATGAAATTCATAGGTCATCCGGGACCGTTTTTTTAGCCTCGCGGCCCATGGAAACACCGCGGCAATTGCTTTATAAAAGAGCATAAGTAATTAACGAACGGAAAAGGAAACGGTAATGACAACTCGAATGTGTCCGGTCTGCAAGCATGACATGGTTAACCGCAAGGTGGAACACGCCTACTGGCACGATGATATTCTCGTGGCGGTGGTAAAGGAAGTTCCTTCATGGGTTTGCCTGCTCTGCGGCCACCGCATCATGGAGCATAAGGTAACTACTACGCTCCGTAATATAGTGGAAGATTACATTCGTTTGGGCAAAACTTTTCCCATTCCGTCGACTATGTACCGGCCGGTCCCATCTTAAGGACGCCGGATTCTGGGGCAGACTAGGAGGATGCGAAGATGAATATAAAAAAGATCCTGTACAACGGTGGTTTTGCGACACTTGGTGTTGGACTATTAGTAGGAATGGCGGTTCTCCAGGCTAATGGACGCAAGTCTTCTGAAGACGTGCTCGCACAGGGCGATTCCCTGACGTCTTCGCAGCCGGAAACCTTTGATATGAGCTCGAATACGGCTCCTGTCAATCAGGTTTCCTCCGTGACTCCTGCTGATCCGAGCCGGAATACCCTGGCGCCGATGCCGGTAACAGCTGCTGCGCAGCCGGTCTTGAAAAATATCCGGTCATTTTCCATCTTTGATTCCGCCAACAAGGCCGGGACAAAGAAAGGGTTCGCAGTGACGAGGAATAATCTCCGTGCTGCAAAAGCCTATTACAAAAAGCTTTCGGGCTCTGCAACGGTCGTCATCAAGGCCGAAACAAAGCCCGGCAAGTTTCAGACGGTAACTCCGGAGGAGTTCTCGCAGTACATTGCCAGCCATATCGGCGGCTGAAAACAAACTCCGTCGCAGCTATAAGGGAAAGACCGCTATCCGACCCCGGTGCGGTCTTTTCCTTTATGTCTTTTGACGTCGTCCCGGTAAGCTTTAGACCGGGACCAATCAGTAAGTATTCTTTTGGGGTTGGTCCCCGGCCCGCGGATTGTCGGGGTGACGTTAAGAGAGGGCTACCGTAATATCGATTTCTTTGTTGGAGATGTTGATTAGGGCCTGTCGCGGGACGGTCATTTCGGTAGTATTTCCCGGGACCTCAAGCGAGCGGCCCTGGAGCAGAACGGATTCAATGCGGTACTTGCCGTAAGGTCGTTTATTGCGGTTCATGAAGGTTATTTTAAGGCGTTTTCCGGCGAAACCCACATGTGCGGTAACCTGTCCGCTTTTGCCAAACTGGGCAGGCATCAGCTTCGGCGCTAAAAGCAAATCCCCCCATTTGCCGCGTATCCCGGCAACCTGCGTAATCATGGTGAAAAGCAGCCAGCTCGCAGAACCGGTTAGGTAGTGATACATGCCGCGCCCTTCGCCGTTGAAATATTCCGGCAGACCTGGATAGATCTTTGCGGTGTCCGCGTTGCCGCACATTTGATAGAGACTGTCGAGCACCTCAAAGCCTTCTTTCGCAAAGCCCCGCTGATATAGTGCGTTTGAAAACATTACGATCATATGCGAGAAAAAGGCGCCGTTTTCCTTTTCCCCATAAGCGAAGGAAAACGCCCGGCCGAGAGCAGGCTGGATGTCGCCGAAATTGGTGTTAAGCCGGAACCCCCCCAGCCTGCGGTCCTGGAGAAAGCGCTTGGCGGCAAGAAACGCGCGTTCAACCTGTTCTTCAGTGGCAACGCCGGACATGATCGGAAACACCTGGCCGGTCAGCGTCATACGTACGTTGCCCTGGTTTTCTCCTTCGACGCGGTGCCCGTTATTGTCGTAATAACCGTTGAACCAGCTGTGGCCGGACTTGTGAGATATCCATTCGTGAGCGCGAACCTGTTCGGCAAGCGCTTCGCCTTTGAGGCGCAGATCATTAATGAGGGCGGAAACGGCTACGCTCCGTTTCTCACCGGAAATGCCTGCCCGGCATTTTTCGTGGTAGGTTGCCAGGCGTTTCCGCTTCTGCTCCGGAGTTAATTCCGTAGATGCGCCGAAAGCTTCGGAAAGCTGCAGAAGTTCTTCCGTTACAGGCAGTTGCTGCACTCCCCGGGCCTGCAAAACTTCAAGCAGGTCCGCCAGGCGCAGCAGGTTGCCGGCATAGACCGAGGTGAAGGCAACGCTTTCGCCGCGATCATGCGCCATATCAAGGCCGTCATTCCAGTCTGCATCTTCCAGACGTATATTGCCGTTATCGCCTACATTGAAGAATGAGGTGAGATGCTGCACGAGGATGTGTTCAAAGACTGTCCCAAAAGGCAATTCGGATTGTGGAATGCGGGATGCGGAAGAAGGTTGTTCTTGATGGAGTTTTCCAGCTTCCCCACTCCGAACTCCGTATTCCGCATTGACTGTATCACGGTCCCAGAAATAAGGGACTTCCTCCAGAAGAATGCGCCAGTCCCCGGTTTGATGGATATAAAGTTCTGTCGTCAGCCAGGGCCACACACCATGATCCATCCATGTGCGCGAGAGATTGTTCCGGTCCGCGATAAATTCGCCCGGTTTTTTGCCGATGATGGTGGCGTTGGCTCCGCTAATCCGCACGCCGGCGAAATTGTTCAAAAGAAGTTGACGAACGGAAGGGTCGAGAGCCGAGTCCCGAGGGCCGATTGATTTGGCTGTATTCTCGGTGCTGGTGTCTAGAAGTAAAAGTGCCAAGCAGTCCTGCCATAGGTCACGCCAGCCGCGGCCGCCGCGCCCGTAGTCAAAATCCGGAAGGAAGGAGCACCCAAAAATACTTCGCAGCATCGGCTGCAGCGTTACCCAGCGCAGCCAGCTGTTGAAATCCGCATCGTCTGTCTCAAGCCGCACGGCATCGAGCCGTTCTTTCCACCAGACTTTGGTTTCTTCCAGCGCGGCGTTCACTTTCTCCCCGCTTGAAAAGCGCTTCAGCCAGCGGTCGATATCTTTGCGGTCCGAGGCTATGCCCATGAGAATGGTGTAGGTGACGCTTTTGTGGAGCCCGAGTTTGCGCGTCTTGAAGCGCAGCGCTCCGACAGCCTCGCGCCCCTGCATCTGCGCGTCGGATAAATCCGGAACATCCCAGTCTTCAAGTACTGCGCGGGGCGCGTCAAAACTGCCGCCCTCGCCGGTAAAACAGGCTGCGGTCGGGAAGCTGCCCAAGGGCGCATCGCCGTCGTCTTCCAGCCCGACCACGGCATATATCGTGTCGTTCAGCGTGTGCCCTCTTTCGTCAAACGTCATTGTCGGTTTTACGAGAACGCCGTGAGGATGCGGCGTGATGCGGTGCAGCAGCGAAGTCACGTGGCGGTGGTCGCGCAGATTATCCGCGGAACGCCCGAAAATCGGTATGGCGGAAGTGGGCGTGATGCGCACCGGGCGGCGGCCCGTGTTTGTCAAAGTTATCTGCATGACTTCCACCAGGTCGCTGCCCACCGGGACGAAGTTAAGAACGTCTGCCGAGAGGCCGGCTTTGCGGTTTTCGCGGCGCATGCGGTGCCAGAGCGCACCTGCCTGAATTTTGCATTTTTCCGGGCTGGTGATTCTTTCCCGTTCGGCTGCGGCGGAATTGCCCGTAGCGGACCAGGGTTCTTTCCCATCCATGAGTACCCAGAAATTGCGCGCGGAGCGGGTATTGTGCAGGTCTTCCACAGACAAGGGAAGCGTCAAGAAATGATTCTGTCCGGTTTTGATATCGCCATGCAGCCGTGGTGTTACGGCGGAAAGGAGTCCCGCTTCATTGCACAGCGGAAAATAAAGCCTGCTGATCTGGTCCGGATTACGGGCCTCAAACGCTTCATCCCGCCCGATAAATTTCCACCAGGATAAGTCTTTTGATTTGGATGATTTCATAATGGTGTTCTGTTCTAAATCCCGTCTTCCCGGAAGGTCGTAAGCCGGGAGCCATTAATAAAGGCCTTTTTTATTAATGGGCCCCGGATAACTGATTTCCGGGGCGACGCCGATTAAGAAGTGTATCAATTTCTTCAGAATGATCGAACCTTACATCTATGAAATCCCGCATGTCCCCGGGCAGAGGGGCTGTCGTTTTCAGCGGGATTCTGGTACGGGGATGATTAAAGCTCAGCGCTAAGGCATGCAGGGCCACGCGCGGAAAGCCCAGCGTCTGCCGGTCCTCCGGCGTGATGTTGCCTGCGATCATTTTTTTATACATGCGTCCTCCATCGATATAGAGCGCGTCGCCGAGCAGCGGATGCCCTGACGATGCGAAATGCACCCGTATTTGATGCAGCCGGCCTGTCTTTGGCCAGGCCCGGATCAATGAAACTGAATGGTCGCGCGATACCGCCAGACGCACGAATTCCGTGAACGCCGGGACTGGTTCCGCAGCGGTAATACACTGGCGGACCTTGATTTCCCCGTTTTCCCGTCCTATAGAGTAGTCGATTTCCCCTCCATCAGGAGCTACGCCGTGAACGAGAGCCAGATATTCTTTTTGAATCTCGTGACGTTCCATGGCCTGCGTCCAGGAACGCGCGGCCTGCACTGTTTTTCCCAGGGCAAGGACCCCGGAAGTTTCCCGGTCCAGACGATGCAGCAGGTGAAACCGCGCAATATCTGGACGGCAATGTCTTAGAACTCCCAGTACGGTATGCAGCTGGATTTTGTCCGTGGGATGAGAAAGCAGCCCGGAGGGTTTGGAAATGATCAGATAATCGGCATCCTCAAACAGTACGGGCAGCGCGGCGTTCTCGGGAAGCGGCTTTTCGGGACGCCGGGGATAAGCGATAAAAATACGGTCCCCTGAACTGACTTTGCTGCTGGCTTTAACCAGCCGCCCCGCTCTCTGAATGCGCCCTTCGTTTAAAATGCGCTGCACGCGACTGCGCGAGTAGGCCGCCAGGCGATTGGCGAGGAAGCGGTCGACGCGGAGCCCGTCGTAGCGCGCTTCTACGGTGAATGGCACCCATACCAGTTCGGTTTCGCCTGCGGTCATTGCCGCTCGATTTCATGTTTGAGGGCTTCAACCATTTCCGCCACCTGGTGCGTGGCTACATGGAGAACGGCCCATGATGGAAAGGAGGGTTTGGGAATGACTTCAAACCGGCATATCAACTGCGACTTTTCGGGAGTGATAGTTTCAATATGCCACGATCCCTTGAGTGTTTCGAAGTTTCCGCTGATGCAGGTGAAGGAAATGCCTTTCCCGGGAGATTCGATCACCTTGAAAACTGCTTCCAGGTTGGCGGTATGAAACCAATAATGGATACGGCCGGCCTGATGTAATCTTACCCAATTGTTCTTGCGGTTGATTACGTCGCTTTGCTGAATATATGGAATGAAATTGGCGAGGTGATTGTAATCCGTCAATGTCTTCCAGATTTTTTCCTCGTCCGCAATGACGGGGATCTTCAGGATAACGTAGTAGTCGTTGGGACCAAGCGACGTCGCTGTTGACCAGACGTCTTCAGTGGCAGCTTCTAGAACAGAGGCCGTCAAAACCGCGATGAAAAACAGGGATAGCCGTTTCATTCAGGATCTCTGGCTTTCCGGCAGATATATTCAATCATTTCCGGGGAAAGCGTATGCAGTAATACGGCAAGGCCTACATAAGGCGGGTAGTAAAGATTGCGTTTTTTCTTTTCCGCCGCGCGCAGGATGGCCGCAGCCATTTTATCTGCGGAAACGCCCAGCCTGGACCGAAAACTCCCGGCAGGGATCTGGCCTTCCGTCATGGCAGTCTTAACAAACCCCGGGTAAACAGTCATAACATGCACGCCGGAAAACAGCAGATGCTGCCTGAGCGCATCGCTGAAACCGGCAAGGGCAAATTTGCTGCTGGAATAAGCAGGAGAATGCTCGGAAGCAATCCGTCCCAGAATGGAAGAGATATTGACGATTGTTCCTTTTTTCCGCCGCAGTAATCCCGGCAAAACGGCTTTCACGCAGAGGAATGGCCCCAGGCAATTGATCCGCCATGTTCTTTCGAATTCTTCAGAAGAAGTATCTTCTATGGGATGATGTTCGTTGATCCCGGCGTTATTAATCAAAAGTTCTACCGGCCCCCACTCCTGTTCTACCCGGCGTACGACACGCGGAGCATACGCGGGGTCCCTAACGTCTCCGGCAATCGGCAGGATTTTCCCCTTCCCGCTGAGCGTAATATCACGGGCGGCGGCAAGAAGAACGTCTTCCCGCCGCCCCGATATAACGACGCAGTCGCCTCTGCGGCACAGCGCTTCCGCAAGCGCCCGCCCTATTCCCGTTCCTCCACCGGTAACCCAGGCAATCATAAAGAAAAATCACCCCCATCCCCTCCCTCCCCCCTCGAGGGGGAGGGTGCAGGGTGGGGGGCCAGTTGCCGTAAAGCCTCATAGAGCACAATGCCGACTGACGTCGATAAATTAAGCGAACGCACGCTGTCGGGGATCATCGGTATCCGGTAGGTTTGCGCGCTGCGCGGCGCCAGTATGTTCTCAGGCAGCCCTTTCGTTTCGCATCCAAAAATTAAATAACTTTCCGGCTTAAATTTCGCTTCCCAAAAAGAAACCTTCGCTTTTTTGGAAAAAAAGAAAAAAGCTGCATCCACTGGAGTGGATTTGAGAAAACTTTCCCAGTCCGTATGATGAACCCAGTTCAATTTCTCCCAATAGTCCAGACCGGATCGGCGAATTTCTTTGGAATCCGTAGAGAATCCGAGTTTGCCTACCAGATGAAGCCGGCTGCCTGTAGCCACGCAGCTGCGGCCCACATTGCCGGTGTTCCAGGGGATATCCGGTTCGTAAAGGACGATATGGATCATTAAAGTTTGGTCTCTTATGATGTCATCCCCGAAGTAGTAATCGGGGATCCCTTAATAAGGAATTCCTTTCTTGATGGATTCCCGATTTAGGCGCTCGGAAATGACGTCTTTATTATTTCCGCCAGCCGTTTCGCCGTGTCCGCGAAGCGTTTCTGTCCTGCAAAAGTCTTCGCTTTTTCCCCCATCAGCCGCAGCTTTTGCCGGTCGGAAAGCAATCGCTTCAAAGCATCCTTTATAAGGACGGGAATTTGTTTTTCTTTAAGCGAGGAAACTGTTTCGCCGAATTCAGGACGCATAGTCTCTTCCGAACCGTAATGCCTGCAGACCAGAGCGGGAAGTCCGGCGCGCATAGCCTCGAGAAGGGTAAGCCCGTAGCTTTCATGGCGTGACGGAAAAACATAAAGCCAGCCAAGACGCAGATGTGCTTCCTTATCAATGGCGGTGAGGTGTCCCGGGAAAAACACCCGTGTGCGTTTCAGCCGCTGTGACAGATTCTTCAGTTTGCTCATCCAGCGCTTTCCGTGCATGTAAGCTGCCTCGCCTGCGACTATAACAGTAATTCCTTCCGCCGGGAAATCGGGTTCCTTTTCCCACAACCGCACGGCTTCCAGAAGCCTGTCCTGCCCTTTTTCCGGAGAGATCCTGCTCAGGAGGACCAGAACGGGCTGTTCCGGTTTAATAGAGTACTCCTGCGCAAGTACTTCTTTGCGCTGCTGGACTGCCGCCTCATCAAGGGATGCGTCCGTAAGTCCCCAGGGCAGGACGTGCACCCGTGATTGCGGCGTATCCGGGTAGCACCGCATGATGATATCTTCCATTTCCTGAGAAGGAACTATGATCCCTCGGGAATTCCGGACGCAATCCGCCTGTTTTTTGAATACCAGTTTCAGCAGCTTTGGGACAAGGCAATCACAGCGCATACGGGCGAGAGCGTCATACCAGTGCGCGGCGGTTTGCGGCTTGACGCAGCCGCGCAGATACATGCGCGTGAAGTAGTCCAGCACATCAACATGAAATAGCGTGTAAATGCGGTATCCTGCCTTTGATAGCCTGAGGAAATCAGGGCCTTCCGAGATATCGTTGCTTAAAACTACGGTTTCCTCAGGAGCATGCCGGAAGATTTCTTCAGTCAGCGCTTTCTGAAAAAGAAAGCAGAAGCGTGCGTAACGTAATTCCGAGTATTCCACCAGATCTTTTCCGCGCGGCGCCTGAGATTGAAGGATGGAAGGATCAAGAACCTTGAAAGGAAATGGATTGGTTTTGTTCCACTCGGCAGTCAGCTGAGAACAGACTGCGGCGGCTCCGCCCAGTGGAACATCGGGCGGAAAGCTGCCGTGGGCTGCGGTGTAAAGAACTTTCCTCAAGGTTTGGGCCAATTCAGCGCGCTGCGTATCCATAGCATTTGCGCCGTTTTCTGGGGGACCCAGTCAAAAGCCGCAATGCAAGCGGGCGACACAGCCATATACCGGGGATCTCTCGAAAGAACGCAAATGGTCATGGCGATATCCGGGTTGTGCCCGATAAGCAGTACGTTATTCAGGTGAAGAAAGGAAGCAAGAGCGTTCTGCAGGTCAATAACCGCCCCGTTGGGCCTGAGGAAAGGCGACGGAATGATTCGTGTATCCGGAAAGACTTCCGCTACGCGTTTGGCGCTTTCCATGGCGCGGCGCAGCGGGCTGGCTAGGATGATGTCGAGAGGTTTGCCTAGAGTTTTCAAACCTGCTGCCGCGGCGCTCACGTCCCGCCGGCCCTGAAGGCTGAGCGGACGTTCCGCATCCGTGGAAATTTCAGGACACATAGGAAGCGCCTCACCATGCCGCATTAAAAGAAGTTGCATGCAGGTATTTTATTTAAATTTTATTGTGGAAGTTTGACAGTTTTGGGACTAGAAGATAAACTTCTCCACCTCACCCACTTTTTCTATGTTGCTCTAAAGATTCCCGGCATCGTCGTAG
>CAZSAL010000038.1:0-27031 GCA_964604825.1 uncultured Elusimicrobia bacterium
TTTTCCTCTTCACGTTTCACGGGCCGTTTGAGGAACAGGCGCTCAGCGCCCGATTGGGCCAGTTTCCGCATGAGCCGCGCCTCGATCCCGGGCGCTTCGCCGCATTCCTGGACAGATTAACGGCTTCGCTGCGCGGCCCGCAGTTAGTACCCTCGGACGGGGCTTTGGCATTCGCTATGCCCGCAGCAATACCGAGAGCCGGACGTTCGACCTCTCCGCCACGGAGACCAGCATCGGCAACACCTCCCGGCCCGCGAGCAGAATCCACGCTGCCGTCTTCGCCGAGCGACGCCTTCCGGCCTTATCGGAACGTCCATATCATTTTCGTCGATGACAACCTGCCTCTGATCGAAAGCCGCCGCGACCACCTGGTCGATGGAGGCTTTATCGATAGAGACCACGCGCACCTGTCCGCCAGTGTGGAGGAAGGGATCAATCGTTTCCAGGAATTAAAGAGCGCCGGGATCCCGGATGAGGAAATTCTGGTCGTCGCCGATCTCGCTTTTCACGCCGATCCAAGGGAGCTGGACCGCCGGGAACCGGACGGCCTGGACCTCGTTAACTGGCTCCGGCTTTCACGCGCCGCAGGAGGGCTGAACTTCAAGGGCCGCATTCTGGTTCACTCCGGGAGCGTTCCGCTGAGCCTTCAACTGGAGGAACTCGTCAGCCAGGGGACGACGCAGGGATTCGGGCTGGCTTATCGTGTGAAAAGCGGCGTAAACGATTTCGTAGAAGCGCTTTACCAGACACTTGTCCATCCGCCGGCCGTTGAAGCCGAAATAACGCAGCCGCTGGTAGCGTCCGCCCGCTGGCGGGAGATGTCTCTACGGTATGAATTCTGGGCGGATCTCGATTCTCTGCTGGAATGCGTACGCGGCATTGCAAGCGATGCTCTCGGTGCGCTTCCTGATTCGGCGAGGACATCGTCCGATGAGAAAAAACTTCAAGAACTCGAGACGTTCGCCGGAACGGCACGGGAGCGGCTGGACCGGAACGAATACCTGCACCGGCTGATCCGGGAAACGTCGGAATACCGCCCGTTTGTCGAGCAGATGGCGCGCTCCGCCGGATCCCGCGCACAGGTCCTGTTGAAAGATCTGGCCAACGCGCTCGGGAAGGTCAGCGAGTTTTCCAACGAAGCCCAGATCATGGATCGCGTCATCCCTGAAGAAGGCCAGCCGGTTCAAACCGTTTCGATTGAAGAAGCGCTGCGCCAATCCCTCCGAGGGGGTGGTTTAGAGGGCTATCTGCAATACCGCTCCGTGGACGGCGCGACCTCGCGTGATCCCTGGGAGGTTTTACCTGCCGGGCTGCGCGAGAACCGGCAGATCCCGCTGGCGGCCGCCTATGCCATCCGCGCGGTACTGAAGAATTCACTGGAAGCTTACCGGGAGCGGTATCCGCGGGACTTGCTCGATCTTATCGCCTGGGAATCGCGCCCCGTAGAAATCGGCGTGCATACCGTCGCAGAAAATGGCGTTCGAAAAACTATTCTTACGCTTACTGATCGTGCCGGAGGCGTCCGCGGGTTCGCGCTTTTCCGTCGCATCTTCCATCCCCATGCCGGGACGAAACGCGATCACCCGGGTTTCGGTCTTTATTGGGCGAAGTTTCTCGCGCGCGCGGCCGGTTTTGAGTTTAAGATTCATTCCCGCGGCGATCGGACTCAGGCCGTATTGATCTTCGAAGAGAAAGACGTCTTTCAATTAGCCGAAGATCCAAACCGCAGACCGCCTCCTTATCAACCAAAAAATGACGTGGAACACCGGCTGCAGGAAGCGGCTTTCGACCACGGCGGAAAAGTTGAAGGATGGCGGCGGATGGCGGAAGCCTCCACGGAAACCGGCATCATGGTTCCGTCCTTCGTGGAAATGCCGAACGCGCAGGTATGGATTCCCTTCCTCAAGGCCAACGCCGCATTGATGGAAAAAGGCGACGCGGTTGTCAGGCATTACGCCCCTCTTGTGGATTTCATTCTGGAGCAGGCCGGAGGCGTCGAGGATGTGAGCGAATTCTTCGAACGCCTCGCGCCGCTCGTGGAACCGCTTGGTCTGGATGGCCAACGGGGAGCGCGGGAGCTGTTCGCTCCAGGCTTCAACATGCCGATGCTCCGCGGAGAGGGCGGCGCCATTTCCCGCCGCGCCGTTGAGGATCAACTGGACGACTATCTCCGGCGGCTCAGCCGCAGGTTTATCCTTCCGGAAAACCTGGCGGCGCTGAGTCAGGCCCGGGCCGTCGAACTCAAGGAGCTGATCCGGCAGCGCGGCGAAGAATTCGACGGCACTTTTGTCCTGCGCACAGCGGACGCGGTGGACGCCACCTTCGCGGAAAGTCACAGCCCGGACCTGGTTTCGCTTCCCTGCACCCGCGACACCGTAACCAGAGCGTTGCTGGAAAGCCTCCAGACCAAAGCATCCCAGTCCTGGCGGATCCATCATTCTTATCTTGCGGAGGAATCCTATTCCCCGGGATTGATGAACACGGTCTGGGTAGACGCCGGCATCGTAGCCTATACGGATATTTATGACCGGCTTGTCGTTGAAATAACTCCCGGCCAGCCGGACACCATCACCAGCGGCCAAACCCAGCCTTTGCGCTTTGAATTCAAGATGGATGAAACCGGCAAGGTGTCGAGCTACCGGGTGAAACAACCCTATGAAAACTTTCCTAAGGCAATCCATGTGCGCGACGCCGGACTTCTCACACCGTCAGATGGCGAAAAATATTTTGAACAATTCAGGCGTCTCACCAGCACACTGCGGCTCCAGGAACTTGTTGCCAATCGCAACTACACAGCATCTCCGTTGGATGAAGAGCAACTGCTTGAACTCGCCCGCCGCCTATGGAAACTCCAGCGCCACCGGAAGTTCGGCTATCCTCTCAAATTCGAAGGAGGGGTCCGCAAAGACGGTTATCACGTAATTGGACTACAGGCTGACCCTTCCGTGGGGCTTCCGGAGAGCGAATCCGGCCAGGACATTCCTTACAAACTGCCGGAAGCGATTGAACGCCTGGATGTCCCGGTATGTCTTGGAGTCGGAGCCGCCGAAAATATCCCAGTGGTTATCCTCGGCGAGGAAGCTTCGGCAGAAGACCTTTCCCGGATCGACGCGCAGCTTCGGGAGGGATATATCGTCGTGGCCCGTGACGCGGCCAGCCGCGTGGCGGGAATGCAGCTGCCGAATATGAAGGCAGTGGCGGATCCCGGCGGTTCCGGGTTCGCGCACAATATCAGTCTGATCAACCGTCGCATTGGGGAAGGTCTGGTTTACCTGGCCGGGTATCAGATGGAGAAATTTTTCCGCACCATGAATTATGACCGCCCGGCTCCCGGGATTCGCATCAGTCGCAGCCGCGTCAGCGCCTATGCGGATGGCCTTAACGCGAGGCTGTTTGAGTTTGCAGCAGAAAATCCATCCGGGGGAAATGTCCGCGCTTCTATTCGTCCCGGCCTCCCGACCCATCCGATTTCCGAATCCAGGAATTGGGAGGAAGCATTCGCGGCGAATGGCCTTCCAAAATGTGTAGCGTTCCATCGCGAAGGCCCCCGCGAGGACGTAACAAACGTAGAAATTGAGTCTTATCAAACGATTCGCGAGGCCATGGGACTTGCGATCAAATGGGGAGAGCAGGCCGTATTCATTAGTCACACTGGGTATCCCCATAATGATATCTTTCCCATTCTTACGGACGATGCTTTCAAAGGCATCATTCTTGATGTTTCCGGCGGCATGATTGCTTCACTAACTATCCGTGAATTTTTGAAGGAGCATCCGGAATACAAAGGTCGCGTCTATAAATTCGGGCACAACGGTATCCAACAGTGTCTGGAGTTCCTTTCTGAATTCAATCGGAAGGCTTCCGCCGCGCTGATCCATGAACCGGCGGCAGAAGACGCGGTCGTCCCCGACATCTCGGATGATCTTCTCCATGCCGTGCGGCGATTTTTACTCAAAGATTTCGCCGGCTTCAGAGGGCTGACTAAACTTTGGGAGGACTCCTACGAGACAGAAAGGAGGCAGGAATTTATCGAGGAGGCGCCGCGCCGTTTTGCTCCCTTTCTCACAGAAGAGGACTGCGCAGTCTTGTCGGTTGTAGTACGGGAACTGTTCCATGATATGGTCGGTAAACCGCTGGACCCCACGCCAGTAGTCATCAGCGACGGCCTGCGCGCCTTTCTCTCGCTTCTGCGTGAAGAAATCAGCCTCCCCTATTATCCGGAGCTGGTGGATTCCTGGGGGATGAGGCTTCTCCGGCGCCTGTGCGACGCGGCTTTCCCGTCGGAGGCGGTTTCTTTGCGCGCGGCGTCCCGGACCGGGGTTCCCATCATCATTGCCGCGGATGACTTCGAGGCTCCGCTCGCGACCGCCCGGAGGATGGTCGACGAATCGGCCGCGTCGCTCGGCGTTCCCTTCGAGTTTTACGATTATATTTCCCCTGACATGGCTGCGCACAGCATGATGGACAAAGATCCCTTTATCCTGATCACGGATGTTTCCTTTGGCGGACGGGAGCGCGGGGTGAACATCCTGGAAGCGGCGATGGCGCGGGCCAGGGAAACGGGAAAGCCCTTCCACCTGATTGTGGCTTCCGGCGTTGGGGAAGACTCCGCGGAAGTGCGCAGGCTGCGCGGGATGGCGGAAAGTCTGCGGGCTGAAGGTCTTATGACGTTTTCTTACGCCGGACGGAACGAAGCGGATCTGGCGAGAATCGTCCGCGATAAACTCGCCGAATGGAAATCTCAAACCGATGAACCGGAGCTTCCTCCAGCGCCACCGCTGGTTACTCCGCAGGAACCAACCCGCCCTGCCGGGCTCCCGACGCAGCCCTATTCAGCAGACATGACTCTGGAAGAAGCGGTTCAGGCCAATGGCCTGCCGAAGAAAGTGGTTATGATCGACACCCTTTATTCCGACACCACGGGAAAACCCAGACGGCACCGAGGGGAATTATTTGGATGGAAATCATACACGGAAGTTTCATTGATGCGCGTAAGCGATAATTGGAGGGACCAGGTTTACGCGTTGGGAGAGAAAGCTATCCTGATCGTTCACGGGATAAACGCAGAATATGTGGCGTCCATTATAGCCGACCCGCAATTCAAAGGGATACTGGTTTTCGAGTCCGGAGGCCGTTCCCAACAGGAAGCGGTAGAGCGAGAGCTGGGAAAATTAGGAAAACAATATCAAGGCCGATGGTTCTGCGCTCATTACGATCAGGCTGAAATGATGATCAAAAGCCTCGGAAGATATAACAAAAGAGCAGAAGCCGCGCAGAATGCCGTCTCATCTGTGCCGGGAAGCCCGGCCGCGGCCCGGGTTCTGACGTTCCCCGAAGCGCTACAGCGGACCCCGGGCAGGAAGCATGTCGCATTAGTGGGTTGCGCATTGAAATCGAACAAAGATGCGCTGGTGAATAATGGAGTGCAAACAATATTTGCGGAGACGTTCTGGTCCGTGCTTAAGCAATGCGCGCAATGGGGGGAACAGGCTGTTCTTGTTGTTCATGGAGTTTATCCAAAGGAATCGGCGGAAATTCTTCAACGTTCTGATTTCAAAGGAATATTGGTTTTTGTCTCTGGAGGTGGAGATCTGTTAGACCAGGCGAGAACAGCTTTTCATGATTTGGGAAGCGAATACGCTGGACGGTGGTTTGTCACTACTGGAACACGCGAAATTGATTTGGCCCTCATTGAATTCAACGAATCCGCGCAGGAAGCGGAGGAGTTGCAGGCTCACGATAAGGCGGGCCACGGCTGCCGCACATCCGCCTGAGGGAAGCAGGATACACCTTGACGGATGCATATTTATAATGCATATTGATACATATGCATAGGACAACGCTCAATCTGGATGACGCGATGGTGAAAGAGGCGGCGGCTTTGACGGGAATCCGCGAGAAGACGTCGCTGATCCACAAGGGGCTTCAGGCGCTGATCGCGCAGGAGAAAAACCGGCGCCTTGCGGCGTTGGGCGGGACGGAACCGGGTTTACTGCCCATCCACCGCCGACGCTCGAAATGATCCTTGTTGATACGTCCGTCTGGATCGCTCATTTCCGGCAGGGAGTTCCCAGTCTGCAGAAATTACTTCTTGATGGAGAGGTTCTGGGCCATCCCTTTGTTGTCGGCGAAGTATCCTGCGGCCATCTCCGGAACCGGCTGGAAATCCTGAACCTTCTAAGATCATTGCCGCAGGCCAGAGTGGCGGATGAAAATGAGGTCATGCATCTTGTTCATCATCGGCGACTGATGGGGAGGGGGATCGGCTGGATTGACGCGCATCTCCTGGCCTCAGCAGTTTTGACACATGTCCCGCTGTGGACCTTCGATAAAGCCCTTTCCTCCGCCGCCAAAGACCTTCATTTAACGTTCCATCCCTCCTGAACTCTTTCCGAAGCTGAACTACCTGGCTGGTTGAACACCCGCAGGATTTCGTAGAGCGTAGTGCGCTGGGCGGGGATGAACCCTGCTTCGCGGATCATCGCTGTGGTCCGGTCAACGGTCGTAGTATTAATGTGACCCGCCGCTTTGTGGACGTTTTCATCGATCAGCGTCCCGCCGAAGTCGTCCGCCCCGAAATGCAAAGCCACCTGCCCGGTTCTGCTGCCCTCGGAAAACCAGGTCGCCTGAATATGCGGCACATTATCGAGATAAAGCCGGGAAACCGCCAGGATGCGGAAGTAGGCGGAGGGCCCGGCGCAGGAATGTATTTTGCTTTCCAGTTTCGTATTCCCGGGCTTGAAACTCCAGGGTACAAAGGCCGTGAATCCGCCGTATTCGTCCTGCTGGGAGCGGACTTTCTCCAGGTGTTCGATGAGATCTTCCGGCCGTTCGACATGGCCGTACATCATCGTGGCCGTTGATTTAAATCCAAGCTTATGCGCCGCCCGGTGCACCCTGATCCAATCCTCGTTGGCCTTCTTCTTCGGTGAAATGCGCAGACGCACGTACTCCGAGAGGACTTCCGCGCCTCCGCCGGGCAGCGTATTCTGTCCGGCTTCCTTCAAGGCCATCAGCACTTCCTCAAGAGACTTCTGTGATACCTCTGCCATCATCAGCGCTTCGCCCGCCGTGAAAAAATGAGGCGTGACGCGCGGAAACCGCCGGCGCGCCTCGCGCACAAGGGAAGTGTAGTATTCCAGAGGCAGTCCCGGATTCAGGCCGCCCTGCAGCAGCACGGTCGTAGCTCCCTGCTCCGCTGCGCGTGATATTTTTTCCATGACCTGTTCGACGGAAAGCGTGTAGGCCTCCTGGTGGCCCGGTGGCCGGTAGAAAGCGCAGAAAAGGCATTCGGCCACGCAGACATTGGAGTAATTGGGATTCGAATCAATGGCGAAAGTAACGCGGTTGCCCGGATGCTTTTTATGCCGCACGCGGTTTGCCAGACAACCCAGGGACATCAAATCCGCTTCCTTTAGCAGGAAAAGACCCTCATCCTGCGTCAGCCGCTTACCGGCGAGGATCTTTCGAGTTATCTGGTCGAGAGTCGAACCTCCTCCCCCCTTGAGGGGGAGGTCTGAGGTGGGGGGTTCATTCTCCGCAACACCACACCCCCCATCCCCACCTTCCCCCGCAAGGGGGGAAGGAGTTTTCATAGAATCACTCGGGAATGACAGCCTTCTAAATCTTTCGATCGATTCTTCATGCGCATCGGTAAAGTCGTAGGCAAAATGCTTCCAGTACTCGCGCGATTCTGCCGAAGCCTCCGGATCGTCCTGCCGCAGGGAATCCCGCAAAATCTTTTCCAGAGTCTGCTTCGCCGCTTGAGGCAAATCCCTGCGCACCGCCCAGCGCGCAAAAACAAACGGCGTCTTATGCCAGGAAAACCATTCCTCACCAAGATCCGTAACTATAGGCAGGCCTCTGATGCCTTCTTTCTTAGCCTGCAGCGCCTCGTTGCCGATCAAAAGAAGAGCGTCCGCTGAGCCGTCAAACATGAGACTGGAAGCTACGCGGCCGTAATGGATATGCGTGCGTCCGTATTTTTTTTCGAGGATCACCTGCAAAAGCCGCACCGAGGTGGCCGTATCATCCGTCACTGCGCATTCGCCTGACAACTCTGCCAGCGGCCTGCGGGAAAATACAAGGACACTGGCTGCGGCCCGGTGCACTCCGATGCCAAGCCGTCCTATGGGTTCAAATTGATCTTCCAGGCGCAGGAAATCCATCAGAGACATCGCGCCTGCGGCAACGCGGCCGTTCTCAGCTTCGATCCCCAGGTTGCGGGGGGAAACGCGGCGGAATTCAAACCGGAATCCATTCCGCTCCACCGGGTCAGGACCGAACCCCCGGTGAAAGGGCGCCATGTTCAAATAAGGTATAAAACCTACACAAACATCCATAAATCATGTTGGACACCTGTTGGACACAAAATTGTCCAACCTTGTCCAACCTGTCCAACCTCCCACTCTACCGTCGATCCCAGGTGTGACATTAGGTTGGACATGGTTTTGTCCAACCTTGTCCGACCTTGTCCAACCGTATATGTACATCCCTGTAAAGGGCATCACGCTCGCAAGGGGTAGAGCCTGCTTCCCGGATCAGTTTTTCCAGGCGCTCACGCGCAAGTCCGGCAGGGGACTGGGCTCCTGCCGCATGCATGATGCGCTCTTCGCCTATGGTTCCATCAACATCGTCCGCGCCGAAATGCAGTGCAATGGAAGTGGTCTCCTCGCCCAGCGTGACCCAGTAGGCTTTGATGTGCGGGAAGTTATCCAGGAAAAGCCGCGAAATCGCCAGCAGCTTCATATCCTCGACCACTCCCCTCGCCCCGCTCGCGGGGAGAGGGCAAGGGTGAGGGGATTCCTGACCATCACCCCACCCCTCATCCCCACCTTCTCCCCCTGAGGGGAGAAGGGATTTCGAAGTTCTTCCCGGCTGAAATGCCAGCGGGATAAAGCTCATGAACCCTTGGGTTTCATCCTGCAACTTTCGCAGCAGTTCCAGATGCGCCCAGCGTTCTTCCGGAGTCTCGATATGGCCGTAGAGCATGGTGGCGTTAGTGGGGATGCCGAGCTCGTGCGCCGCGCGGTGGACTTCCAGCCAGGTCGAAGCCCCGATCTTGAATGGGAAAAGTTCCTTGCGCACCCGCTCGGAGAAAATTTCCGCGCCGCCTCCGGGGAGCGCGTTCAGCCCAACCTCCTTCAGTTTGATAAGCACCTGCCGCACCGGCAGGCGCGAGATCCGGGCGAACCACTCGATTTCCACTGCGGTAAAAGCCTTGATGCCCGCGTCCGGATAGCGCTCGCGCAGCGAACGCACCATCTGCAGGTAGTAGTCGAACTTCCATTCCGGGTGCAGGGCTCCGGTGATATGAATTTCCCGGACTCCCGCGCATTTTTCCACGATTTCATCAATCGTCATGGCATAGGCTTCGCGATCGTTATTCTTAACTGCAAAATCGCAGAACCTGCAGGTGAGCGCGCAGATGTTGGTCGGTTCGATTTTCCGGTTGATGGCGTAGAAGACCTGCCTGCCCCAGCGTTTTTCCTTGACCTGATTGGCCATCCAGCCGATTGCAGCGAGATCCGGGCTGGCGTACAAAAGGCAGACATCGTCGACCGTAAGGCGCCGGCCGGAGAGCACCCGGTCACGGACAGGTTCAAGGCTTTTATCAACGAATTCCATACTCGTTCCACCGCCGGTTAACCAGCTCGATGATTCCCTGGGACATCTCCACAGGCTCGGGATATCCGGGCTTGTGGGTGGCGTCTATTCCCATGGTTCCCGCATAACGGGCAACGGGTCCGGTCAGATGCGTACCGGAAAAGATCACGTCGCGCGCGCAGTCGAAGCGGTTGAAAAGGCCCCACATCATGGACTCCCGGTTTTCAATGTTTACATCCGGGCTCACTACCGCCGCGATCTTGACGCCTTCGAGAGATTTGTCGCGCACCAGTTTTTCCAGAAGCGCGCGGCCTTCTTTCGCCGTCTGGACAACAAGCAGCGTGCCGTCCCAGCAGCGCCAGCCCAGGATTTCCGGATACTTGCGTTTCAAATCCAGGTCAAAGACATCGCCTGCCGGAGGACGCTTGGGCAGCGCAGACCCGTGCCTGCGGGTGGCGTCGATGATCAGTTTACTGCCGAGGTTCATGGTGTAGCTCGTGAAGTCCAGAGTGTCCAGGGGAAC
This sequence comes from uncultured Elusimicrobia bacterium, assembly GCA_964604825.1. Taxonomy (GTDB): domain Bacteria; phylum Elusimicrobiota; class Elusimicrobia; order 2-01-FULL-59-12; family 2-01-FULL-59-12; genus CAZSAL01. Next base: position 10,130 of record CAZSAL010000038.1, read on the forward strand.
GCCCGGCAGGATGGCGACATCCTCGCTCACGTCCATATTCTGGCGGATGGCGTGCAGCACCGCGTGGAAATCGCGCACGTTCACATGATGATCAACCAGCACCAGGCACTTCGTGAGCGAGAGCTGGCCTTCGCCCAGAATTCCCAGCGCGGTCTTCATGCTTTCTTTCACATAGCGCTGATTGACCGACACCACCAGCAGGTTATGGAAGCCAACCTCGTAATAAGCCCAGAGATCCGCCACTTCCGGGCGCAGCAGCTTGATCAGCGGAATGAACATTTCCTGCAGGGCATCGCCCAGATAGCGGTCTTCCTGCGGCGGCTTGCCTACGATCGCCGCGGGGTAAACCGCATTTTTCCGGTGAGTCATCTTGCGCACATGGAATACCGGGAAAGGAGCGGCCAGAGAGTAATGGCCGAGATGATCTCCGAACGGCCCTTCCAGCTGCCGTTCCTGCGGGGGAATTTCTCCCTCGAGAATGAAATCGGCGTTGGCCGGCACATCGAATCCGGGGAGGGCCGCGGTTTTTACCATATCCATCGGCCTGCCGCGCAGAAATCCGCTGAACGCCACTTCGTCCATGTCTTCAGGCAGAGGCGCAACCGAGGCCATCATAAGATACGGGTCCGTGCCGATGACGATGGCCGCAGGCAGCGGCTGATCGCGCTTTTCCGCTTCCTCATAATGAAATCCGCCGCCTCTTTCGATCTGCCAGTGCATTCCCGTCAGAGAAGGGGAAAAGACCTGAAGCCTGTAGAGCCCGACATTTCGGATCCCTGTAACGGGGTGTCTGGTCAAGACCAGACCGAAGGTGATAAATCGGCCGCCGTCTTTTGGCCAGCATTTCAGCACAGGCAGCCGGTCAAGCGCGGGCTCGGTGACGACTTCCTGGCACGGCCCGCGGCGGCATTTCGTGGCGTGTGCCGCAAGCAGGCGGCGGATCGTGCGGCGCGATTTCCAGAGACCGCGCAGCCTGGGAGGGTTGAGCGCATGGGCCATCCTCACCAGCTCCTCGCCGGCTTCCCGGGGCGTGCGGCCCAGGGCGATCTCGATGCGCCTTGCATTCCCGAAGAAATTTATCGCCAGAGGAAAAGGAGAGCCTTTCACCTTTTCAAACAACAGCGCCGGCCCCTCTTCGCGGACCATGCGCGAGGCGATCTCTGTAATCTCCAGTTCGGGATCGACCTCGACGCTGACGCGCTTAAGCTCTCCATGTTTTTCCAGGGCGCGAAGAAAAGAACGGAAATCAGGGTGGAAAGAAGTCATTCCCGAACGCCTCTATCGGGAATCCATACAATAAAGGCCTTTATCAATGGACCCCCGATTACAAAACTCGGGGGTGACATCCTAAAGAGGAAAAAGCTGCCGGCTGTCATTTCAGTTCTTCGGCGCGCCAGCCCGCAGGCATGGGAAAACCGAGAACGGCGAGAACTCTGTCGGTGAAGGAGCTTACCATGTCATTCGTAGTCTTCGGCTGCTGATAAAAAAACGGTGAGACGGGCATGATGATCACGCCCTCGCGGGACAACTTCAGGGCGTTTTCCAGGGCGATAGACGACAGCGGCGTTTCGCGTACGCACAACACCATCCTGCGTCGCTCTTTAAGCGCCACCTCGGCGGCGCGCGTCAGCAGGTTATCGGAAATTCCGTTGGCGATTTTACCCAGAGAAGCCACGCTGCAGGGGAGGATCACAAGCGCGTCGAAATGATTCGAACCCGATGAAATCGGCGCGGACATGTCTTCCGCCGTGTAGATTTTTTTCGCGTAAGGCTTAAGGTCCTCCGGGGCGAGACCTGCCTCGGACTTGAGAAGATTCTTTCCCCAGGGCGTCAAAATTAAATATTTTTCCTCGGCCGGACAACGCTTGAGGAAATCAACTCCGCAGGCGGCGCCGGAAGCCCCGGAAATACCTACGATGATCCTCATATCACGCTCCCCGCGGCTACCAGGCCGAGAACGCCGAACCCCAGAACGGCGTTAATTCTGAAAAACGCCAGTTCCGCATCCTCATAAGCCGCTACCTGCTCGGCGATAAGCAGTACGCCTATGGCTGTTAGCGTGACAAAAGCGAGGGGGGAACGGAACTGCCGTTCGTATAGAATCACGAGACTCGCGAAAGCCAGAAGATGAAGGACCGCGGAAACTTTCAGGGCGGTTTTCGAGCCCAGATACGCAGGAAGGGAATGAAGTCCTTCCCGGACATCAAATTCCTCGTCCATCGTGGCATAAATGATGTCGAAGCCTGAAACCCAGAAAAACGTGAAGGCGCCCAGCAGCAGCCCGGGCCAGACAGGATAAAGCGCTTTTGTAACCGCAATCCATCCGCCAAGCGGAGCCAGAGCGTCCGCCAGGCCGATGCCGAAATGGGAAAGCGCGGTGAAACGCTTCAGGTAGGGATAGCCGGCAAAAACTGCCAGAGGCAGGGGGGATAAACGGAAACAAACCGGCGCGATGCTCCAGGCGCAGATTTCGTACACGATAACTCCCGCCAGGCACACAGCCCAGGCTTCCGCAAGGTTCATGAAACCGCGCGGCAGCTCGCGATGGGAGGTGCGGGGATTGCGTTTATCGATATTCCTGTCGATGATGCGATTGATGGCGAAGGCGGCGGCGCGCGCTCCAAGTCCCGCTCCTATGATCAATAGCGAAAGCCGGGCATCCGGCAGACGGCCTGAAGCCAGATAGGCGCCGCTGAAAAGCAGCGGCAGGGAAAAAAGCGTGTGCTCGATTTTAACGAAACGGCAGTAGGTTAGAAATCGATTTAGCATGATTCATGCATATCCTATCAAAAGCGCCCTGTTCCGAAGCACAACCGTATGTGATACCATGAATAAAATATAAGGAGAATTCAAATGTTCGACAAAATGAAGCAGCTTTATGAAATGCAGAAAAAAGCTAAAGAAATCCAACGCCAGCTGGAAGTGGTAAAGCTCACAAAGACCAGCGGCGATGAAAAGATTTCCCTTGTATTGAACGGCCTGCACAGGGTAGAGAATATAAGGATCGATCCTGTCTGGCTCTCCCCAGAAAAAAAGGCGTCTCTGGAAGCTGTCCTGAAACAACTGATTAACGAAGGCCTTGAAGAAATCCAGCGCCAGACCGCAGCGCAGGCGGCGGATCTCATGAAGGATTTCAAGATTCCAGGCCTCTGAAAAACGCGACACCGATGGCCAACGACGCACAAAAATCAAACGAAGACGGTAAAGTGGAAGATTTACTGTCAGAACTGAAAAATATCTTCTCCCGGCTTTCGCCTAAATCGGAAGAACCGGAAAAAGAAGCGCTTCCGGCGCCGCTTCCTGCGGAACAGGCCAAAGCGCCGAAAGCGGAATCCCTTCTGCCTCCACCGAAAATCCCTGTTCCAAAACAGATCGGCGAAACCAGGGCGCTTTCACCTGCGCCGGCTCCCAATGCCGCGCCTCAAGGCCCCGCCCCTGCGGCTGACGCTCCATCCGTAGCTCCAGCGGCGAATGCTCCGGCAACTGCCGCCGATCCCGGCGAAATACGCAGCGTTGGGATAGCGTTCCCTTACGGCAGGGAAAGTGAAAGCCTTGCACTTGTAAACAAGCTGGAATCGCTTATCCCCAAATTTACGAAGGTGTCGTTCCGCCTGGCCGTGCGTTTCCTGACCCCATACCATCCAAAGGCGGATATTACTTCCGATTTATTCGAAGAAGCCGGCCGTCAAAAGGTGGAAGCTCTTTTTTTCATCGTAGACCATTCATTCGACGAGCAGAGGCGGACGGCGATAAAGAAGCGGCTGGATCCGGCAGGCATTTATTTTCACGAAATCCCGCTGAATTATATCGAGAAAAAAGCCTTCTTCCCCGATCTGCTGCTCGGCCTGATCTTCTTCTTCGATGCACGGAAAAAGGATTAGCGTCTGAAAAATTTTAAACCGACGCTTGATTATTCCTGCTGAGCGTGTAAAATAAGCCCACTATGGACTGGAAAAAACATCTCCCGACTTTGAATGCGTGGCTTGAACGCCGCAGAGTTGCGCGGCTGAATCAGCTTCCCAAGCACCTGCAGCCGGTTTCGATCCGCCCCATTCTGCTTCAGCTTGTGCTGAACACAGCCATTATCGTGACCTTCTCCATTCTGATGCTCAACAAAGACGAATACGTCTCCAATGCCGGGCCCGCAATGGGGCTTGTCATTTGTCTTCTGTTTCTTTTCTATACCGTGCCTTCCTCCTACAGGCTGCACAGGCGCCATAAAGGGGTCCGCGGTCAACGCCTTGCCAAATTGAATATATGGCTGGCGGGCATTGCCTTCCTTTTCCTGCCGATCAGCATCGCCGTCTTTCTCGAATGAAACGGCTCGGCATTCTTACCGCCGGCGGAGATTGCCCCGGTTTGAATGCCGTCATACGCGCGGTCACAAAAAGCGCGCTTCACCTTTCCGCTCCGATTCAAATTATCGGCATACAGGATGGCTATGAAGGCCTGCTGGACGGGCACATGCGCCTGCTGGGAGACGCGGATGTATCCGGCATACTGAACCGCGGCGGCACGATCCTTGGCACATCAAACCGCCACAATCCTTTTAAATACATCTCCGTCACGGGCTCTGCTCCGCAGAATCGCTCAAAAGATATTCTGGATACGATCGCCCGGGAACACCTGGACGGCCTTGTTGTCCTGGGAGGAGACGGCACCCTGCGCTGCGCGCTGGAACTCGGGAAAATGGGGGTGCCGGTGATAGGAATTCCAAAAACCATTGATAATGACCTCGGAGGAACCGATACGACCTTCGGGTTCGATTCGGCTCTCGCGGTAGCCACGGAAGCGGTTGACAGGCTGCATTCGACGGCCGAGTCGCATCACCGCGTTTTAATCTGCGAAATGATGGGCCGCCACGCCGGCTGGATCGCCCTGCGCGCAGGAATAGCCGGGGGCGCGGACGTGATTCTTATCCCTGAAATTCCTTACGACCTGGCGAAAGTATGCGATGCTCTGTGCGACCGCGTGAAGCGGGGAAAAAATTTCAGCATCATCGCCGTGGCGGAGGGAGCGCAGCCTGTCGGCGGCGGAAAAGTTTTCGCGGGTGAAAAAGATGCGACGTACGATAAATTCCACCAGCGCCTTGGAGGGATCAGCCAGGTGATCGCCAAAGAAATCGAAACTGCGGCCGCGCTGGAAACGCGGGTGGTTATTCTGGGGCATCTTCAGCGCGGAGGTTCGCCTTCTCCTTTCGACCGCTGGCTGGCCACGCGCCTGGGAGTCCATGCGATCGAACTTGCCCTTCAGGGAAAATGGGGAAACATGGTCGCTCTTACCGGCACGCAAATCAGCCACGTTCCCATAGAAGAAGCCGTCCGCACACTGCATCGCGTAGATCCCGAAGGGGATGAAATCCGCACGGCGCGGATGGTCGGAACTTCTTTCGGAAATTAATCCTCGCCATCAAATTCCCAGATAATCTGCTTATCAACTCACGCTTTCGGCGCTATAGCGTGCGATGAGGCCTGTGTTCACTGCGTGGTGGTAGATACGAATGAAAAATCGGCATGCCAGCAGGATATAGACTGCGGCCAAAGTCCCGCTCCAGAACAGTAGAGCCGCAGAAAAAGGTTTGCCCTGTACGATCGCCCGCATCCCCTCAAACACATAAGAGGGCGGAAGAAGATGCGCGATGTACCGCATCCAGCGCGGCAAAGTCGAAAGGGGGTAAAAAACTCCGACGAAAGGCGACAGAAAGGGTGGAATAGGCCAGATAAACCATTCCGCTGCCGGTCCCAGCCGCAGTACAACCGCGCTGGCAAAAATTCCCAGAGCTATGCCGAACAGAAAAAGCACGGCAAGAAACGGTACGAGCGCAATCCCATAGGATAAAAAGGAAAGGCCGAAAACCGCGCCGGCCAGAACCAGCATCACAATAAGACCCACGGAACTGGTAGCCACGCTCGAAAGCACGAGGCCGCTCACGTATTCTCCTATGGAAAGCGGCGCGGCAAAGATGTTCAGGAAATTGCGCGACCACACGTCTTCGAAAAAGGCCATGGTCACGCCCTGCATGACCCGCGCAAAAAAGTCCCAGAGGAGCACGGCCCCCAGCATGACCGGGACGAAATTGAAACCCCCGCCTACGATGGAATTGAGATATCTGGTAATAAATCCCCAGAGCACCATGTCTATGGCCACCCAGACAAACATCGGCAAAATCCGCGACATGCTGCCGCGCATGAGATAGAACTGGCGCAACACGATGGCGAAGATGCGGCTGAACTTCATCAGTCACTCTCCAGTTTCAGCGGCTCGCGGGCCACAGCGATAAAAAGTTCCTCGAGCGTTTTTTTGCCGTGCTCGCCGGGCAGGGTTTTTGGATTGCCTTCCAGAAGAATCTTGCCGCGCGAAAGAAAAAGCACCCTGTCGCAAACCTCTTCCACTTCATACATGTTGTGGGAAGTCCAGAGTATGCCGCCCGCAGTCTGCGCTGCGAACTCGCGGATTTTCCCGCGTATCTCGCTGGCAGTAGCCGGGTCAAGCGACGCCGTAGGCTCGTCGAGCAGAAGCAGGTTGGGATTGTTGAGCATCGCCTTTGCCAGGCTCGCGCGCGTCTGCTCCCCGGAAGAAAGCACTCCGCACTTTGTATCCCGGAATTTCATGAGATCGAACTGCCGGAGCAGCACCTCGATGCGCTCATTGATTTTCTTGACGCCGTAGATGAGCCCGAATATGCGCAGGTTCTCATACACGGTAAGGTTGCCTGGCAGCGGAGCATATACGGCGGCGAAATTCGTGCGCTCAAGAGCCCTGCGCCGGTGCGCCGCAATGTCCAGACCTTCAATCATGACGGTTCCGGATGTAGGCTTCAGGACTCCAAGAATCATATTTATGGTGGTGGTCTTACCCGCGCCGTTCGGGCCAAGCAGCCCGACGATCTCGCGGCGGCCTACGTCGAAGCTGACGCCGTCTACAGCCACTATTTCGCGGTATTCCTTATGCAGTTCTTTTACAGCAAGCACATTTGAATTCATTTCTAAACCATTCCCCAGAGATTTTACGACATCCTGATGCAATTATGACTGGGCAGCGAATCGCGCCCTGATGCGCGCCGTTGTGCCGCGTAGTATAATTCTCCCGATGAAATATCATCCGATAACCGCCATCTGCCGGATGAACGTGGCCGGGAAAGCGGGAACAGCCTTTGGCCGCCCATAAATCTCCCAGACCTGCCACTGGAACTATTTCTTCCTTAACTCCCCGCTATTCTTTATGGATTTTGTTTGCCTGTTCGGCGCTGTGGGCAGGTTGGATCTTTTTCCAAATTCCTCAGACAATTCCGCTTACAGATGCCTGGGATTCCCTTGCCGCAATGATCGATTTTACGTCTCTATATGCTTTCCTCGACCGCCTGCGATTCTTCGCAGCAGGAGCATGGATTTTCGTACTGGCTTATGGAGCGGGACGATCCGTCTGGAAAAGCAGAGTGGATTTGCCTGCGCTGGACACCGTTCTCTTCCAAACAGGGCTGGGACTGGCGCTTCTCCTGGCGGCGCTGTTTTTATCCGGAACTCTGGGATGCTGGAGCCCATCGGTTCTGCGTCCTTCCCTGATCATTCTCACCATCGGAATTGCATGGCTGAACCGGGATTTGGCGTGCCAGTTGAATAAACCCATGCTAAAAAAATCCGTGGCGAATAAAATCCTGTGGATTGCCCTCGTCATACTGGCCATCCCTTCCATCCTTACTGTTCTTGCGCCGGAAATATTCTACGACTCCCTCGTTTATCACCTGGCATTGCCCAAACAATGGCTGCTGCATGGCGGTTTCCTTGCGACCCCGTCCGTTTGTTATGCAGGCATCCCGTTCAACACCGAACTATGGTATGGCCTGGCCATGGCTATAGGGGACAGCTCCTCCGCCAAGGCGATTCATTTTCTTTTTGGTACCGGCAGCGTTGCGCTTCTTTATGTTTTAGGCAGGCGCTACGGGGCTCCCAGGGGCGGGCTTCTTGCCGGCCTCATATTCCTGTCCTCGCCGGTGGTTGCGCTCGAATGGGTCAAAACAGCCGTTGAATTGAGCTCCACATTCTTCGAGCTGCTGGCTCTCTATGCCATGCTCCTGAGCTTTGAATTTGCGGATCCCGGAATGGAAAAGCGCTGGATCGCCTTATCGGCATTATTTCTTGGCGTTTGTCTGGGGACAAAATACACCATCTGGATCGCACTTCCGATTTTCATGGCTGTTATGTTCTGGGAACGGTTTCAAAAAGACGCGCTGCCTGCGCTGATTCGAAAGGAATTCATACTGGCTGCAGCGGCTTTCGCCGCAGTTTTACCCTGGCTGGTCCGGAACGCCGTCTTCTATCACAATCCGTTTTATCCCTTTTTTAATTCGATCTTTTTGAGGTCCGCACCTCTTTTGCCCAATACGGCTGGCCTGCGTGCTGACGCATGGCAGCGCAGCCCGGGAGATTTCATGACCTGGAAAGGGATGGGAAGTTATCTTCTGGAACTGTGGAACGTCAGCATAAATGGGAAAACCGATGCGGATTTTATCGGACCCATGTTTCTATTATTTCTGCCATGGCTGTTTCTGATCCGTTGGCCGGACCGGTTGAAACCTGTTTTTTATATTTTCATTCTGCAATGGCTGGCAATGACTTTCAGTTCCAGACTAATCCGATTTACCATTCCAGCCCTGGCGCTCCTGGCATTGATGATCGGGGTGGTCCTGTCAGGAGCCCCCAGGCATTTCCGGCGCTGGTCATATCTTATTTTCGGAGGCGCCATTCTTTTCAACTTCTGCAATTCCACCCTTATTCTGTTTTCTCTTGAAAGCTGGAAAGTCGCAGCCGGACAGGTGTCCGCGGGAGATTATCTATCTCATTCCCACTCAAGCTATCCTACGCCTTACTATCCGGCGGCTGACTTCATAAACACGCATGCGCCGAAGTCCGCTGATGTTATGGTCCTGGGAGACGCGAGAGGATTCTATTTAAACCGTCCATTCCTGACGGCGAGCATATTCGACGCCCATCCTTTGATTACATGGGCCAATGAGAGCGCCGACGAAGCAGAGCTCTATAAACATTTTCTGGCCCATGGTTATACCTATCTTCTGTTCAATGCCGCAGAAGCTTATAGGCTGCACACTTTTTCCATTAACTCGCTGGACAAACACGGGTGGGCGGTTTTGGAGGCCTTCTGGCAAAAGCATCTGCTACCGGTTTACCAGGATGTAAATCAGTATGGCAGTGATTTCCGATTTAGTGTTGTTTACGAGGTTGTCGCTGATCGGGCAATGCGTACGCCCGCACCGCTCGCGCCCATCCCTAATTACCTTTCGTCTATATTGAAAAGACCATAGCAAAATCAGACAAGGCGTGATATTCTTGGCTTGTAGAGCGGTAAAATTTAAGTGAAGGGGGGATTAATATCATGCTTATCCTCTTTTTCCTCATTTGCATGCTCTGTGTGCTCGTCGTGCTCGTTTATGTCACGCTGATCGCCAGCGAAAGCGAAAAGCAGGCCGCTTACAGGAAGGCCTATTTCTGGCATCACAGGATGCATAAGTAAAACCCTCTGGCCGGCTGTTGCGACACCGGCCGACAACGGCGTCCGCAGAGGGTCTAAACACGCCGCCTACCTAAGAGCAAAAACGCGTTGCAAAACCTGCACAGAGAAGATATATAGTTGATAAGGTTTGTTTATAAAAGATCAAGGAATTAAACCCGTTACACAGGCGAATGCTCCCATGATTAAATATTTGAATTTGAACATAACCATGATCGCAACAGGACTTGTCGTGTTTTTAGCTTATATTGTTTATGCATAAGGGAAAATTACCCTTTCCGGGAGACCGACGAATCGGAGAACGCCGAAGTGATCAATCTGTTGGGCGTTTAAGAACAAAAGACCGAAGGCAATGGAAAAACTGGCGATCAGACCGGCGAGCTCTTCAACGACTCAAAAATGAAATCCCTGTCTTGGTTTCTATCCCAGGGACCAGGTCGGATCAACGACTTACGGCAACCGATGTTAGTGAACAGGGAGGCCGAATACGCCTCAAAGAGCAATTAGCTATTGGAACCAAATTAGATCTTTGTTTATACCCGCCAAACTTATTTATCCCTATTCAGGTTGAGGGTGAAGTCTGTTGGAGAAAATTCGATATTCAAACAAAACATTATGTCCACGGTATTCATTTCAATAATTTCCCGGGAGACTATCAAAGGGTTTTGAAAACTTATGTCGATGAAGCGATTCGTCTTGCTGGTAAATCAATTTCTATAAATGAGAAAGTTCGCCAGTTGCTTTATAGAAAGGTTCTCGCAAAACTGATTAAAGGGAGCCAGGTTGGGCGCAGAGCTTTAGAAGGACGCGCTGATTCAGGCGTTTCGTTCGATAATATTTACACAAACCGAGCATCGGGATCAACTCCTCTAGGCCGGCTCGTTGATAAAGTGCTCCTCGCATTGCCCGCCGCAAAAGCCAGCAGGGACAGGAAAAACATAATTCAAGAAGCGATTAAACAGGAAATAGCGAAAAATAAGGTTGCGAGTAAAAAAACCCTTGTGGTCGACCTAGCTTGTGGAGCTTCGAGGTATTTAATTGAATCCATTGGCCCTGATGAGTTGCAGTGGGTTCAAGGGCTATGTATAGATCAGGATCAAGAGGCCATAAATGCGGGACGTCTATTGGCCGGCAGTCTTCCTCTACGATTCTTGCGTCTGAATGTTTTCAAAACCTCCAGGCTCAATTCGATCTCTCAATCCATAGACTGGCATCCCAATCTCGTTATTTCGTCGGGACTTATTTATTACTTAACTGATAAACAGGTTAAATTTCTGCTTGATCAGATTTTTCAGTTCATGGCGCCTGGTGGATTATTTATTTTAACGAACATGATCGACAACCCCAACAAAGAACTCGTTGGCAGGTTGTTCACGACTCACACAGGCGAATCATGGATTCCACTGTCTCGTCGTCCACATTTAGTTCGAGAATGGCTGCAATCGGCTGGATTTTGTGAAATCCATCATACAATCGAGCCCCATAGAATGTATGCCGTATTCTGTTCTCGAAAACCTGAGGGAACGGTACATCAAACACCCTTTGAATTAAACATCAATGGGTTCCTGACAAAAGGGAAATTATCATTTCCTATCCACAAAAATACAGTCAGAGGACATGTATTATTTGTTCACGGTTTAGGATATACATACTCGGCTTATCAGGTTAATCCTGACACCTTTTGTAACGCAGGATATTCCTTCTGTGCCTTCAATATGGCAGGGCATGGGACAAGTGAAGGCGAATGGACGATGCAAACGTCCGTGAATAGTCTCAAGTTAGCCATCGAACGCCTTTCAACATCAACTTCACCCCACGTTCCCGTATACCTATTCGCCCACAGTACTGGAGCGCTAATCGCCTTTTTAGCTGCGGAAAATAATCCGCTTGTCGCAGGCATTGCTTCCATAAATATCGTTACTTCTGTGACAGATTCTTATTTCCATTGGCATAAAACCGGTTACAACGAAAAAGTTCGTGATCTTTGTCGTATGAATGGAAAACTTCCAGCCGTAATCAAAGAGTGGCTGGATTCGCCTGAAGGAATGATCGCCTTCCAAAATAGGTCACGACCTTGGAGTGAATTGCGGTTCCCGTGTCGTTATGGATTAATGAAAGCTTCTACATTCGAGAATTTAGGAGATGTTATTTGTTTTTCTCCTAATCTCCTTCAGAGGCCTCCCATAACAATCCCCTCTCTCCTCTTTGTAGGCAAAAATGACGAAGTGATACCGGTAGAAAAATCACTTTCTCTTTATCGAATCCTTGAAGGCCCGCGTAAATTGATCCAAACCGGATCAACGGATCATTTTCAGAAAGAATCCTGGAAGGATATCCAGGATGAAGTTATTTCTTTTTTTAAGAAGGCTCCCTCTTCGTGACACTCCTTGGGTTAACAGGCCTCATTAATCTGATTGCTTCCTTCAGCCTGGCTACTCTTGTATGGATAAAAAAACCCGGAGATCGGGTAGCAAGATCATACGCGCGCCTGGATTTTGCTGTTGGTTTTTTTAGTCTTTTTTATTTTTTATGGCAAATTGTTCCGCACAGTTTTGCGGGAGCCGCTTTTAAAGGCCTTTTCGTCGGCATTATTCTCATCAATCAAACCTATTTGACCTTCGTTACCGCTTTGACCCGCAGGGAAAATGAGAATCTGGATCGCACTGTCAGAATAGTTTCCACGATTCTAAATTTAATTTTTGTCAGCTTACTTTTTCGCAACAAAATCTACGGGCATATTGAACCTAGATTTGGGTTAGGGCTGTGGCCAGTACCTACAAGGATATTTGTTTGGTATTTAATCGTCTGGCACCTTCAGTGCTTTTACGGATTTTCCTGGCTGATTTATTTTCATCGCAATAAGCCTTCAAAAATCTTCCCTCTTGTCATAGTTGCTTGCGCCATCGGCTACATAGGCGGAGCCAGCAACTGGCTTATGTGGTTCAGCGTTAATTTCCCTCCATATTTAAATGGCCTAATCGCCGTCTATGTCGGGATGATCGCATATGCCATATTGAAACACCGATTGATGGACATAGACTTGGCGATGAGGGATTGGGCCGTATACGCAATTTCCGGAAGCCTGACCGGTCTTTCATTTTTCGGGATAAGTTTTGTGCTTCTTGCCGCACATCCAGTTGGAGCGTGCTTTGCAGCCACTTTATTGACTGGCTTGGTTACCCCCATCGTTTTCCCCTGGCTGAAGAGAATTCTGCGACCTGTTGCACGCGGGAAAGAGTATGGTTACCTCGAAAATGCTGCGAAGAAAGCCAAAGAAATTAAACTCTTAGATTCACTGGATGAAGCTTTGCCGATCGCGGCGGAACAGATTCTTGAACTGTTCCCCTCGAAGTCCTGCTCGATAGTAGTTCGTTTTACGGATCAAGATCATAAACCCGGGGCCAGGGCGATAAAAGTGCGTGCGGTAGATGGGAATGTTATCGAGGCGGCTCGGTTATCTGATCAAATTGAATTGGAACTTCTTAATAAAATACGTTCCTGCGGAAGGCTGGTCGTTCGTGATGAATCAGAAGATCTTCCTCCTGCCGTTCAAATGATTGATCCATGGCTCTTTGCTGCGGCTATACCTTTGAGGGCCAGGGAGGAGGAAATCGTCGGCGTTATTCTTGTGGGGCCGAAAAATAATGGGACTCCATTGCATGATAAAGACTTGGAAGTTTTGGAAACCGTCGGAGAATATGTCAGCGATCAATTGGCTGCCATCATTTCTCTTTATAAATTCCGCTTGACTGTGAACAATATCCTGCACGACGCGATAAGTAATCATCTGCGTGGTTTTCTCGGTAAATTAGAATTGGGCCTGCCACTACATGAGTCCGACACAGCAAACATGCGCAAGCTTAATAAATTGCTTGTTCACTTAAGAGGGATAGCCCACGACGAAATTGAAGCAAAAGGACACGATGAGCTTTCACAAGTCGATATCGAAAGACTTCTGAATGAAATCCTTCAATCGCATCAGATTACTGCTGAGCAAAAGGGTCTAAAGGTGATTTTGGATATCAAACCACCCTTGGGGAAACCGCGGCTGGATGCGCTTATTATTGACAGGGTAATCGGCAATCTTCTGTCCAATGCAATCAAATACACCCATAGCGGAAAAGTTACAGTTTCTGCCCGCAGTGAAAAACAATATCTTTTCGTAAGCATTGCTGATACCGGGATGGGCATTCCTAAGGAATTGATACATCGAATTTTTGAGGCTGGTTTCAGGGTCCCAGGTAAATGGGTTGGATTAATAGAAGGATCGGGAACCGGTTTAGCTAACGTTAAGGAGTTGATGCTGGCGATAGGTGGTACCGTTGAAGTAAGCAGCGAATTGGGGCAGGGGAGTGTTTTTACGTTGAAATTTCCCATACCACACGAAGGAAATGAACAGCAGCTTAAACAACATGCCTAAACGTATACTGGTAGTTGATGACATCCGGGAGTCTGCCGACGTGTCCGTGACAGCGATCAACAGGTTCGGACGCGGTGAACTGGTTGGTGAGGCGGTCTATGGCGGAAGTGAGTGTCTGGATAGGCTGGGGCAAGAACCCGCTGTAGATTTAGTCGTACTAGACTTGAATATGCCGAAAACCAATGGCGCGGATGTTATCCGCATTCTGACAGGAAAGAATCCTCTGCCGAAGCTGAAGATTCTTGTGACCACGGCATGGGGACCGGGCTGGATTTCTCACTGGAATCTGTCAGATATCCATGATGCTCCGGCATTCAAGGAACTTGTTATTGAGAAAATGTGCGACAAAGGGGAAACTCTGCAGGAAATGGTTGAACAGCTTCTCGAAATATTCGGATTGGATAAACCAGCTATTGCCTGATAATGAGGTATTAAATGCCTTTCGACCCTGTAATGATGCGTAGATTTGTGCATGACGCGCTAAAACCTATCGACGCGATCGGACAAAGCATGTCTATGTGGGATACGCTGCCTGATCGAGATGTTCTTAACAGGTTTGTTCTATCACTTCAGACTGTCGGGAAAGGTTTGGAGGATATGTCTTCGTTATCTATCTGCGACCAGAAAAACGAGCAGGACTGGCAGAAACTTGACGCAAAACCTATGGTAGAAAAACATCTCGAATCTCTAAAAAGAAAAACGGTTTTTGAATCAAAAAATAACGCATCTAATTTCACAATCCGCGCCGAATCGAACTTATTGAAACGCGCATTGACCAATATGGCTTGGTTTATGACTCATTTTTCAAATAAACTTCATGAAATATCCATAACAAACACAACCTCTGAGAAACCGTCCCTGACGTTATCCTATACCATGGAATCGAAGGAAGACCTTGACAAAGAATTCGATAGTCTCAAACCGTTTACCCCTTTATCTAAAGAAACACTGGCGCTTACGCATAATACTGGCTGGATATTGTTCACGGTGGCAAAGATCCTGGAGTTACATGACGGCATCCTGGCGGTTCATCGGTCGGGACGTGTTGTGGTGCTGGAAATTTCAATTCCTTTAGCTAATTAACGGAATAGCAAACTGGAGGCTGACGCTATGGCGAAAAAAGTTTTGGTGGTGGAAGACGATCAGGATGTAGCGGGCATGTTTCTGGATATGTTTATACAGTCTGATTTTTCCCCAGAAGTAGTAAACGACGGTAAAAAGGCTCTGGAACTGCTCGGGAAAAAGAAGTTCGACCTGATGATCCTTGATTTGATGCTGCCTAAGATGAGCGGAGAGGATGTATTGCGAAATCTTGAAGCTGACTCGCGATTCAAGGGATTCCCGATCCTGGTCAACTCAACCAAGGTGGGGACATCCTGGAATGATGAGTTTCTTAGAGGATTCAAGAATTTGCGGATCGAATTATTGCAGCGACCATGCAGTCCTGAAATCCTGTTCGACGCGATAAGGGCGCTCATAAATCCCTCGACGGAAAAGAAGGCTTCCTAGGAGGCCAAAAATGAAGAAAAAGGTGCTCGTAGTCGATGATGATGCAACGATACGCCAGATGTATGTGCCTTTCTTTACGGGACGCGGTTACGATGTCCGCGCTGCGGCAAACGGCAGACAGGCCATAGATATCATCAAAGGCGAACGCATTGATCTGGTAATCCTTGATTTGAATATGCCAGAGATGTCCGGAGAAGAGGTGTTGAAAATCGTTGCGGATACGGATTCATGGAAAAGGATCCCGGTAGTTATTGATACGGCATCAGGTGAGCGCCTTAATAAGATCAAGGCTGAATTTGGAACAAAACTGCAGCTCGAATTCTTTCAAAGGCCTTCCTCATTGGATGAATTGAGCGAAACAATCGATCGGATGCTGGCCTTATAAATAATGCGAATCCTTCATATTGACGACGATAAGCCGTTTCTGATGAATGTGAAAACCGCGCTTACTCGCGAAGGCTTCGCGGTTGATTCCGTTAGCGACCCTAAAGAAGGCCTCCAACTGGCAAAAGAGAATGTTTATGACATTATTCTTTTAGATATCGGGATGCCGATGATCAACGGCCTGGAAGCCCTTCAAACTTTGCGGCATGACGGCCAGGTAGTCGGCATATTCATGGTTTCAGGTCAGACCGGCGATGAATTCAAGGTGCAGGCATTTGAAGCGGGGGCAGATGATTACCTGACCAAACCTTTTCTCTTTAAACTGCTGGTTACCCGTATGCGTGCATGGCTCAAGCGGCGGGATAACTTTCTGGCTAGCAGATCATCAATTTCTGAATTGACCGCAGGCCCTATAAAAATGGAATTTTCCCGTCGTCAGGTAACGGTAGATGGCCGTTCTGTACTTCTGACTCCCAAGGAATTCATGATGCTTGAATACATGCTGAGGAATACCGGCAGGATTGTCACTCAGACTTCCCTTGCTCAGGCGATTTGGAGTATTGATTATGAAACCGGAACGAATGTCGTTGAAGTTCATATGAACCGGCTCCGGAAGAAAATTGATGAGCCGGGAAAGCCTTCGTTTATACAGACTGTTCGCGGTTCCGGATATTTGATGGAAAAAGACCCTTCCAGCTGACAAATTCCCGTTAGTTAACCTTCCTGTAACATACCTGACGATTTTGTAATCAAAACTTTAGCGAATTGTAATCCAACCGACAGGCAATCGTTAGCGAACGCGGTTAAACTTATCGCGTGAGCAAACAACCTTCATTGACAGAGCATCGCGCATCCATGATCAGCGAGATCTACGACGTCTGTGAAGATCTGGCTATGGCAGCCGGTGACTTCGCCAAAGCGCTTCAGTACAAGTGGCTGCGGATAGACTCGTTTCAAAGAGACCGCTTATTGGGGATATAGGAGGCGTTAATAAATGCAACCTAGATACTGCGGTTTTTATACAGCCTGCCGTCTACAGCAGATGGTTGTGGCGCAGCGCCGGG
>CAZSAL010000039.1:0-26194 GCA_964604825.1 uncultured Elusimicrobia bacterium
TTCGCAACGATGAGGTCGAGGGTTCGAGCCCCTTCACCTCCAGCAACGTGCTTCCTTGCAAGAGCGGTCGCCAGACATATGGCGACAGGTCGAGGGTTCGAGCCCCTTCACCTCCACCAAATTTCCTTCAGACAACCTTATGAGCTATCGGGTTCTTGCAAGAAAATACCGTCCGCAATCCTTTAATCAGATTATCGGACAGGCCCACGTGGCCACGACTCTTGTCAACGCTCTGCGCGGAGGCAAGGTGGCGCATGCGTATCTTTTCTCCGGCCCCCGGGGAGTGGGGAAAACCACTACGGCGCGCATACTTGCAAAGGCTTTGAACTGCGCGAAAGGGCCTACGTCTGATCCCTGCAATTCCTGCGATTCCTGCCGACGGATAGCCGAGGGACAGGAACTGGTGGATGTCCTGGAGATCGACGCCGCATCCAACCGCGGCATAGAAGAAATCCGGGAACTGCGCGAGAACGTTCGCTACGCACCCGCCCGCAGCCGTTACAAGGTCTACATCGTTGACGAAGCCCATCAGATCACGCATGACGCCTTTAACGCTTTCCTGAAAACCCTGGAAGAGCCTCCGGAGCACGCTGTTTTTATCCTGGCAACCACGGAATATCAAAAGATACCGCCAACAATTCTTTCGCGCTGCCAGCTGTTCCGGTTCAAGCCGGTTTCAACTGAGGAAATTGCGGCGCATCTTGAACGCCTGTTGAAAGAGGAAAAAATTGAAGCGGAACGCCAGGCTTTGGACCGCCTGGCCCGAGCCGCGGGCGGATCTGTCCGGGACGCGCTCAGCCTGCTTGATCAGGCTCTGGCCTATTCTCCGCAGACGCTTACTGTTCAGCAGGTGGAAACGCTCCTGGGATTTCTGCCTGAGGAATTTCTCAAAGGTTTTGCGGCAGCTCTGCTCAGCCGGGAGCCTGCCGTCGTGCTGCAGTGGATTAAAAGATTGTCAGATGAGGGATGGGAGCTGCCGCAGTTTGTGCGGGACTTCCGCGAATTTATCAGGCTTTCGATCATGGACCAGTTAGGCGCAGGGGGAAAACCTTCCGAACTCGTTCTGGCGGAACGAAAACTTTCCCTTGCGGAAGCCCTTCAGATGGTCAGAGTATTTGGGCAGTGTCTTGACGAAATGCGCTGGAACGACAGCCCACGCCTGGTTCTGGAATTGTTCAGCCTGCGTCTCACTCAGCCTTTCATCGACGCAGGCATGCTGCTGCGGAAAATTGAGGAACTGGAAAAACAGCTAGGCGCAAACAAGGGGAAAACGGAACAGCCGTTTATTCCGTCGCCCCGGCAATCTCCGCCAGACGTCCGGCGGGATCTCGCCAGCGGTGTGGCGGACGTAAGCCGGGGCCCATCCGATAGAGAGCCCACTTTGATGGATCCCGGTTTGCGGCCTGCCGGGAAGACGGCTGAAGGGAGTACCGGCCAGCCATCAGGGGCAAAAGTCATGCCACCTCCGCCTCCCTCGCTGGAAACCCCAAAGCCGCGGAGCCCCGAAGCCGTGCCTTCGTCGCCCGAGCCAGAGGCAGTAGCCGAACAATGGCGCAAGCTGATCAAGGAACTATGGAAAAAGCCCATGGTCGCTTCCCAACTGGAGCACGCCCGCGTGAAATCGGCGGGAGGAGGGGGCTGGGTTATTTCTTTCCCGGATAAATTCGGCATGGAAATTGCGCAGCGCTCCATCGCTTTGATTCAGGAGACGCTCGCTGCAATAACCGGCGGCCCTGCCCGCATCAGTTTCGTCCATGAACCGCGCGAAAATAATGATGAAGCCGAAATTGAGACGATCCCCGCAGAAGTTGAAGAGGCTGTTTCCGAAGCCGCCAAGGACGAACGCGTCAAGAAACTTCTGAAGACGTTTAAAGGAAAAATCAGGCCGCGGGAATGAATAGTCTCGAAAATCTACGGCAGCGCCTGGCGCTTTTGCCCGGTGTGGGGCCGAAGATGGCGGAACGCCTGGCCCTTCACCTGTTGCGCGCCACCGATCAGGAAGTGCAGTTGCTGATCCATGGCCTGGAGGAGGCGCGTCGCCAGGTGGTTTATTGCCCGGTCTGCTTCAACTGCACCGAAGATGTTCCCTGCCGCATTTGTTCCGACCAGAGCCGTGATCCCGGGATTATTTGTGTAGTTGAGCAGCCGCCGGACGTGGAAGCTCTGGAGAAAACAAAAGCGTTCAAGGGGCGCTACCATGTGCTTCATGGCGCGCTTTCACCCATTGACGGTATAGGTCCCCAGGATCTGAAAATTGCTGAACTGCTGAAAAGGATTGCAAACGAAGAAATCCGTGAAGTGATCATTTCTACGGATCCGACCCTGCCGGGGGAAACCACTGCCACCTACCTCGCCGAAAAAATAAAAAACCTTGGAGTGAAAGCCTACCGCATCGGCTATGGTCTGCCCATGGGCGGAGATATCGAATACACCGATGAGCTTACCCTGACCCGCGCTCTGGAAGGGCGCCGGGAAATCTAACATCAAGGAAGTATTTCCACCTCCTTCGCCCGGCCAAAGTGTCGGGAGAATACTGACGTCAGTCTTTTTTGAGGAAACGGTGAACCCGTGCGGCAAGTTCTACGGGAGAGAAGGGCTTTAGCATGTAATCGTCTGCCCCCAGTTCGAATCCACGTACAATATCGCTTTCATTGCCAAGCGCGCTCAGTATTAGAATCGGGACCTGTACAAGGGTGGGAATTTTCCGGAAACGCTCGATAACCTCGAAACCGTCCATCCCGGGCAGTTTCAAATCAAGAATGATCAGGGAAATTGAGGGATCGTTTGCATAAGCCAGCGCCTTGTCTCCATCAGAAGAATGGATGATTTCAAATCCCTCCAAGATAAGACGATCCTTGATAACGGTGGCGATGAAACGATCGTCTTCAACGAGAAGTATTTTTTTCTTAGGCCTTTTTACGTCGGCCGCTTCCGACAGCACGCGTGACCGCCCGGCGCTTTTTGCCATGTAGAGGTAGTGGTCCGCTTCGGCCACAGCTTTGTCGGCAGACATGTCTTCGCTGATCTGAATCACTCCTGCGGAAAATGAAACGTGGAATGTGCGGCCGTTGTCTCCTTCGAAAATGCTTTTGCGCACCGCTGTCAGAGCTTTTTTCACCGCCAGGTGCGCCTTTGCCAAGGCAGTATTGGGAAAAAAGACCACGAATTCCTCTCCGCCCCAGCGCGCCAGAAAATCCGAAAGCCGAAGGTTCTGAGCAATAAGCTGTGAAACTTTACGCAGAGCGGCGTCGCCGGCCTCATGGCCATAGATGTCGTTGATGGCTTTGAAACGGTCGATGTCGATGATCGCCAGTGAAAAAGGCTGTTCCGTACGGAATGACTGCATGCTGGCGCGGGCATAAGCTTCGTAAAATGCAACCCGGTTTGGAAGGCTTGTGAGCGAGTCCTGGCGCGATTGCCGTGCCAGTTCGGCTGACTGTTGAATTTTCGCCGCAACCGCCGCGGACAACATATCCGGTTCAAAAGGTTTTTCGAAGTATGCGTCCGCTCCCAGCGCGAAGCATTCGGTTTTTGTCTGCGGCGATCCTTTCCCGGAGACAACGATAATCGGAATAAGCGAACAGTCCGGGCGGGAGCGCAGACGGACAAGCAGGTTGCGCCCGTCTGTGTCGGGAAGTTTCAGGTCAAGCAGGATAAGGGAAATTTTTGTATCCGCCAGAATTTTTTCCGCTTCTTCCGCGGAAGAAGCGACGTGAATCTGGCGGTTGGGCGCGGAAAGCCGTTGAGAAAGGACGGAAGTGGTAACGAGATCGTCGTCTATGACAAGCACTCCCAGGCGCTCAAATTCCTGTTCCGGGAAATGCTCGCGGAAGCGATTTAGAAACCGATCAAGGCGCGTGGCGATGTGTTCGTCATCGGCCTCTTCCACGGCGGTCGCTTCTTCGGCGATGTCTGTCAATCCGTAAATTCTGCTGGAAGTGCGCAGGGAGTGGGTAATGCGTCGGACGGTGGCTATCGCTTCGGGAGAATTTGCTTCCAGATCCTTTTTCGTCGCGGATAGTGCATCCATCCGCGCAGAAAAGCCTTCCCAATACCAGTTTCGAAGATTGTCCATGACTAAACGACGTAAACCTCAGGTTATCTGTAGAAGAAAGCGGCTGCAAACCATTTTAACATTGAGTTTCAGTGATGAAACAAAAAAATGAATAGAAGCGTAGGAATGTTCCTACGTTGTGCTCCACACGGATTAAGGCGGGCGTGTTGCGCCGCTGCTTCTTGAAAGTGCCGCGATCAAAGACCTCATAATGAAGTAATTTCTTTTGGTTTTCTCCGGATGCGTCCGGATACGGATGAGTGTTCAAGAACTGACGCCACAAGGCGCAGATCGCCGGTCTCCGCCGCCAGATCCCCTACGGAGACAATGCCAGCCAGCTTTTTTTCCTTGTTAAGAATCAGAAGTCGGCGAATTTCCTTGTCCGCCATGATTTGCGCTCCGTCTTCGATTCGGTCGTCTTCATAAGCGAAAACCAGGTCGGGCGTCATCACATCCCGAACCGGTGTCGCACGCGGGTCCGAGCCGTCGGCGGTGGCCATCACAGTGATATCGCGGTCCGTTACAATGCCTATAAGCTGGCCCTGATCAGTTACAGGAAGCATTCCGATTTCAGCGCCTTTCATTATTGAGGCGGCATCTTTGACGGATGCGCCGGCTTCGATCGTTTCTACATCGGGCGTCATAATTTCTTTCAAGAGCATAAAATATCTTTTACAGGAATCCAGTGCGACCGCTTAACAGCCGGATCAGGACGATAACAAAGGCGATGATCAGCAACACGTGAATGTGGCCGCCAAATGTGTGGGAGCTGAATGTTCCGGTCAGCCACAGGATCAGCAGAATAATGAACGTTACCCATCCCAAGTTATTCATAGGACACTCCGCAAAAGGCGGCGGTTGCCGGTAGTGAATTCGCCACGTGTAACCATCCTAGGATGTTATGTGTCTCAACTTGTGCGCACAGTTTGTGCAGACATGGAGGAGCAGATGGAACAGCGCAAAGAAGCCGCTTTCGAGAATGCAAAGGAACAGATTTCAGATGCAGCGGACCGTCTTAAGGCAAAAAGTCGCGAAGCCTGGGAATATGCAAAAGAAAAATCTCATGAAAAATGGGAAGATGCCCGGGCGCAGGGCGAACAATTCTGGGACGATACGCAGCGCATTGTTCAGAAACATCCCGGCAGGGCTTTAGCGATTTCATTTCTGGCTGGAGCTGTGATCGGAGCGTTGCTGTTTTCCAGGGAGAACGACTGATCAGATAGATTTGCCCGATGATGGGCGAATAAAACGATGGCGTCCGGTCTGTGGGGTAGGGATCGGCGCCATCTTTTTGTTCCCCGTAAATTTGATCTCAACGGCCCATGCTTCAGCGAACCGCTCTTACAGCAATCCTCGTCGGCGCCATATGCGGCGCAGGCATCGCGCAAAAAAGAATTGAATTACAGGAAGATCTGGGCATTGGTCTGGCGGTGGGACAGCCCTCCGGTGTCAATATCAAGTATTGGCTCTCCGCTACTGAAGCGCTGGATTTGGCGGCCGGATATCACTTCAACAGAAATGCTGATCTCCATTCTGATTTCATGGTCCATTCCTACCTCGTTTCAGTTCCGGAAGGATGGATGCTTGCATACGTCGGGCTGGGCGGTCGCGTTACCGCTGGCGATGGCTATACTGTAGGTCTTCGCTGGCCGATAGGTTTAACCTATCTTCCCTTTGCGTATCCCATTGATATTTACGTTGAATTCGCGCCTGTATTAAACGTGGCTCCTGAACTAGGCCTGGACAGCGATGGATTTGTCGGTGTTCGCTACTATTTCGCGCGCTTCATGTAACCCGCTTAGAAAGAAACCTGTCAAATTGTTGGGAGGATTCAATCATGATGCGGTGGGCAATAGTATTTTTCCTGATCTCAATCGTTGCCGGACTTTTCGGTTTCACAGGGATAGCTGTTGGCGCTGCGGCGATCGCAAAAACGCTGTTTTTCGTCTCTTTAGCGCTTTTTGTGATCTTTTTAATTGCGGCGGTTTCAGTCGGCCGGTCAATAACCCGGCTTTAGGGTAACTAAGGAGGGAACCTGAGGATATGAAAAAGATCATGTTGGGTATTGTTGTGATTTCTGCCTGCTATGCGGGGATGGCTGGTGCGGATGACTGGATTGCGACCGCACAGGCGGTTGTCCAGCAACCCATAAGATGGACAGAACTCAGCGGCAGGGTAACAAATGTGAATCTGCAAACCCAGACTTTGCAGATTTCAGAGCTGGCGACCGAAAAAATAATCGAGATACCGGTAACGGAGAACATCAAGATTTACAAAAAAGGCAGGCACGAAATATCAATGGGAGACCTGGAACGCGGAGACAAGATTACGGTGCGCAACAGCAATCCCAGCGGATAGCCGGAAAAGAATTTTGTAACCAAAACTCTCCAAGGTTTGTCTAAAAAACGTTCCTTTTAATTAATTTTTAAGGTTTGGGGAGGAGTTATGAAAAAGATATCCATCGTATTAACGGCAGCAATGGCGACGATGCCGGTTTTTTCCGCATCCTCAGGGAACCATCCTATGGCGGGATGCGGACTGGGATATCTGCTGCTTTCAAATAAAGACAATGACAAATTTACCCAGATAGTCGGCGCAACAACGAACGGCACTTTTGGGACGCAGACTTTCGGCATCTCCTCCGGCACATCCGGATGCACGCAGGACGGCGCAGTAAAGTTGGCCAAAGAGACCGAAGTGTTTGCAGAAGTTAATCTCAAGAGCCTGCGGCGCGATCTGGCCGAAGGACGTGGCGAATTTGCCGATGCATTCGCCTCGTTGATAGGCGTTCCGGAATTCCACAGGGCAGATCTGATCAGCTTTCTGCACGCCAATTATGCGGATATTTTTCCGCGGCCTGATACGGATGCCGATGCCATGCTTCGTGCCGTAGCGGTAAAGCTTTCGCAGCATCACGAGTTCTTCGAAAAAGCGTAGTGTTGGAGACACAATACTAGAAAACGGAGGAAATACCCCAATGAATACAAAACGAGTCGTTGCCTCATCCGGACTTTCCCGCTCCACCGGGAGAACGCGCAAGTATGCTCCGCGTGTGCGTTCTTATCCTTCCGTACAGAGAGCGCCCGTAGTCATGCAGGAAATGACGGTAACCAACCCTTCGGAAACACTTGCGGCCTTGTCGCCGTTCTGGGCGAGACGCCTGGTGTATTTCAAGTAGTGTCCTTCGACTCCCCGCACCACGGGCGAGTGAAGCGAGTCGAACCCATGCGAATCATCCTGTCGTTACTTGTCTTTGCCGCCGGTCTTTCCGCAGCCGCAGCCGTTTTGACGCTGCAGGTGCACAGGGGGCAAGCTGTCAGCAGGTCGTTAGAAGGCACGCCTCTGGCAAATTGGCCTACTGCGGACATACTGGTTAATGGGCAGCCGAATGGCTGTAATGTGAGTTTTGTTCCTCCTGCCTGTCCAGTTTGTCCCGCGATGGTGGCGGTGGCATCCTCTTTAACCTTGCCGCCGGGTAATTATCCTGTGACTCTGCACGCGCCTGATGGACGGGAAGCAATAATTAATCTGTCAGTCGATATGCCCGGCCCATGATCGTTGGCAATATGTTTCGTGACCACGCCTGTCTGCGTTTTTCTTCTCTGTAACTTTTCTCGTCGGAAAAACGTCTAATTCTGGCGGTTTCCTATTGCAATTAAATGGAAGGGGAGCATTATGTGCGGAATTGTGGGTTATATCGGGAATCAGAATGCAGCCAATATCCTTGTCGATGGCCTGAAAAGGTTGGAGTACAGGGGATATGACTCCGCCGGAGTCGCAATTTTGAGTGAAGCAAAAATTCATCTCCGGCGAAGCGTAGGCAAACTGCCCGTTCTGGAGGGCCTGCTCAGAGAAAACCCCATAGCCGGCATGATAGGCCTAGGCCATACCCGCTGGGCCACTCACGGTAGGCCTTCGGAGGAAAACGCCCATCCCCACACCTGCTGCAGGGGAAAAATCGTTGTTGTGCACAACGGCATAATTGAAAATTATGTGGAACTAAAAAATCATCTTACCATCAAAGGGCATGTCTTCAAATCGCAGACCGATACAGAGGTTCTGGCTCATCTGATCGAGGAGTCCTATACCGGAGATCTCCTGGCGGCGATGCGTCTCGCATTGAAGCAGGTTACAGGCTCCTATGCAGTGGGTGTCATGTGCGCTGACGATGACAGGCGCTTTATCGCCGCGAGGAGGGATTCTCCGCTCGTGTTGGGTTTAGGGATTAATGAGATGTTTCTGGCTTCTGATGTGCCGGCGCTTCTGCCTTATACAAGAAAAGTGATATTTCTCGAAGATGGGGATATCGCAGAAATCCGCTCTGAGCAGATTAAGGTGCGTACAATCGATGGAGAACCGGTAGAACGCAAACCTCAAACAATACTGTGGGACGCCGTAATGGCCGAAAAGGCCGGATTCAGGCACTTCATGCTCAAGGAAATATTCGAACAAAGGACTACAGTGCGGGAAACCTTCCGATCGCGAATTTCTCTCGAAGAAGGGCGCGTAAAACTGCAGGATGTGTTACCGCGGAAAGCGGCGGAATCGGTTTCCAGGGTATGCCTGGTCGCCTGCGGCACATCCTATCATTCCGCGCTGGTCGCGCGTTATTGGTTTGAGGAGATGGCCGGCATACCGTGCGATGTCGAAATAGCCAGCGAATACCGTTATCGGCGTTCCATGAAAGAACCGGGAACGCTTGTGATTGCCATAACCCAGTCCGGTGAAACAGCGGATACCCTGGCCGCGCTGCGTAATTCCAGACTCAAAGGCCTTACAACACTGGCCGTGTGTAACGCTGTGGGTTCCACGGTAACCAGGGATGCTTACTATACGCTGTACACGCATTGCGGTCCGGAAATTGGGGTCGCATCGACGAAGGCTTTTACCGGACAGCTCACGGCGCTGCTCCTGGTTGCGCTTTATCTGGGGCAATGCCGTGAGCGCATGGCCGAAGACGGCATCAGATCCGTTCTGCAGGCTTTGACGCACCTTCCCTTTTTGATTGACAAGGTGCTCAGCCAGGCCGGAGAAGTCGAGAGGATAGCCAGGCTGGTCATGTCGCGATCGAATTTCCTTTTTCTCGGGAGACACCTTAACTATCCGATCGCTCTTGAAGGCGCGCTGAAATTGAAGGAGATTTCCTATATCCATGCTGAAGGTTACCCTGCCGGCGAAATGAAGCACGGCCCGATTGCGCTTATTGACGAGAATATGCCCGTTGTGGCGATCGCGACCGGTGACCTTGTGCGGGATAAAATCCTTTCAAATATGGAAGAAGTGAAGGCGCGAAGCGGTATGGTAATCGCGCTCGCTACGGAAGGCGATGAACAGATCGGGGAAAAAGCGGACTACACAATCTGGCTGCCGGCAGTGCATGAAGCTCTGACTCCAATTCTTTCGATTCTGCCGCTGCAGCTCCTGGCGTACTATGTAGCCGCGTTACGGGGCTGCGATATTGACCAGCCGCGTAATCTGGCAAAAAGCGTAACAGTCGAATAAAAGGGAGGCTCTAAGCGCTAAGCTCCAGGCCTATCGCTAAGTCTTTGCCTTCAGCCAGGAGCCTGGAGCGCTGTTTATTAAACAGCGACGGTTTCTTTTGTTTTTGGCTGATTGTTCCTGGCAGACCGGACAAATTCGCCGTCAAATGTTACCTGCTTGTAGAGCAGCTTTCGTGCCCGGTGCAGATAGGCTTTAACCGTTCCAATCGGGCGGTTCAGCCGCTCGGCTACCTCATCAAGAGGCAGATCTTCAAAATAGTGCAGGTTGAAAATATCCTGGTACTGGCTTGGCAGAGTCTTCGTTGCGCGGCGTATGGCATCCATTTCCATTTTCTTTTCAGTTAGAAGTTCGAAGGAAGGGCCGCTTTCAGGCACCTGAGGCGGACGATATGCCGTATCTTCGGATACGGGGATATCCAGCGAGCACCAGCGCAGAACTTTGTTGTGCCTGAGACGGTTGCGCACATGATTCAGAACAATGGAATAAATCCAGGTTGAAAAGCGGGCCTTATGATGGAAATCAGCCAGGTGGCGATAGGCTTCTATAAAGGCTTCCTGCAGCACGTCTTCGGCTTCAGTGCTGTTGCATAGAATTCGGCAGGCAAGATCGTAAAGGGGGTCTTTGTATTTCTGAATCAGGTGTCCGTAGGCCTCAGGATCTCCTTCCAGCGCGGCCTTAATCCAGAATTTGTCTTCACTTGGATCACGCAACGTCTTTGAAGCACTCATTCCAATCCCTCCTGAAAAAGAGTTGTCGATGAAGCATCTGTTAAAGGAGTAATAAGCAGATGATCTTCTACGTAAATAAAGTTTAAGTATTTGTTTGAGTCAAGTCAATATGAAATAATTTAATACGTTTAGATATCCAATTTCTTAGACGGAAAAGTCGCTGTTCAGTTATATTGAATATATTCGATTACTACGACCATGGAGGGATGTTTTGAAATGCCGGTTAATATAACATGTTTTGTCTCGCTGCATAGTTTTTCTACAATCAGACTTAGAATAAGACAAGGTTGACCTCCCGGGTAGCTCAATGGTGGAGCATCCCGCTGTTAACGGGAGGGTTGCAGGTTCGAGTCCTGCCCCGGGAGGCCAACCTGCCAGATTGCCGCTTAATGTTAATGCGTCCCCTATTCTGGCGTTTAGTCCAATTTCTGGCAGTAGGGATGTTTGTTGTTCCCGCCCTGTCCGCAGATTCATCTGTCCTTGATAAGTTGCTTAACGAAGCACACGCCCGCCATCTGGCGGATCAGCGTTACTGGCGGATTATTCTTCATTATCACACTGATATCCTCGGCTTAACCCGCAGTGATATCGATGATCCCCGTTTCTTTTTTTGCGGCAGGGGAGGAAGCGATCCACAGTGTGAACTTGATGCGACTTTGAAAGCCTTTTTTGCGGTACCGGCGAGTTCAACTAAACAAAAGAACGGCGCCGAAAATCCGGAAGACCAGCCCGCGCAATGCCGTTTCCCCGCCCGCTATGCATGGCTGAAAGAAGAACTGCCTTCGGGGAATGAAATTCCCGCCGCAGCCTGCACGCGATATGAACAATGGCGCGCGCATTTAGATCCATCAGGCATCACGCTGATTTTTGCTTCCTATTACATGAGCAATCCATCTTCCATGTATGGCCATACGCTGCTGCGTCTTGATCAGATAAAACACTCCAATAACGAGCGCCTGCTTGATTACACGGTTAATTTCGCTGCCGTTCCGACGCGGCATAACCCTTTTCTGTACGGTTTCTACGGTCTGGCGGGGGGATTTCATGGGCGTTTTTCGACAATGCCTTACTACATGAAGGTTCAAGAATACAACAATATGGAATCCCGCGATCTGTGGGAATATTCTCTGGCGCTGACACCGAAGCAGATTGAGAACTTGATGAGGCATCTGTGGGAGATGGGAAACGCCTCGATGCCTTATTATTTTCTTATCAGGAACTGTTCCTATCAACTGCTGACGCTCCTTGAAGCCGCCGACCCGGAGCTGCATCTGACGGATCAATTTCGCTTTAAAGCCATTCCGGTAGATACGCTGCGTGCTGTTCTAAGGTATCCAGGTCTTGTCTCTAAAATAGAGCGCAGGCCCTCGCACGTGCACAGGATGCTGGCCGCGCGGTCCCTCCTGAACAAAGATGAGATCCGTCTTGCAAGGAAGATCTCAGCCGACGCCGGACCGCAGAATTTGGCTTTGCTCCGGGGACGGCCCCCTGAACGCCAGGCGCTGATTCTTGAATCGGCTTATGATTATTTTTGTTACCGTGCGGGATTTAGGCCTGATCAGCCTGAGAAGGTTCAGGAGCAGGAACAGCTCCTGCTCCTGGCCCGCAACCAGCTTGGCGCAGTCTCGCATGTCCCGGTGTTCCTGGCCTATCAGGACCGCCCGGATCAGGGACATGCAACTGGCCGCATGGGGGTCTCCTATGGATTTACAAACCACTCTCATTTCGAGGAGCTTTCTCTCCGTCCTGCGCTGCACGATCTGAACGAAGACGTTACGGGTTATGTCCCGGGCAGCCAGTTGCAGATGTTCAATCTTCGCCTGCGCTACGACAATGACCGCCGGACAACTTACCTCCAGGAATTTACGATCGTTGACCTGCTGTCTCTGTCTCCTTATGACCAATGGGTACATCCGCCCAGTTGGAAAGTGAAAACCGGCCTGGCTGTGGCAAATGATCTCTCGAAAGATCCGGAAAACAGCCTTTACTATGGATTGAACGTCGGAACAGGATATACAGTGCGGTGTGCGGATTCGGCTATGGCTTATGCGCTGGCGGAAACGGATATGGGCGTTGGACATGTTTTTGATCACTCCGGCCGGGTAGGCGGAGGCGGTTCTACGGGATTATTGTTCGATCTGGGAGCGCATTGGGAATCTCATCTTGAAGCGGGCTATTACTATTACTTTCTGGGAGATGACCATCCGTCCGTAAAACTGAAGTGCATTCAGGCTTTTCCCATCACGCGAAACTGGCAGTTGCGCGCCACCCTCCAGCGTCAGAATCAGTATAAAGAACTGCTGTTCAGCCTTTTCCGCTATCTTTGATCGCGGCGGTGAAAAAGTCTGAAATGTCCTTCTCGTACCGGCCGCGTTCACTCAACGGCAATGCAAGGTGCCCTGCGCCAGGCACTATCCATAATTTTTTTGGTTCCCGCGCTTTCGCATAAAGGCGTTCCGACATCCGGCACGGTATTATTTCATCGCGGTCTCCGTGTATGAGAAAGATAGGCCTTGGGGAAATGCGTGCGATCTCGGCTTCAGGATCGTATCCACGGCATACGAATAAGGGAGCAATCGGGTACATCGGCCAGGTAAAAATATGACGGCCCAGCGCCGCGCGGGTCATGGAACGGTAGGAGGAAAATGCCGCTTCAATAACAGCGGCTTTAACAATCGGTTCCCGCGCAGCCACTACAACGGCCACTGCGCCTCCAATCGACTGGCCGAAAACCGCCACGCCGGTTGAAGGATCTCGGAGATGGTCTTTTGCATACCGGACAGAGGCAATACCGTCCCGAACCGTCGCAGCCGGATCGGGTTTTCCCTCCGAAGCGCCATAGCCTTCGTAGTCAAAAATCAGCACGTCAAAACCGTTTCTGACGAGAAACATCGAAAGAAGAAAATGATTGGAAACGTTTCCGAAATTTCCGTGGAAATGAACTACCGTTCCTTTGGGTTTCCGGTTTGTCCTGAAATAAAGACCGTAGAGCTTTTTGCCGTTAAGGCTGGGATATTGGACGATTTCGTAATTCAAGCCGATTGTAGCGGGGTCGGCGTAAAGATGATGATTGGGGAAATAGAAAAATCCCTGGCACCCTGCCAGCGCGAAGCAGAAGAGGAGAAAAGTCGTAGACAAATGAGAACGCGCAGAAAAAAACGACATAGTTCGACTCCACTTTTGTTTCGCTCACTATTGTCCTGAGCGAAGTCGAAGGACATAAATTTATAATATCACCGCCTTGTTAATATATTATCGATAAGTTAGGATGAATTTAGCTTGTTTTATTGGAAACCGGGAGGATGGAATATGAATAGAAAATTGGCACTTCCGTTTGTGCTGCTTCTTTTAACAGCCTGTGTTCGCCTTGACACACTGCCGCCAGGAATGGCGAATCCAAGCCAGACTGGTGGTTCAATGTCCTTCCCGGATGTGGATTCCAACGGCGCGCTGAAATCCCTGCATTTCTCCGTGCATGGTTACTTGGACGCTGACATGCAGTCTGTTTCGCAAAGGGCGGAAAGTATTTACAACAAAATTGGTAATGATACCGGACTTTACTCTTATATGGCCGGCAATAATTACACCATCGTGCTTTACCGCGACGCCGATGAATATTTGCGGAAAACAAACCAGCAGGCGGGATCAAAAATAACTTCATCAAGCAGCACGATCTATATGTATCCGGACCCGGATAATGCGGCGCAGCTGGCTCACCAGTTGTGTCATATGGTTCTGCAGCCTTATTTCGGAGACAGTGCGCAAAACCTGCGCTGGATCGTTGAAGGGATAGCGATGATGGAGGAATATCCGAATATGCAGAATGCAGATCAGAACCTTTATCTGCAGAGCAAGCAGGATCACCTCAGGCTGAACCCCATACCTTTTTCTCAAATGACTTTTGCCAATCCGGTGAACGAAGATGGCCGGCGTACGGATCCATGGTTTCAGCAGGTTGACAGTGTAGTTTCTTTCCTGGTCCAGCAGGGTCCGGGCAGCACCTTTGGCAATTTCTTGAACGAATTACGTACCAGCGGCGACGCGAATCGCGCTCTGCAGGACAATTACGCCTCGAAATTCCACAACATGACCGATCTGGAAACGGCCTGGCGCAGTACCATCTAGTTAATATGGAATGCGGAGTGCGGAATGCGGAAGGTGGTAAACTTTATTAAAAATCCTTCTTCCGAACTCCGAACTCCGAATTCCGAACTTGTCCATAAGACAACGCCTGAAGATCTCGTCGACAAGGTCATCGAGGGAGACGTTCTTTTCCGCATCAAAAATGGTTTTGGCCTTTCCAAATTCCGTCCTTCGCAGCGCGTCTGGATAGAGCCTTTTTTTAATTTTGCCGGTCTCGCCTTCGGGGGGCTCACCAGGTTGATGCCGTTAAGGTCCAGGATGGGCCTGAATCTGTGGATCTGCCGGAAACTTGAGAAGCGTCATTCGGCGGAAAATCCCGGGTTGGCTGCATGCGTCAGCGAAACGCAGGCTCTGGCGGAAAAAATTTACCGGGTAAACGGCATCTGGCCCGCGCTGGTTATAGCAACCTCCCACCCGCCGACAGTGGGTGATCTGGAATGGCTTAGGTTTGAGATTGTGCGCCAGGGCCTGATCGTCGCAGATGCGGTATCCCTGTCCTCGCCTAATCCCCGCCTGCCTCAGTGCTTTCAGGCTATAGATCCTTTTGCTCTTGATACCCTTCCGCCATGGCTCGGCGGTTTTTATGCAGGTTATGCGCATTCTATTTTTCTGAGCTGGGATCGCCAGACGTCAACGCAAAGCCTGCCTCAGAGCATTCTTTTGCGCCGGTCCGGGCATGACAGAATCGCCTGGCGTACTCTAAATCGCTTGAAAAATGATATGCCTGTTTTGATGGCCCTGTCCGGAGGGCTGCCGCACAACGCCAGAATGTTTTATACGGCGCGCGAATTCATTCGCCGCCTGCCGATTAAAAAGTCCGTGTCCCGGTTGCAGACCGAATGGGAATTCATGGATCTGCTTCTGCGCGCAGACCCGGCCTGCCGTCCTACTGAAGAGGGGAAACTTTCTCCCGCAGCAGAAGATGCGGTTCGCGCCTTTCTGGTCCGTTTCGGCATTGATCCTGTCGGGGTAGAACGGCTGCTTGCGGAGTTTTCCGACGAGTTGCAGTACGAAGTTCCCTATCGGGAACGATTTCTGAGGTTTCTGAAGAACAGGCTTCTAGACCGGGGAAAACCGCTGATTCTTGTAGGCATAGCCCATCAAACGCAGGTTCCGTGGATACGCCTGTCCGAGCCCTGGGCGATGCAGACTTCTCCTCAAGGAATCGCAAGAATTCCTTTGAACGGTCCTCAGCAGACCTATTCAACCGTGCGCGATTGGGCAAAAGCCTTTCATCGCAGTGCGTTTACAGGACCAAACATTTCTGCTTAAATTTTCCCCAATGGATAACATTCTGGTAGTCGGTTCAGTCGCTCTGGATACCGTTAAAACGCCTTTCGGTGAGGTGAAAGAGGCGCTGGGCGGGTCTGCGACGTATGCCGCCTTCTCCGCCAGTTTTTTCGCGCCCGTGCACATGGTTGCGGTTGTTGGCGAAGATTTCCCTGAGGAACATATAAATTTGCTGCGGGATCGGGGCATTCATACCGAAGGCATGCAGGTAACTCCCGGCAGGACGTTCCGGTGGTCGGGTTCCTATGAATATGATTTGAATGAAGCGAATACCCTGTCTACGGAGCTGAACGTTTTTGAAACCTTCCGCCCGGCCATTCCGCCGATGTACAAAAAGAGCGATCTGGTTTTTCTGGCCAATATCGATCCTGATCTGCAGAGCTCTGTTCTGGAACAGATGGAAAAACCCCGTCTGGTCGCTCTGGATACCATGAATCTCTGGATAAATAAAAAGCCCGACTCTTTGAAGAAAGTCATCAAAAAAGTAGATTTTCTGTTCATCAACGATGCCGAGGCGCGGTTATTCGCCAATACGCCGAGCCTGGTTAGAGCGGGCCGCCTGTTGCAGTCCTGGGGGCCCAAATACGTCATTATTAAAAAAGGGGAACACGGTGCGCTGATGTTCGGCGACAACAGCTTTTTTGCGGCGCCCGCGTTTCCGCTTGAGGAAGTTTACGACCCTACGGGCGCAGGCGACACCTTCGCCGGTGGATTTTTCGGTTACCTGGCCCGGCAGGAGGGAGAAATGTCCGAGGCAATACTCCGTCGCGCGGTCGTTTACGGCACAGTCATGGCCTCGTTCACCGTTGAAAAATTCAGCCTCGAAAGACTAAAAACGCTCACCAATGAACAGATCGAAGCGCGGGTCCGCATGCTCAAGGAGCTCTCGCACTTCGATATGTGAAAAACGGGCCCAGGCTGGTATAGGCCTGTTGGACCGAAAAATTTAGCCCTCTATCCTATTGCAGAGCTGTTAAATTTCCATTAATCTATATCAATACTTAAATACCAGGCATGAGAATTATAATTCGCTTTATTTCCCTGACTATTGTTTGCTCCCTGACGCTTCAGTCCACCTGCACTGCAGGACCGGTTGCGGCGGGGAGCGTGCTTTGCTCCGTCCCCTTGGCCGGAGTCCACGAATCGTTTGAGTCGCAGGCCTTGAATCTTCCAATCCGCTATTTCCATCAAGTCATTCTGGCTCCCGACCGCCCTCTGTTTACAAAGACCCGCTCCCTCTTCCGTTCGATCTGGGCTGAACCTGCAAGGAGGTTTTGGATTCCTCCGGTGGTTCTAGCGATGGCCGCGACCATCCTCTCCGGATCGATTTATTCATTTCCCATTCATGCAGCCATAGTCGGGGGTATATGGTGGTTTGCTGTGCGCGCCTGCATTCTGCATGAAAAAGCGCATCTCGATGTTCTGCCACAGCACCAATTTTCCGGGATGCGGTACTTCGGAAGAAATATTTGGAAGATTTTTCATTGGAAAAACTGGCTGCTGCCTCCGGATGTTTATATTGAAACAGCCGATCTGGAAGCAGTCGAACCTTTGACGGAATGCGAGCCGGGCCGCGTGCTCGTTTATGAACAGTCCGATGCGATGGCGTTTGCGCTTGTGGGACCGGAATTCCGGGGGTTACACCCTCTGGCGTGGATGAAGGAGACCAAAGAAATGCCGGGCCTGCCGGCTTTTTTTGAGCAATTGCCAGAGGGGAAGGGAAAAGCGTTTTTCCTTAACGGCAACCCCGCAGGTCAACGGGTCGGGCCATACGAATTTCGATGGACTTCCGAAAAAGTTTTTCCGACTCTGTTTTACGGCACGGAAAACTATCCGCTTCAGGCGGTTGGGCTGATACAAGCGGGAGCATTCAGGTTTAGTTCCTCTACCAATATCGGTGAATGCGCGGTGGTTACAGATCATAAATCGCCCAGGAAGATTCCCAATCGGGAAATCCGCGATGGAAACGGCGATCTGGCGGAGGGATCGTTCCGTACCAGTCAAGGGGATGTGAATGTGCAGCAGATGCATCTGTTTGTTCCGGTGTGGGAGGAAGTTGAAGGCAAAATCGTTTTTGGTCATCTCTGGCGGAATCCGGATACCGGTGAGTTGTTTGTCAAGCTTGGGACTGAAGAGAAACCTCTGGAAACCCTGGAGTTGATCGATGTGCGTGAGGGAAACAAGGAGGTTGCAAAGGCCGGATTGCATAACAACCAGTTGACTGCGGCAAAGATCATGGCCACCGCGTCGCTTGCTGTAATTGTTGCGTCAGGGTTTTTGCCCGCTTTGCCCGGGCAATCATTGATTATGCGGTCTCTTGCTGAAAGCGTCTACTGGTATGCTTCTGAGTTTTTGGTGGCGCTGGCGCTGGCATCAATCTATTACCTCCGGCAATGGTTCGCAGTTGGTTCGAGGGCATCGGACTTTGTGGTGAGTGAAACGGGAATTATTCAAGGCGGTCGACTCTGGGCAGGTTCCGGCAGCGAAGAACAAACAGAACCGTCTGCAGGCGCAGGTGAATCGCGGTACGAATGGCTGGGAAAGGTCCTTGATTTGACGCGGGAATTACTTCCCAATGAGCAGACATATGGAATGGATGAAGAATTCAAGCTTATGAGTTGTAACGTCCAAACGCTTGTTCTGCACCGGCTGCTTACATTGATGGGGATCCCATCAAGGGTCGTTGTTCTCGATTATTCAAAGATAAATTCTGAGGAACGTATTCATCAGGAAACAATTCATTACGTCATACAGACTGATGACGGAATTTTTATTGATGTCGGGCGCGGTGTTATCCTGCCAGACACTGAAGAACGGATCATGTATGTGAATGCGACGGAGGCTGGGAAAAACCTTAATTTACCGGAAAGCCTACGTCCAGATCGGGTGGCAGCCTTGTATGAACAACAGTTGGAATTTGTTCTGGGAAATCGCGACAGGATTTTGACTCTTGCTGCTGAATCTCTTATTGAGCACTACCAGGCTGTATGGCGTGGTCTTATTGAGTTTGTCGAGCCGCGGATGGGCGATGGTGGTGTAGATCTGCATGGTTTGTACGATCGGCCTAATAAGAACGCTCAGAAATTTATTACGGCCATGGAATTGAAAATTTTAGGAATGGCTCTAGGGTCGGTTCGAGACGGAATCGCACTGTTTGGAATTCTTGCTGATCCAGCAAGATGTAAATTATTTGTGACTGAACCAAACCGTGAAGCAGGATATGCAATTGTCCCAGTTCCTGATGAAGGATTCCATCTGCTTTATCCTGGGGGTGGTCGTGCGGTAGTCGATCCAGAAGGATATGCTTCTTTTGTAAGTTTGATTACTACAGGTCGGATGGACGAATTTAGCCCGGTCCTTCAGAACTATGTGGCTGGCCTGGAAGGTATCAAATTAATGATGGATTACTTGATCGCCTTGCACGAAAATCTGACAGAGAAACCGCGTGTCATTACACGTCCGGTTCAGAGCGCTGCGTAAAAAGCGCTAAAACTACTCTCCGACTAAGAACTTGTCTTTTTTGCAAATTCATGTTAATTAAGAATGTCGCTCTTGCGGTGTTACATGAAAATTAAACGGTTTATTATTGCGCTGGCAGTTTTTTCCCTGGCTTCTTTAGCCGGTGATCGCGCTTATGTGAAAGCTACGGGCGTCCTCACTCCGCCGTCGCCGGTTGTTTCCGCGCCCCCTTCTACTCCTCTTGTCCCGGTCAATCCGGACGACTGGGAATCCATGGCCGCCGCCGTGCGCTCCCGGGCGCGGCGTTTTCATGGCGATGTAGGGTATGTGATCAAGGACTTCCGCAGCGGCCGGACCATACAAAGTAACGCGGACCACGTTTTCTTAAGCGCCAGCCTGATTAAACTTCCTATCCTGGTCGCCGCCTTTCAGGCTATCCATGACGGGCGCCTGACTTTGACCGAAAAAGTCCGGCTGACGAGAAAAGACCGCCAGGGTGGTTCGGGGATTCTCAAGTTCTCGGCCCCGGGAACAGTGTTTGCGATGAGCGATCTGCTGGAAGACATGATTATCTACAGCGATAACACCGCCACCCGCCTGGTGGTCCGGCGGATGGGAGTGGATTATCTGCAGCAGACGTTTGTGCGGCTCGGACTGAAGGACACGCAGATTCATTCTCAGGGATTTCGTTTGACGCCGCGCTATATAGCCGAGGACAATCTTACCAGCCCGCGCGACGCGGCTTCCCTCCTGAACAGGATGTACGCGCGTACCCTGGTTTCCCCGGAAGCCAGCGAACAGATGCTGACCATACTCAAACATCAGAAGCTGCGCGACCGCCTGCCGCGCTATCTGCCGATGGGATGGGAAATCGCTCATAAAACCGGCCTGCTGCGCAGATCATGCCATGATGTGGGAATCGTATTTACTCCGAAAGGAGACTATATGATCTGCGTTCTGACCGGGCGGGACATGAACTACAGGTCCGCCAAACACTTTATCGCTTCTCTGGGCAGGCTCACTTTTGATTATTACCTGGGCAATGGTTTCCACCGCCCGGTTCTCCAGACCCGCCGCATCACCCGCGATCTGCATCCCGCAGGCTAAGCAAAATATATAATTGTCTTAAATGAAACTGATTCTTGTACGTCCCAGGGGGTTCTGCGCCGGCGTGGTGCGCGCCATAGATATCGTTGATATCGCCCTTAAAAAATTTCCGCATCCGGTTTATGTGCGCAAGGAAATCGTGCATAACCGGTCGGTTGTTGAAAGCTTCAAACGTCAGGGAGTCATCTTTATCGACAACCTGCAGGAAGCGCCGGAAGGCAGCGTAGTCATCTTCAGCGCTCACGGCGTGTCGCCCGCAGTCCGGGAAGAAGCGATCCAGCGCAAGGTTCACGTGATCGATGCCACCTGCCCGCTGGTGACGAAAGTTCATCTCGAAGTCCATAAATATCTGAAAGAAGGGTATTCCATTATCCTGATCGGGCACCGCGAGCACGACGAGGTCGAAGGTACGACCGGCGAGGCTCCGGATAAAATCCAGGTGGTGGACAGCGTCGAGGAAGTCGGCAGGATCAGCGTGCCGGACCCCACGAAAGTGGTTTGCCTTACGCAGACGACCCTCAGCGTTGATGAAACGCGGGATATCGCGGCGGCCATTAAACGGCGTTTCCCTTACCTTGTGACTCCGCCGAAAGACGACATCTGCTATGCCACGCAGAACCGCCAGGACGCGGTCAAAGAGTTGATCCGCAAAGGCATAGATCTGCTGCTGGTGGTAGGCTCGCGCAACAGCTCGAATTCCATCCGGCTCTGCGAAGTGGGCCGTGCCAACGGGATTGCGGCGCACCTGATTGATAACGCCTCGGAGATTCAGCCGGAGTGGCTGAGCAATGTAAAAACGGTCGGGCTTACTGCGGGAGCCTCGGCTCCGGATTATCTCATCGATGAAGTCGTCCAATATTTAAAGGAGCGCGGAGCTGTGATGGAAGAACTGGAAGTCGTTAAAGAAGAAGTCAGTTTTGCCCTGCCGCGCGACCTCCTGACCGAACCCGCCGAAGCGTGAAACCACTTTTATCCGGAAACTATCATCCAAAAATCCCTTCCCCCTTGATGGGGGAAGGTTGGGATGGGGGTGATAACCGTCGAAACCGACCCCCCACCCCCGCCCTCCCCCGCAAGGGGGGAGGGGATTGGTTTCTAATTACCTTTCTGACCGTCACTTTGTTTTGCCAGCCCTGTTTTTCGGACTCCTGGCAGAAATTACATGTTAAAACCGGCGACGGAGTTATCCTAGTGGGCCTTTATCACCCGCCGGCAGAAGGACATCTGACATGGGTGTTTCTCTCCGGGCTTGGCAGCAGCAAGGAGGAATGGAAAAAGTTCGCTGATCTGGTCGTAGCGCAGGGGAACGGGGCGTTCCTGTACGATTTTCGCGGCCACGGCGAGAGCAGGCAGGGTCCGGGCGGCGAGATCGATTTCAATACTGCGGCTGAACCGTTCTGGAGCCTGATGCCGGATGACTTGAAAACGGTGCTGCATTTCTTGAGCACCCGCTGTCACATCCCGCTGAACCGGACCGGCCTGGCGGGAGCGAGCCTTGGAGCCAACGTTGTTCTGAATGTCGCAGCGGATAACGGCGCTATCCCGGCCGTGGTTCTGCTTTCGCCCGGGTTCGTTTACGCCGGGATCAGCACGCAGGATTCATTTGGAGCTTATGGCCGAAGGCCCATGTTTGCCGCGGCCAGTCCGGAAGATAAATATGCGTATGCCACTGTTTCCGTCATGGCAAAGGCGCGTCAGGATGGGGCGTTCACCCGCCTTGATGGTCGGGGCCGGGAGCACGGAGTGGCCATGCTTCATGGAGAGTTTACCGATACATTGTTAAGATGGATGAAAGGATTCGATGGAAATAGGAATAGTCGGTCTTCCCAACGTCGGTAAATCCACCCTGTTCAACGCGCTCACCGGTTCGGCTGTGGCCGCGGAGAATTTCCCGTTCACAACTATAGAACCGAACGTCGGCATTGTGCCTGTGCGCGATCCCCGCCTTTACGTTCTCGGGAAAATGTTCCAGAGCCAGAAGATCACTCCGGCAGGCGTGCGCTTTGTCGATATAGCCGGCCTGGTGAAAGGGGCAAGCAAGGGCGAAGGGCTGGGCAATAAATTTCTTTCGCATATCCGCGAGGTGGACGCAATCGCACAGGTGGTCCGTTGTTTCAAGGATGAAGATGTCGTCGATGTCAGCGGATCGCTTGCTCCCGTGCAGTCCCTGGAGGTTATCGCTACGGAGCTGCTGCTTTCCGATCTGGAACAGGCGCAGCGCCTCCGGGAGAAGTTCCTGGGGTCTGTGCGCTCAGGAAACAAAGAGGCCAAAGAAGCGGTCGTTGAACTGGAGAAGGCGATGGAAGGTTTCAACAAAGGAGTTCCCGCGCGCCTTCAAGGTCTCTCACCGGAAACGCAGTCTAAATACCAGTTTTTGACCGGCAAGCCGCTGCTTTACGTTGCCAATGTCGGGGAGAATGAACTTCAGGGCAATGCGGCGGCGCAGGAGCTTATCGACTATGCCCGCGGGGAAAATGCCGAGGCGGTAGTCCTCTCAGCGAAAATCGAAGCGGAAATCGCCCAGCTTCCGGAAACGGAACGGAAGGAGTTCCTCGCGTCGCTGGGCTTGAAGGAATCCGGACTGGATAAGCTCGTGATCGCCGGCCAGAAACTGCTCCATCTTATGACGTTTTTCACCACCGGCCCGGACGAGTCGCGCTCCTGGAGCATTCACGAAAACACCCCGGCGGTCAAAGCCGCGGGGAAAATCCATTCCGACATCGAGCGCGGATTCATCCGCGCGGAAATTTATTCTTTTGACGACATCGTAAAGCACAAAACGGAAGCGGCCCTGAGAGAAAAGGGCCTGATCCGCCTTGAGGGTCGCGACTACATCATGAAAGACGGGGATATCGCCTACTTCCGGTTCAATGTGTGATGCGTTTCCTGCCTGAATTTCTGGTCATTCACCGCTGGTTTCCGATGGTCGATGAGGCTTCGCTCATCCCTGTAGGCCAATCCCGCGATCAGCGGCTGATTTACCTGGCCCGTCCGGAAACCGCGGACGCTTTCCGGCGCATGTCCGAGACAGCGCTGCGCGATAACATTGGCCTGCGCGTGATCTGGGCTTACCGCTCGCCAGCCCTCCAGAGCGAACAATTCGCTGAGGCGAAGGTCAAACACGGGAGGCGCAGCGGCATACGCTGGCTGGCTCCTCCGGGTTTTTCCGAGCATCAGACAGGCTGGGCGCTGGACATCGGCGATGTTGCCGATCCGGAGGCGGACGACAACCCGCTTTTCGAACGCACAGCCGCGTTCCGCTGGCTGAAGGATCACGCCGCAAATTTCAGTTTTGAGCTCTCCTTCCCGCCGGGGAACTGGCAGGGCGTGGGCTATGAGCCGTGGCATTGGCGATTTACCGGAACAAAAGAAGCCAGGCAGGCATTCCATCCCAGAGGGGTCCATGCGCTCGCAGTCTGGACGCGCAGTTTCTTCGAAGCTTTTCGGCAGATTGTTCTGGCTTAGATCCGGTAGGAAATTCCGAGCGAGAGAGTGTATTCTTTTTCGTTTACGCCGGGCGAGAGCGGGCTTGTCTGCCCGCTGAATTGAATTTCGTCATAACCCATAGAATCGTACTGGAACTGCGCGTCGAGATATAAATGTTTTGTCAGGCGGCGCAGAACGCCGGTTCCCACCAGCCAGCCTGAACCCGTGAGCGCATCCCCCGAATCCTTGGGCTCCAGCCGGCTCCAGCAGTATCCTCCAAATAAATATGGTTCCACAGGCCAGGAACGTTTCATGTAGAAAGGGTATATGCGTCCCGTGATTTGCGGGCGGAAAAGGGCGAACTGCTCGTACCTGCGCGACTGTATTATCTTATTGTCTTTGTCGGTGACGTCAACTTCAAAACCATTGGACCCGACTACTGGAACCCAGTTCAGTCCTCCGTTGAGCTCAAACAGCGGAGTCAGGCGCGCGCCTCCGCCGATATATAAACCGGGCGACGAATGCAAAGTCAAAGGCTGGGCATCGTTTGACGAAAAGAAATTGCCAGTTACCCGCGCTTCCATCGCAAAACCTTTTCTTCTTTCATCAGGCGAAGGCAGGCGGAAAGGTTCATGCACGATGGTCGCCACATCCGAAACGAGGATCGTCTGTTCCACCGGGTCGGCCAGGGGATTGCTGATGACGATGATCTGGTCAGAGGTGTAAATGACTTTGCCGGAGATTTCGCGGCCGTCCTTCAGGATAAGGCGATCAGCTGACGCCAGGGAAGGGAGTAGCAGGACGAATAAACAGATGAATTTCCTGATCATCAAAATCTGGCGAGGTTCAGCAGGATAAGCCCGCCAAGAAGCCACCGATAAAGTACGAAAGGCAGATAGCGGTGTCCCTGAACATAGCGCAGCAGAAGCCAGATCGCTACCAGGCCCGAACAAGCTGCGGCAAGAAAACCTATGCCTATTCCCACAGGATCAGGCGCGTGCAGAATGTACCTGGTTTTAAGAAGCCCCGCTCCCGCGATGATGGGAATAGAAAGAAGGAATGAGAAACGCGCCGCTGCCGGACGCCTGAACCCGAGAAAGAGCGCCATAGTAATCGTTATGCCTGAGCGCGAAACTCCGGGGATAAGAGCCAGCGCCTGGGATAGGCCGATCAGAAAAGCCTGTTTCCAGGACAGATCTTCGAGAGAATGATCCCCGGTGCTCCAGGTATCGGCGAGCCAGAGCAGGGTTCCAAGCCCGATTAATGTCCAGGCGATTAAGGACGGCGATCGAAAAACAGTTTCCGCCTTGTGTTCAAGGGCCAGGCCAAACAGCGCTCCCGGAATGGTGGCCAGACCCAACTGACCGGCAAGCCTGCGCTCCGCTGCCAGCGCAGCGTTGGCAGGATTAGAAATCGCCTGAGCGAACCGCAGCAGGTCTTTCCAGTAATAAATCACAAGAGCCAGAAGCGTGCCGAGATGAAGCGCCACATCAAAAGATAATCCGGGATCAGGCCAATGAAAGAAACGGGGGGCCAGAATCAGATGGGCCGAACTGGAGATAGGAAGGAATTCCGCCAGTCCCTGAATGATGCCCAGCCAGAAGGCTGCAAGATGCATTAAGCGCTGCCTTTCATAAGATGTGCCAGTCTACCCATTTTTACGAAAAGATTCAATAAGCATCGACGAGGAGAGGGAAAACGCTGGACAAGCCCAAAAAGGGGGGACATAATCAGCGTGAAATGAACGTCAGACTGCTGTCCATGGCGTTATCGGTTTCCATGATTTATTCGGTTTCCGGCGCTGAAGCCGGAGGATTCACCGACAGCCGGACAGGCACCCTCCAGGTTACCGTGGTCAATGAAAACGGGCAGGTCGTAAAGGACGCCCCCGTATATATTTTCGGGGAACATAAAACGCGCTTCATCGGAGGCAACCAGACCAAAGGCACGGCTGTTTTCCGCATGGAACCCGGAGAATACCGGGTATCCTCTTCCCTGGTGGAAGACCGAGGCGATTATAAAGACCGCTATGCCAGTCACGAGGCGCACGTTCAGATCGTGCCTGGAGATAACGCATCGGTGATCCTGACCCTGCGCGCCCTGCCTGATCCTTTTTCCCTGACCGAAGATTACTCCCAGCTTAGCAGAGTGCAAACCTCCAAGAACCATTCGCTGTAAAAAGAGCCAGGTCCATTCATAATCCGCCTCTCAGTTTTCGCGCACTCTGCGTTCTGGTCTCGAGCTTCAGAGTAACCGGGAACCGGAAAGTCCGAAAGCAAAGAACTGAAAACTGAAAGACGGCTTCCCGCTGTCTTGACCCCGACCCCATGATCTGTTCAAACGCTTCGCGTTTGCCAGCCGCTCTGCGGCTGAATTACAGATCACGGGACGGGGTTGACCATGTATGTCTCGATTATGTAAGTTTTTGACCATGGCGGACGAACAGACCCCTGTTCCAGGCCCTGACCCTGACCCCGGGAAAGAA
>CAZSAL010000040.1:0-24064 GCA_964604825.1 uncultured Elusimicrobia bacterium
ACGCCGCGCTCAGTCAAAATATTCCCGTATAGATAATTAAAGCGCTCGCCCTTTGCGTCCGGCGGATAGGAAGCGTCGATCCGCGTAAAAACAAATAAAAGATTTTTCTGCTGTATGTAGGAGATCAAATCGTCCAGGATCGCCAGCGCATCCGGCCGTTCCCAGACGTGCGCCGGAGGAACTACGTTGACTATTTTGGCGCCGGCCTGGATCGCAACGTCCGCCATCCGCCGCGCTTCCGATTTGGAGGCGATGCAGTCAAAATGGATCACGTAACCCGGCAATGCTGAGGCGTACAGCGTATGGCAGGCGAGGCAGCAGAGCAATATGGCGAGGGGAAAACGCATTCGACTGGGATTATAAAGGTTTATCGGAATCAGAACAATGCAGGGCCCAGATTAATGAGGGTCTAAAGGGCAACATTTTTTAGCCGACCGGTCTATAGATTTACCGACGACAACACCCTAATATATAGACGTGAAAAACTCGCTCTTTCTGCGATCCATCGCAGCGGGTATCATTTTATGCCTCGCCGTTCAAACGGCAGAACTGGCAAGTCTCGGAGCAGCGATGAATGATTTGCCGCATGCTCCCATGCTCGCTTGCCCGCATGCGCCGTCGCCCTTTAACGAGCAGGCGCTTGCTCCCGCAGCGGAAACCGCCCATAGCGTTATAACAAACAGCGGAGTTCAGGCGTGGAAACGAATAACCCGAATCATCCGGCGGAAGCCGCAGGCGGATCGTATCGAAGTTGATCAGCATTATCTGGCGAAGCTATTCCCCTGGGACGACTTTTTGATCTATCTCGTCAAAGACAGGCTGACGGCCAGTCTGTCCACATGTTTTGATCCTACCGAGCAGGCACACTCAACGCATGAAGCGTTCTGTCTTCAAGTCCAGCGGCTCATAGAAAATGTCGGCATGATTCAGGGAAAAGACGCGCAGGCCGCCTCATCTTCGCAAGTCCGTGATGAATATTTACGCTTAGCCGGCCTGCTTCAATCGTTTATCCCGCAGGCGGAAGCGATATTGGAGTCATGGCCCTCTGAGCGCGCATGGTGCTGGGACCAAGCCGATATTGATGACGTGCGTCATTTCGTCGAAGGCGTCCTCGCGCTGACGGACACCGGGCATAGACCGATAAATGTGAACGATCTTCTTCTGCACATGGAAAACCTCGTTTTCTCCAGATATTACGAGGAACGAAGTATTACCGCCTGCGAATGGGAAAACCGTCTGTCCGATAATCTTCCTGCAGTACGCATGCAGTCCGACGCCCTTTCCCATCTGCTGATGTCGCTGCTTGCGCCGTATCTGAGCGCCGCCGTTGAGGCCAATTCAA
Organism: uncultured Elusimicrobia bacterium; assembly: GCA_964604825.1. Taxonomy (GTDB): domain Bacteria; phylum Elusimicrobiota; class Elusimicrobia; order 2-01-FULL-59-12; family 2-01-FULL-59-12; genus CAZSAL01. The sequence continues at coordinate 1,343 of CAZSAL010000040.1, forward strand.
AAAAACTGGGACAGGAATTTGTCACCCTCAATCTTCGCATGAGTACCGGCATTGAAGGCGAAAACCTTGTAGTCCGCATTGAGAACACCGGGATACCCATAGAACCATCGCTCACACACATCTCGACCGTCTTTCCCACGCATGAGATCAAGGGATATATACGGATGAAAATGAAAGCGCTGGGATGGATTAAGCGGCGAAAATTTTGTCCGGCTGCAGAACGTGCGGCCATGAAGCTTGTCAGAATCATTTCCAAAGCCCTGGAAAAGGTATACGGCAATGGATCTAACCATCATCCGATAGACGGCAAAGGATACCCCCTGGCGGTTGAACTGGCGCGCGATCTGGGAGGGGAACTCACGCAGCTTCATGAAAGAACCGACGTCCGATGCAGCGGGTTTGAACTGCGGCTGCCTGTGACAACGGAAGTTAGCCTGCCCCGGGCAGGACCTGTCGCGGATAAAGACCCTTTCATCACGGACATCATTCGCGAGATTCAGATGGAGCCTCTGGCCCGAATCGGTAAAGGCACCTGTAAAATCGTATTCGCCTCCGAAAATTGGGTCATCAAGCGGCATGTGGACTTCCGTTATGTCTTCAGTCACAGGCTGGCAAAACACTTCTCAGCCTTTCTAAGAACTGTAATCCGGCGTCCGGCCCGCCCGGCGCGGCTAGACTTCCCTCATGCCATCCAGCGAGTCCGGCACCAGCTGAAGGAAACCCTCTTTTGCCTGCTAAGCGGCTCCATCCGCTCTGCATTGCTTCTGCTGCCGACACGATACCTGGAAAACACCGTCACTTATAAGGAGTGCGAAACACTGCTCCGTCGCGAACAGCATGGTGAAGATCTGGCACGCGAACGTCTCATGGGACGGGATAGTCAGCGCGCGCTGGTCCCCTGGAAAGTGACTATTCCTTCGAGCAGTATCCGGCTGCGGCGGTGGTTCGGATTGGAGCGCACGACAGCCGACGAAGTCGAGCAGCGGGTGGATAAAATGTTCCTGCAGGTCCTTCTCGCGGCGAGTTCCGAAGAGGCTTCGAAATGGTTTGAAAAGTTCATCGCCCTGCAGGAGGAAATCTGGAGCCGCGGCGCCTTCGTTTCGGACCCGACCCTTCCCAATATCGGAGTGATCGGCCAGGATCTGTACCTGATTGATAACGGAAATTTGATAGATGATCCTCAGGTGATCCGGCAGGCGCTTTCCAGTGATACACCCTTCAACCTTGAACGCTTCCGGCAGAAATTGCTCAGGCGACTGCCCGCGCACGCGGAGCTGGTCGAAGCATTCGCGGCCCGTCTGACCTCGATGTTCAGCTTAGAAAATATCCGGGCGCACTGGCCGGATCCGCAAGACCCCCGCTGGGGGAACGGCGCCGAACCGCTCGCCGTGGCGGGGATTGATGCCGGTCGCCCGGTTTCGCTTAAGAACCCTCCCGACTTCGACGGCCTCTGGTGGGGGCCTCTGGCGGCATTTGTTATCGAGGCCAGCCCTGCACAACTTGTTGAAGCCATCGATCAGGGCTGGTTTTCCGAAAAACCGATAGCCCATTACTTTTTCATTGAAAGTATCATCGTGGGCTTGAAAAGAGCGGTTATTCAAAACAACATTAAAGAGACAGCTCGATTAACGGATCTGCTCTTCAGAAAACTGGTCACAACCATTACCGCGAGAGAAGAAACACTCCGCTACGTTTTATCGCTCATCGAAAAGGCCCGCGAGATCGCTGTAGATTGCGTGAATTCTATGAGACCGGGAGGCTGGATATTCGACCCCACCGGTCCAGAAGAAATGACTGAATACCTGATGCGAAATTGTTTTAACCGGATACGGGAGGAACACGCAGGAGGCCTGATTAACGACCGAGGAACCGTCTCCGCACCAACCGACGCGGAACTTGACGCTGTCGTGGCGCAGTTCAAATCCTGGTTCGATGATTTCGGCATCAGAGAATTCGTTTATGACATTCTGGTCGGAACCGATGAAGAAAAATCCTGGTCATTTTTCGACGAGATGGCCAAACCACACAAATTCCGAAATGAATCCGCCGTCCAATCCGACTCACCGCTTTTTGCCGCCGGGCTGAGGGCGGATCAGATGGAGCCGCCGGACGAGCGGTCGGTTTATACGGAAGACACCTTCGAAGATTATGTCGGAGTAGAACGGCTGTATGGCCTGATTGGAACCGCGGGAGGCGCAGAATTCGGCGCAGATTTTCTTATTTCAAAACTCCGGAACCCTTATCGGTATGCCGAATACGTGCGCCAGGCCTATCAACTGCAGACGGACCTCGCCTCCCAGCCGGAAGCGCTGGATAAATTGAATCGACAGCTTTCAAATCTCGAGAGTCTGATCAAGGAAGGTTCGAAGACGATCAGTCCATGGGATTCGGCCCATTCACAGAAATCCTACGATCAGCAAACGGCAATGTATCGACGCATTCTGACGCCTGAAACCGGCGAATTACCTGTATTGCTGAAGCAACTCAGCGCTACCCTCAAAACCATCGACAACCCCGAGACCCAACGCCTTTCCACTGTTCTTGAGCAAATGGAACAGGAATATCTCGTTGATTTTCCTACGGATGACCCCATCTTTCGTTCCCAACCCTATCGGAATGACGGTTACGGGATACGCAGCAATGGTCCACGACTGGACTACAGCCAGCAGAAGTTCCTGGGGGAACTAGAGGACACGTTCGCAGGTCTAGCTGGGAATTCCATATTGGCGAAACTCCGTCTAACCAACGGTTTCAAGAGCGCGTCTTTCACGAACGGCGAAGCCCTTCTCAAAATATCCAATGCCGTTAACCCCGTCCTCAAAGTCGAAGGCAAGTTTCATCCTGTCTCGCTTACGATCGACGACAAGTTCCGGGTTACGGTTTTCTCCGGGTTGAACACAGGAGGGAAAACCGTCGCCATGAAAACAGCCAGCCTCATTACTCTGATGGTGCAGTCCGGAATGCCCGTCCCTGCGGACGCCGAAATCGACGAACAGATGTTTTCCTCATTTCTAAGACCGGCCGTATCGCCATGGGACATCGAAAGTGGACGTAACTCCCAGTTCTCCGCCGATCTGACAGCGAGCCAGAAGCTGGATGATGGCGTCCGCGAGCGGAGTTTCGTGCTCATCGACGATGATCTCTTTGGCGGCAGCAGCGAGCCCGCGATCACAGCGTCCTCCTTTTGCGCGACCCTTGAAGCCTTGAAAACCAAAGGAGCCGTCTGTCTGGCCGCCTGCCACCATCTGCAGGCGCTGGAGGTTCTGCGCGAAAAGATTACTGGCATTCGGTTTCTTCGAATCAAGACTACCCTGGGGCGTGACGGCGAAATCCTTTCCACCAGGGAGTTTGAACCCGGGATCGCAGCCTCAAGTCACGGCCTGCAGGAGGCATCAAAACGCGGGTGGCCGGGCATCGGCGCCGCCATCAAATACTTCAACCTTCTTGCGGACAGGCTCGGCCAGCCGCGCGCCCGGGAGATCGAGGGAAAAGGGCCCAAAGCCAAACCGGGAAAGCCGCGAGGCTTTTTTTACGCTAAGGCCGAGCGCGAATTTATGGAAATCGAAAATCCCTATGGTTCACCATCCGGATCAATCCAGGATGAATCCGCGAAACGTTTCGCCGATCACTTTATTTCCCGTCACGCGCTGCCCCATCCGGAATCGATCGATGGGGCCCCGTGGCGTGATGCCATTCAAAGATTCAGCACGGACCAGGCCCTGCTCTCGAATTTGGATCAAGCTCTGAATTCGATCCTTCAAAACGATGAGAAGTCTGATCTCGAGAATAAACTACGCCCTCTGGAAACACTGGCCGGATTTTGTCAGGAGTCAGGTATCCCTCTTCTCCAGGAGATGGCTCGTCCGATTATCCATTTCCATTCCGCCGACCATGCTGCAGCCTATCCGGGAGTCATTTCACGGCTGCAATGGCACACGCTCAGTAATTCGTTACTGAACTGGGATGCGTGGGAATCCGGTCAGGATTCAGAGAAAACCCCGCAGTTCGTTGAAAACATCTTCGCGCTTTTCGCACTCAGCGAAATCTCCCACTTCGCCGCTGAGAATAACGAATGGCCTCTCCCGGAACAAGACGACGGAAGAGGGAATATTTCTATCCACGAAGGATGGCACTCCAGCCTCGTCGATAACCCCCGGAAAACTCCCAATACGGTGGAGATAAAACCCGGGAGTGAGACCGCGGGATCGCTGACCATCTACACCGGGTTCAATACCGGGGGGAAAAGCACGCTGGTCAAAATGATCGCGCAGATCGTCACCCTGGCGAAGCTGGGATGGCCGGGTCCAGCAGCCTCCGCGCGGGTCAGCGAATTTTCCGATATCCAAGTCCTTTCCCGGGTCATGTCGGAGGGGCAACATAGAAAACGCGGGCAGGGCCCCGCGCGCGGGTCGCTGGAATATCTTTTGCACCGGTCCGAACTCGCGATTCAGTCGGCCACGCCGCGCAGCCTGTTTATACTCGACGAGCCGTTTTCCGGGTGCACGGAACCGACCGTGTCTGCGAGCCTGACTACTGCCCTGGCTGAGGAACTGACCCGGAGAGGCGCCACCGTTATCCTTGTAACGCACATGCTCGACGCCGTTCCGCTACTCCTCGAAAACGTTCCGAACGCCAGGTGCTTCCATGCGGAAACGTCCGAAAAAGACGGACAGATAGAACCCCTTTACAAATTCACCCCGGGAATCGCCGCTTCCAGCCAGGGATTTGAAGTCGCGCGGGAAATGGGCTGGTTTGGCTACGACCGCGCGCTGGAATATTTCCGGATGCTGTCCAAGAAACAGCCGGGAGCAGGCGCCCCGGAACCGCCTCGAAACTCAGACGGAACCTTCGCCGCGAAACCGGGGGGCAGCCCGGCGGATGTTCTGCGGACCGTGCAGGAAAACCTCGGCGGAAGCTGGGTTCTTCCTTCGCGATATCATGAGCGTTTCCTGCCCGAAGTGACGCGGGGGACGACGTACCGCGACTTCCGGGAGAATTTCCGCAGAGGCTATTTCGAGAGACAGCGCTTTCCCGAGACGCATGGCGAATACGCCTACCGGATCACAGACGCGGGCCGGGAGGCGGCAGCGGAAACCGGACCTGCGCGCCTGACCGTAGACCAGACCGCGCGCATGGTCCGGCGGCATATCGCTGCGATCCACGAGTTGTGCGGCATGATCGATCTGGAAGAACTGCGCCAATTGAGAACAAACATAAAAACAACCCAAGCGCTGGAACTTTACCAGACGAAACTTGAAGAACTACAACAGCGTCATTTGCCGGACTTTATGAAAGCCAATCAGCATCTGCTAGACGGAGTTGCTCTGATCATGCAAGCCGGAATTCCCGATCAACTGCCGATCGTTCAAATGCTGATGGGCGATCTTGCGGCGCTTGCTTCATGGGCGCAGGATTTCTTTCTGCTGAGCGGAAATCGTATCGGCTACAAGGGGCTTTTGAACAGTTGTATCCCTGGCAAAACTCTGCCGCATTCTGCAGAGTCAACGCTTGCGACGTTTAGAGCTGAATATGCCAAATACTGGTGGATGACCGGAGAGATTCCCACGCGCCGTTCCCGTTTTGAAAATTCGGATGAGCATGAACGGTCTGAAATCGCAGTCCGATCCATACGTCACGACCACTGGAATGAGCTTTCGTTGTACCTCAAAAATCTGGCTGATGCAATCGCAGAACTTCCTCCAAAAATACTTTATGATTACTACCGAATAATAAAAGATACCGCAACCAGCCAGATAGAAAACCTGATCAGCCTGATCGACGGAACGATCGAAGGACGGAGAACATCATTTTCTCTGATCGATGCATTCAGACAGGCGTCGGAGACTATTGTCCTGACACCGCGAGAGGAACATCTTCTAGCGATTGACACGGCGGGTCTGGAGGGAATTACCGTATCGGGCGACTATCGGAAAATCACCGAAACCTTCCGCCAACTTCTATTGAACACAGACCGCAAAATGCGCAATTCAAAGGAGGCGCTCGGCAAACTCATGCGGATCACGCTCACAGCCCGGAAAATCCCCGGCGCAACGGTGATTGAGTACACCGATAATGCGGGGGGAATGTCAGATTCTTCTCTGCTCAAATACAGCGACCCCCTCACACGCGAGCGGCAGAACGCCTGCCTCCTCAACATAACGGGCCTGCCCGGAGGAACCGGCCTCGGATTGGCGCAGGTCTATCACTACGTCCGCATGCATGACCAGGGGGAACGTCATGCAACCATCCGGATCGATAACTTGATGGGCGCTGACGGCAACCCCACCGGATTCAAGGCAACCATAACCCTTCCCGATCCGAAACTTTCCACAGACCGCCCCATCAAACCCGCCTATTCCGGTCGCGGCGCAAGAACCGCAGCCTGATCTTCCTGCCGGGGCACAGTTGTTACGATTTTTTCGACGGTTCTGGAGAGGTCAGCGTGCGAGTCTTATGATTAAACTCGTTGATGTCCTGGAGCCAGCGAAGAATCTCTCGGGGCGGCAGCCGGCGGTACCGTTTCAGATCCTCCAGCGGGATATCGTAGGTGTAATCAGTGTCCACGATCTAAATCCTCGAGTTTTTCCAGATGCTTGAGATCGGCTTTGTCCTTATCGCGCGCGGCAATACGCTTCATGACCTTGAGGTCAGCGAGGGCCGGCACCGCGATCTCGATCTCGTCGATCCTGAAGATCTTGCGCCGCGTAAAAAAACCGTCAAAATCGACAGGGTTCTGCAGAAAAACATCAATTTGTTCGTAGGAGTCAGGCCGGATAAACGTAAAAACGATCGCTCCCGCCGCCGCATCCGTCGAAAGCTGGACATTGTAGGCGGGTCCGTATCCGCCATCCCCCAACTTCATGACTCGCGCCTCGGGATCCGTCCGGCTGACGCGCACCTCTTCCGGCGCCTGCTGATGGCAAGCCAACGACCGGACTTTCTCCAGTTCCTGCAGCGCTTGCTGCAGCCGTTCTTGTTTCTGGCGAGCCGTTCTCGCCCGCGCTGCCTTCAAGCGCGGCGTGACTTCTTCGGCATTCCGAGGATCTCCCATGGCCGCCACGTGTTCCTTCGCCAAACGGACGTGCTTCTGTAAGCGCTCTCCTCGCCTGAAACTGTCTCCTCCCGCATTCGCCTTGACCTTCGTCCCGTCATGCATCACTCGCTCCAACGTCAACAGTCCTTCACTGCTTAAGACACCCAGCAGTTGCGTAAACAGTTCATCCAGCGCTTGACCATGACGAATCCGAAAGTCTGACAGCGTATGATGATTAATCACCCGCATGCCGGAGAGCCACTGAAAGCCGGGAGGGTACTCCATCAGATGCGAGACTTCCCTCGCCGAAGAGATCCCCTGGCTGTAGGCGTACACCCACAAACAGATCAATAACCGCGGGTCAATCGCTTCTCGACCCGATTCGCCTTCCTCGGTCTGGATCGCCTCATAAAAACGTTTCAGATCCAGCCGTCCGCTCAACTCCCAGATCGCCCGCACCGGGTCATCCTCCGGTACCAGTTGCTCGATATCCACGGTGCGCAAAAGCAGTTGCTGCCGGTTGATTGGCTCGACTTTGGGGCGGCGCGGAAAGAACTCTTGGTGAGGGCTCATCGGGGGACCTCCTTTTACCGTCGGTGTATCGACGGATATTTTAGGAAGCTTGCGTCCATATGACCAGACCTATTTTTTCACAGCTTCTCATCAACGGCACCGTGTTGCGGCGGTCAACAACCTGATCATCGGCTGGTCTGCGGCGGGAAAGGCAAAGCGCTTCAGGTCCTGAGGCCGGACCCAACGCCAGTCCGCGACGCCCCGGGCGTGGATGCGTCCGCTCCGGAAACGGCAATCGAATGCGTGCAGGGTGATGTGGAAGTGACTGTAGGCATGACGCACCGCAGTGATTTTCGGTCCCACCACGATCTGGATTCCCAATTCTTCATGGATTTCCCGGGCTACGCACTCTTCGAGCGTCTCTCCTTTTTCCAGCTTACCGCCGGGGAATTCCCAGAGCCCGCCCAAAAGCCCTTTCAACGGGCGCTGTGTGATAAGAATCTTTCTCTGATGCCGGATGACCGCCGCGCCGATGTCGTAATGGGGACGGGGCTTGGACGGAGATTTGAATGGAATACACGCCTGGGCGTTTGTTGCGAAGGCGGCGCAGTTCCGCCGTACGGGGCATTCACCGCAGAGAGGACGGTGCGGCAGACAGACCAGCGCGCCGAGTTCCATCAGCGCCTGATTGAAATCTCCGGCTCGCCCTTCAGGCAAAAGCGCCGCAGCCAGTTTCCAGAGGCGTTTTTGCGTGCCGCTCCTGCGCAGGTCGGAACGGATTGCGGCACAGCGCGCCAGCACGCGCTGAACGTTTCCGTCCACCAGGGGATAGTCCTGGTTAAAGGCGATACTGAGCAGGGCACCTGCCGTGTAGGGGCCGATTCCGGGAAGGCTGCGGAGCGCGTGCTCCTCCGCAGGCAGGCGGCCTCCGTGACGCCGGACCACTTCCTGCGCCAGAGCGTGCAGGTTCCGGGCGCGGGAATAATATCCAAGCCCTTCCCAAAGTTTCAGCACCCGATTCAGCGGAGTGCGCGCAAGCGCGCGAAAGGAGGGGAACGCCCGCAGAAAACGTCCATAGTAAGGAAGGACCGTCCGCACCTGTGTCTGCTGCAGCATGATTTCCGATACAAGAATCCTGTAGGGATCGCGCGTCCGGCGCCAGGGCAGATCGCGGCGATGCACGCCGTACCAGCGCAGTAGTGATTTAGAAAAAGATCGAGATTCCAAAAACGAGGTTCCCTTCTAATATTCGAATCGCATCATTTTACAGTTATAATTTGCAATAGTGAATTTCACGATCTCGAGGCGAAAGGTCTCCCATGAAAAAGCAAAGCGCCAACCGCTCATACGTTAACCCTGGCATCGAAAACCTCCGCGAGAAAGGCAGCAGGATTATCGGCGAGGGAACCAACATGCTGCCCGCAGCTTCGCTGATGAAAGCCGCAGGCGTAATCGGGTCCATCGCGGACAGGAAAAAACCTTTCGTCACAGTGGTCAACTCCTATACCACGCATATCCCCGGGCACGCGCATCTCGAAGCGCTCGGGCATATCGTCGAGGCGGAGCTGAAAAGCCTGGGCTACAACGTCTGGTACTGCAATATCGGCGGCGCGGTGGACGACGGCATTGCCATGGGGCATTTCGGCATGAAGTATTCTCTGCCGAGCAGGGAGCTGATCACAGACCAGATCGAAACTGTGATTGGCGCGCATCCCTGCGACGGCTGGATCGGCATCGGCAACTGCGACAAGATCGTGCCCGCCATGTACAACGCCATGGTGCGGTTGAATATTCCGGCGGTCTATGTTTCCGGAGGGCCGATGCTTGCCGGCAGAGGCGGCAGCGACCTGATTACGGTTTTCGAAGGGGTGGGAAAGTTTTCCGTCGGTAAAATGGCCGAGCAGGACCTGTCCATTCTCGCGGAAGTCGCCTGCCCCTCCTGCGGCTCCTGTTCGGGCATGTTCACGGCAAACTCCATGAACTGCCTGGGAGAAGCGATCGGCCTCGCGCTGCCCGGCAACGGCACGATACCTGCGCAAAGGCTCGATGCCTCAGGCAGGCCTGAGTCCAATCCCGACCGCGAGGCTTTGATGCGCCGGGCGGCGCAGGCGCTGAAACGCTGCATCGACGAAAAAATCCTGCCGCTCGATATCGTCACGCAGCAGGCGATTGACAACGCTTTTATCCTGGATATGGCCATGGGCGGATCAACGAATACCGTGCTGCATACGCTGGCGCTCGCGCATGAAGCCGGCGTCAGGTATGACCTGAAACGGATCAACGGCCTTTCGCGGCGGACGCCCTGCATCTGCAAGGTCAGCCCGTCGCGGCCGGACGTGCATGTGGAAGACGTGCACCGCGCCGGCGGCGTGGCCGCGATCCTGAAGGAAGTTTCCCGCGCCCTCACCCTACGCAGTCCGCTTCGCGTCCGCTCCACCCTCTCCCGCAAAGCGGGAGAGGGCAAGACCGACGGCGACAGCCGGAGAGACGCGGGTGAGGGCTTCCTCGACCTCTCCGCTAAAACCATTTACGGAACATTGTCCGGCATGGTGGACAAGGCGCCCGCGCCCGACGGTAACGTCATCCGTACGGTGGAGAAAGCCTTCACGCAAACCGGAGGCCTGGCGGTTTTATTTGGAAACCTTGCGCCTAAGGGCGCGGTAGTCAAAACCGCGGGAATCGCTCCGGACATGATGCAGTTCGAAGGCCCGGCCGTGATTTTCGAGTCGCAGGAAGAGGCGCGCGACGGCGTTCTCCAGGGCAAAGTGCACTCCGGCGACGTGGTCGTCATCCGCTACGAAGGACCGAAGGGCGGGCCCGGCATGCAGGAAATGCTCAGTCCCACGGCCGCGATCGCGGGAGCGGGACTGCGGTGCGCGCTCATCACGGACGGCAGATTTTCCGGAGGCACGCGCGGCCTGTGCATCGGCCACGTCTCGCCGGAAGCGGCCGCAGGTGGTCCAATCGCTCTCTTAAAAAACGGCGACCGTATCCGTATTGACGCTGAAAAAGGCCTGCTTGAGGCTCTTGTTCCCGCCAAAGAACTCGCAAAACGCGGCAAAGCGCTCAAACCCTTCAGACCCAAAGTGCGCAGAGGATGGCTCGCGCGCTACAGCCATTTCGTCCAGAGCGCGGACACCGGAGCGGTGTTATCGGATTAAGGTCTCTTTCCAACTCCCTCGCCTGCTGCAAGCGGGAGAGGGCAAGGGTGAGGGAAAAATCCGCGCGTAAACGAAGCAACTGGATGAGTGTCTAATTCACAGACGGGAGATCAACGTTGTGCCCTCATCCCCCACCTTCTCCCGGCACAATGGCCGGGCGAAGGAGTAGGATGACAACACCATGGACAAACTCCAGATCGCGGAAATACTTGAGGAAATCGGCAGCCTGCTCGAGATGCAGGGGGAAAACCCCTTCAAGACGCGCGCCTACCACAACGCTTCGCGGATTATCGGCGGGCTGGACCAGGATCTGGAACAGCTTGTCAAAGATGGAACCTTAAAAGACCTCAAAGGCATAGGCCCCTCGATCGCGGAAAAAGTTTCCACCCTGGTCGCCACGGGCAAGCTTCCTTATTATGAAGAGCTGCAGAAATCGCTCCCATCGGGGCTGATGGAAATGATCCGCGTGCAGGGCGTAGGCCCGAAGCGCGCGAAAATCCTTTACGACAAGCTCAAAATCAAAAACCTCAGGGAACTTGAAGATGCCTGCCGCAAGAATCTGGTTGCAGGCCTTGAAGGCTTCGGAGAAAAGTCACAGGCCAACATCCTGCAGGGCATCGGTTTTTATTCGGAGCATGCGGAATACCACCATTACAACGAAGCCGCGGCGCTTTCCGGGTTGATCCTCGAACACATGCGCAAGGCGCCGGGCGTCGAGGAGATCTGCGTATGCGGGTCGCTGCGCCGCCACAAAGAAGTCGTCCGCGACATAGACGTGCTGGTCTCTTCCAGAAAACCGCAGCCCATAATGGACCGCTTCCTCAGCTTCCCGTTCACCGGCAAGATCCTTGGCCAGGGGGAGACTAAATCAAGCATTCTCGTGCGCCAGGGCATGCAGATAGACCTGCGCGTGGTGAAGCCGGATGAATTCCCGTTCGCGCAGCACTACTTTACCGGATCAAAAGAGCACAACATTGTCATGCGCCACCGCGCGCAGCAGCGCGGCTGGAAGCTCAGCGAGTACGGCCTGTTCAAGGGACCACGACGGATTCCCTGCGCGGACGAAGCGGCGATATTCGATAAGCTTGGGCTTCAGTACATCCCGCCGGAACTGCGCGAAGACCGCGGCGAGTTCGAGGCCGCGGGAAAGAAACGCCTGCCAAAACTTATAGAAGAAAACGACCTGCGCGGCGCCTTCCATGTGCATACGACGTGGTCCGACGGTAAAGCGTCGCTCGAGGACATGGTTGCGGAAGCGGAGCGGCTCGGCTGGGAATACGTCGGCATTTCCGACCACTCGAAAACTCCGACTTATGCGAACGGCCTTTCCATGGAACGCGTCAGGGCGCAGGAAGAAGCGATCGAGAAGCTGCGCAAGAAGCACAAGATCCGCATCTTCCGGGGAACGGAATGCGATATTCTGAAAGACGGTTCGCTCGATTACCCGGAAGAAATCCTGAAGCGCTTCGATTTCGTCGTAGGTTCGATCCACTCATCCTTCAAGATGACGGAAGACGAAATGACGCGGCGGATCATCCGGGCGCTGGAAACGGGTTATGTCACGATGCTGGGGCATCCCACAGGCAGGCTCCTGCTGCAGCGCGAAGGGTATCCCGTGAACATCCCGAAAATCATCGACGCTGCGGCGCGCACCGGCTCCGCCATCGAGCTGAACTGCCATCCCTACCGTTTTGATCTGGACTGGCGGATGATGCCTCTGGCCAAAGAGAAAGGCGTGCGCATTTCCATCAATCCCGACGCGCACGATATCGCGGGGCTTTCTTTTCTGCCGTTTGGGATCGGCATCGCGCGCAAAGGCTGGCTCACAAAAAAAGACGTGCTGAACGCGATGCCTCTGACTGAAGTCGAAGCCTGGCTCAAATCCCGAGACAGAAGCGGGGTTTGACCCAAAGAACCAATATAACGCACCGCCAGGGTTTGACCCAAATCTCAAAGGTAGTGAGTCTTTGGGTCAAACCCCGCTTCCTCTTCCTCCAGCCGTTTTCCTTAAAAGTAACGCCGCGGCGAGGGCAAGTACCGCACCCGTGCCGAAGGCTGCGGGGGCTCCCCAGTAATGCCAGATCGCGCCGAAAATAATGCTCGCCGGGAGAGCGGCGAACCCGATCACGCTGTTGTAATAACCGAACGCGGCGCCGCGGTATTCCGGCGGGGCGAAATCGCTCACCAGCGCCTTCTCCACCGGCTCGGTCAGTCCGAAATAAATTCCGTACGAGAGAAAAATCGCGATCATCCATGCGCGCGAACCTGCCAGGGCGAAAGCGCCGTACACCGCGGCGTAGAAAATCCATCCGGCAATGATCAGCTTCTGTCGCGGAACTCTGTCCGAAAAGCCGCCGGCCCAGTAAGTGGAAAGCATCTTGATCACATGATGCGCAGCCCACAGGAGCGCTATCCCGAACGCCGGCACGCCGAAGCGGTTCAGCCGCAAAAGAAAAAAGGTGTCGCTTGAATTGCCCAGAGTAAAAACCAGCACGGCCAGAAGGAAGAGATGAAAACGTTTACCGAGAACATTCCAGCTGGCAAAAGGGGTTTGACCCAAAGAACTGCCACCTTTGAGATTTGGGTCAAACCCTAGCGGTGCGTTATATTGATTCTTTGGGTCAAACCCCTTTTCCTTGAGAACCACAGTCACCAGGAAAAACACGATAAAGGCCGGAACAAAGGCACAGAAAAAAACCAGCCTGAGGGGAAGCCCCGCCCAGTAAAGCAATGCCGCGGCCATGAGCGGCCCGAGCACCGCTCCCGTGTGATCCATGGCGCGGTGAAAGCCATAGGCGTAACCACGGTATTCGGGAGCCGTGACGTCCGCGATCAGAGCGTCTCTGGGCGAGGTTCTCAGCCCTTTACCCACGCGGTCGACGAATCGCATAGCCAGAACAAACGGCCAGGAACCGGCGAGACTGATGAGCGGCCGCGCCATGCCCGCCATGCAGTATCCCCAGACAACGAAGGGCTTACGCCTGCGCACGCGGTCTGTCCAAAAACCGGAAACCATCTTGAGTACCGCCGCCGTGGATTCCGCAACGCCCTCAATTATTCCGAGCTGCATCGCCCCAGCGGACAACACCGTTGTCAGAAAAACCGGAAGGAGGGGATAAATCATTTCGCTGGAAGCGTCCGTCATCATGCTGATCAGGCCCAGCGTGACCACTTCGGGAGCAAGCTTGCGTTTAGCAGAAGTACCCATGGGCAAATTTTAGCAATTACGTCATTGCGAGACCCCATTCCTATATTTGATAAGGGATGGGACCGTGGCAATCTTATTCATTTGATGAAGTAGATTCCCACGTCAGGCTTTCCTTTGATTACCAAGGAAGCCTTCCTCGGAATGACAGTTAGTATAATTTCTATATGGTTTCCAAGACTGAGTTTGTCGCCAAGAAGCTTCTGCCCCGCCTGCGGAAGCAGTGGCCGAAAACCCTCTGCGAGGTCAGACACTCCAACCCGCTGGAGCTTCTGGTGGGCGTAATTCTCTCGGCGCAATCGACGGACAAACGCGTCAACGAGCTGACTCAATCCTTTCTCTTTAAAAAATACCGCAAACCTGAAGACTATCTGAAGGTTCCGCCCGAAGAGCTGGAAAAGGATTTCCGGCCTGCGGGATTTTTCCGGGCCAAGGCGGCCAATGTCCGCGGCGCATGCAAAACGCTGATAGAAAAATTCGGGGGGAAAGTCCCTAAAACCATGGATGAACTGCGCGAGCTCCCGGGCGTGGGACGGAAAACCGCCAACGTCGTTCTCGGCGCGGCTTACGGCATACCTTCAGGCATAGTCGTAGACACGCACATGATCCGCCTTGCCACCGAGCGGCTGCAACTGACGCGGCAGAAAGATCCGGTAAAAATTGAGGAAGATCTGACGAAGCTTGTGCCGCAAAAAGACTGGATCTACTTTTCACAGGCGATGGTCCTGCACGGGCGCTACATCTGCGTGGCGCGCGCTCCCCGCTGCTGGGAGTGTAAATTGATCGACGTCTGTCCCTATGCGGACAAGATCCTCGCTCCCGCCAAAGCGGAAAAAGAATCCGCACCCCGCCGGACCATCACGGGAATACCGATACTGCCCCGTTGATAACCTTCGCCAGCTTCATGGAAGATGCGCTCTACGGCCCGAACGGCTATTATTCTTCAGGCCGCGCGCGCACAGGCAGGCAGGGAGACTACTTTACCGCTCCAGATGTGGGGGCCGTGTTCGGGGAATTGCTCGCCTTTTATTTTCGGGACTGGCGGATGCGTCTCGGCGTAACGAATTTCCAGCTCGTCGAATGCGGACCCGGAGAAGGCGCCCTTGCAGAAAGCATCACCACGGCTCTTACCAACTCCGGATGTGACCCAATAAACGAATATAACGCATCATTAGGGTGTGACCCAAAACTCAAACGTAGTACACCGCTGGATCAAATTCCTTCTGGGTTCACTTATCTGGCTGTTGAACGGAGCCCATTCCGCCGCAAACGGCTGGAAACAAAAGGCTTTAACGCCGTTGAATCTTTTGAATCTTTGCCGGGTCCGGTCACCGGCTGCATCTTCGGCAATGAGTTGATCGACGCTTTCCCCGTTCACCGCGTGCGCATGCATGAGGGGAAACTGGAAGAGGCATACGTGACAACGATCAATCCTACCCTCACCCTCGGTTCTCCCTCCGGTCGACCTTGCCCTCTCCCGCCCAAGGCGGGAGAGGGTGTAGCGGACGGGACCGTCCCGTCGAAGAACACATCGACAGGAGGTCGGGACGGCACGGACGCGAGGGTGAGGGCATCCCTGAAGTGGGGCCCGCCTTCCACTCCCGAGCTGGCACGCTATCTTGAGCGGATTCATATCACACTTCCCGAGGGCTACGAAACGGAAATCAATCTGTCCATGCGCACCTGGCTGAAGGAAACTTCCCGCGCGCTGAATCATGGACTGATCGTTCTGCTTGATTATGGCCGTCCTGCTCACGAGTATTACCATCCGGATCGAACCCGCGGCACGCTGCGCGCGTTTTATCAGCATCAGGTAAGCGATAACGCGCTTGCCCGCCCGGGGGAACAGGACCTGACCGCAGACGTGGATTTCACCAGCCTGGCGCTCGATGCGCGCGAAGCGGGGCTTGATCTCCTGGCCTTTATGGACTTGTCGTCGTTTCTGATCTCCGCCGCAGAAAAGCTATACGCACTGCAATTAAATAATGCGGAATCCGGAGTTCGGAGTTCGGAAGAAGGAACTTTTTATAAGGAAAACCGACTTCCGCAATCCGCAATCCGCACTCCACATTTCCTGCAAAATCCCGGCGCATTGCAGATGTTGATTCATCCCGACGCTTTGGGCCAGGCTTTTCAGGTTATGATTTTAGGCAAAGGACTTAAAAAAGAAGAGTGGAATTTTCCGCACAACAGAACAAAGAGGCTGGGCCTGGACAAATTTAATCGTCGCCCCGGCAAGGTTTAGGCCGGGGTCCATAAAACTAGAAATCCTTTATTGATGGGTCCCGGCCTGAGAATCGCCGGGACGACGCATATTGAGGTTATTTTAATGATCCCTATTGACGCTATTTTGTTCGACCTGGACGGAACTCTCATTGATTCCAAGAGAGACATCGCTCTCAGCGTTCAATTCACGCAGCGCGAGATGGGCGTGCCGGAAAGCTCGGAAGACGAGGTCGGCGCATTCATCGGCGCAGGCGTGGGAAGACTGATGGCTCGCGCTTTAAAAACCGACGACCCGGCGCGCATCGAGCGCGCGGGAGAGATTTTTATCGAGCGCTACCGGCATCACAGCCTGGACAACACCGCTCCTTACCCGCACGTTATCGAGACGCTTAATCACTATAAAGGAAAACGCCTGGCGGTGGTCACGAACAAACCGGTTAAAATTTCCAACCGGATCCTTCATGGGCTGGGACTGCTGGAATATTTCCCTGTGGTTCTGGGGGGAGATTCGCTGACGGTTAAAAAGCCTAATCCGGAGCCGCTCTGGCATGCGCTGCGATTATTGAAAGCGCCGGCGAAGCGCGCTCTTATGGTGGGGGATTCGGACAACGACGTGAGCGCCGGCCGAGCCGCAGGCACGCACACCTGCGGGATCCTTTCAAACATTGGAGATCATCACTTTCTTAAAGAATCCCGTCCGGACCTGCTGATCTTATCGATGAACGAGTTGGCCCGGCACTTCCGCTAGGTAGGATCCGCCGCGGGGTTCAGCCCCGGGACCTTGTCTTTCGCAGGCTGTTTCAACAGTTTTCGCACGAATGACTTTGCCCTGGCAAGAACGTACAACGCGAGACCGCGCAGGTTGTTGTTATAGAGGGAAACGTGGACTTCCTCGCGGCTGGCATTGCAAAAAAACTTTTTATAGCTTTCGTCCCCTTTCAAAAAATCAAACTCATTCATACCTCTTGCAAAAGCGTTCTGAACGGTCATATCAAACAATACCGTCCCGACACTCCATTTGCTCCACCGGGGATCGTGACCGCACTGAAAACAATAGGTTTTTTTGTCGTAATCAAAAGCATATACCACGCTGACAGGCGTTTCGCCGTCGTAGAAAAAATGCAGATTGAGAATCCCTGCCTCAAGAAACAGTTTTGCCAGCTCCCGGTGAAAACGCTGCGCATCGGGCCGCAGGAACTCGGAAACCTGTTTTTTTAAACCGGAACGCTGCTGATGCAGATAGAACAGATGATCCATGCACTCAGGCAATTGCCCTGCATCTTTAATGACCCGATGCGTCACTTTCATTCTATTCAGCAGCAACTTCCGCTTACGGTTGTGGGTGCGTTCATATTTTCCGTCAAACTTCGTATAAGGGCACGAAAATGAAGGCTGGGAAATGCCGTGATAATCCATGGAGAGCGGTGAATTGGCCAGCAAAAGGGAATTTGTTTTTACAACTTCGGAAGAGATCAGATCCCACCCGCACCGGGATTGTTTTAAAAATGCCGAGACAGCCTGCACCGCCTCCGCTTCACAGCCTTTTTCGGCAATAATATCGAGGTACTCGGGGCTGAGCTCATCTCCGCAGAACTTAAGGATCTTCGTGCCCCAGGGGGAACGCCGCTCGATATAAAACGGCGCAACGCAGACCAGGCGGCTGTCTGACCGGGCAACCAGGATGAAAAGCCGCCGGTTGGGCCTGCGGAATATCTTCCACCAGGTATGGATCCACTCCCAGCGCAGGAATACATTGTCTGAAATACTCCGGCTTAAGAGCCGATTCCATTCTTCGCCGATAGAATCGAATTCATTCTGCTCTATGGGGTAGATATTCATAACGGGGGTTTTTAAGCGCGGACAATTAGACATATCGGCCAGGGAAAGGTTACTTTTTTGCGTACGATAATTTCAGCCCCGTAGAAAACTTTAAAACCAGCCCTTTCAGCATCCGCTTTCGTGCACGGAACAGGGTCCGCGCTCGGGCGACAAACCGATCCGGCAGACAGGAAAACAGGAAAAACACCCAACAACGCGCGCATCCTGGCCGATACATCAGGCTTTTCAGCACAAATGGCAGCGCCTGCCTGCACTCCGACCGGTCAATATACGCCTCAGCGATCCAGGCGTATGATGCGGCGATTCTGTTATTAAGCGCCCGGCCAGGAAGCCGTATCCGGTCCCTGTCCCGCATGATGACGGGCAGGATCGTATTTAAGTTATTCAACGCAATGCGAAGCTGGTGCGAGGGATTGGTCAAAGCATCCGACGCGCCGATCTGATATCGGATGCTGGATACATTGAGAAAAGCGACCGGCCCTTCACGACATGTCCGCAGATGTAAATCGTAATCTTCCCCCGCGTTTTTGAGGTTTTCGTTAAATCCCTTTACCCGCTGCAGCCGCTCGCGCGTCAGCAGGGCGGTCGACGTGTGAACCAGATTCCCCATGACCATTTCTGAAAAAATATCCCCGGAAAACAGTTCCGCATCCTGGACGATGGCCGGCAGATCCGGGATGACGTCGTAGGCGCGCCGGCGCACTTCGAACAGCCGGTCCTGAGAGACAAGGCGATAGGCGTGATACATGGTCTTCAGATATCTTCTCGCGACGATAACCCCCGATGGATCGACCGCGTCCATGTCGGTCCAGATCATTCCCGCTCCGGGGAGAGAATTCAGGCATGCCACCTGCACAGAAAGTTTCCAGAGATAGAATTCATCGTCGGAATCAAGAAAAGAGACGAAATCTCCTCTGGCAAGCGCGATCCCGCGATTGCGGGCGGCGGCGACCCCGGAATTGGTTTGATAAACATATCTCACCCGCGGGTCGCGCCCGTAAGCGGACTGGAGCAGTTCCCGCGTTTCGTCGGTCGATCCATCATCGATCACGATGGCTTCGACATTACGGTGGGTTTGATTTATGACGCTGTTTATCGCGCGCCGGATGCAGTATGCGCGGTTATAAGACGGGATAATGACGCTTACGAGATTGGATGACATAAAATCTCCACCAACCCGTATTGTATATATCCGCCAAATTCAAACAATAAAAAAATAAATTGACAGACTACGGATGAAAAGGTCTAATAGGCCTCGCTTTAACGTTCTTTCAAATGTCGTTGGCAGCGGTCCATCCATAATATGGATGGACCAAGACCCGCCAGACGTCTGGTGGGTTGTGGAACTTCGGTTAGAATCCGAGACTGCCCCGCAACGGTGAACTCAATAGCAGCAATGAGTAAGTCCGGCCTACTGACAACGACCATAAGTTGTGCCTTCGCGGGAAGGTTTGTTTTTAAGGTTTGCTAACCCAATTCCCGCAGGAATTGGGTTTTTTGATGTCCAGACTGGCAAACATATTCACATTACGGATTAAAGAAAGAGATAAAAACATTAATAATCAGATACTTTTGGTTGGAGAGCATGCAGGGGCGCTTATATGAAGGACACTCTGCGACGGCGATATTCCTTCTTTCTGATCAATTATTTCATCCAGGGATCAATCAGTATTGTTTATGAACCTCTGGACTATCTGCTTAAAGACCACCTCAAACTGACTCCCGGGCAGGCGGCCGGGTTCATCGCCTGGATGACTTTTCCGCTGCTTTTGAAACCCGTTATGGGATACATCACAGACTTCATGCCGTTTCGGGGCGAGCGCAGGAAACCTTACCTTATACTTACCTCTCTTATTGCGACATTCGCATTTCTTTCTCTGGCATACCAGAGCCATTACCGTTATCTGGGACTTTTAATACCAATGACGCTGTCATGCTTCGCTCTGACATTCGCCGACGTAGTTTGCGGCGGGATGCTGGTTGAAGACGGCAAGGAACACCGGCAAACCGGGCCATATCAGGCCCTGCATATCGGCGGACTGTATCTGAGCGCCATCGTTTGCGGCTTCGGCAGCGGCTGGATGACCACCCACCTGCCATATCCCTGCATCTTTATGGTCACGGCTCTCCTGCCCCTTGCGATTTTCGCTTCTTCCTTCATAGTACACGAAGAAGGGACCAGCCGGAGGCAGCCAAGAAACGCCTTCCAGTTCTGGAAATTCATCCGTACCAGACGATTCTGGGCGCTCAGTCTCACCATCGTACTGTGGAATTTTTACCCTTTCCTTGGCACGGTGCAGTTTTATTATCAGAGCAATGTGCTGCGCCTTAACCCACAGTGGATCGGCTCCCTTATGACAGTGGGAGCTGTAACAGGACTTCTGGGGTCCGCAGCTTACTGGAAATTCTACCGGGGCAGGGACGCCAACACATGGGTTACCCGCGGGCCGCTGGCGATGGCGACCGTGAGCCTTTCCTATTTATTTTACAGCGGACCCGTTTCCGTCACGCTGATCGAAGCGGTTTTCGGATTTACCAGCGTATTTTTCAGACTGGCTCTGCTCGATTTAATAGCGCGCACCTGTCCGGAGGACGCGGAAGCGACTTCTTACGCCCTGTTCCTGGTATTTATCGATGTCGCCATGTACGGCTCCAACGCGCTGGGAGGAAAACTTTTCGACTTACTGCAGTATTGTCTCGGCAGCCGGCTTCATCACAACCAGATTGCCGTGGTCATATTGATTTTGATCGGGTCCATAAGCACTTTGGCGTGCCGGTGGACTCTGCCGTTAGCCATTAATACCAAGGAGGGCGTATCGTGAAACGAATGCTGCTTGTCTTGCTTTGTATTTGTCTGGTCCCGCTTTCAGTCCACGCGGAGGGCCCCGCTCCAGATCCTTCCACCAACAGTTCCGGCGGAGGCATCTTTATGACTCTGACCCGCACGGCTTATTCCGAAAATGATCTTCCTACCAGCGTCGACAGCGTGACACCGGAAGAGTTCCATACGTTCAACGCGCAAAATGCCGGTGAAGCCGTATCGCACGAAGCCGGCGTTCAAACTTTGCCGATTGGGCAACTGGGCTCACTAATAACGGCCGGCATCCGCGGTTCCACAAGTGAGCAAACCCTTGTCCTCATTGACGGACGCCCCGTGGAAGGCGTAGGGCTGGGCTCAGCGGATCTTTCTGAAATTCCCACTGAAAGCATCGATCATATCGAGATCATACGCGGAGGCGCATCGGCGCTTTACGGCCCCAATGCGATGGGCGGCGTGATCAACGTGATCACAAAACGAGGGCTGAACGGCCCGAGCGGCGAAGCAGGTTTTGAAATCGGCTCCTACGGGCGTGAAGTCTACCGCGCTAATTTCGGATCGCGCACAGGCCCTCTCGATTATTTTCTCTTCGGCAATCTGCAGAACGAAAGCGGTTTCCGCGACAACTCAGACGCGCGCGACCACAACATAGGCGGCAACACTGGGCTTTCCATGGGTACGGCCGGAAAACTACTTTTCGATGTGTCTTCGTATCACAGCGACACCGGTGTTCCGGGGCAGATTTATCCGGGCATTCCCACGAATCAATACAACAACAGCATTGAGAAAATTGCTACTACTCCGGCCGCGCGGCAAACGACTGATACCAATTACCTTCGCACATCCTACATTCTGCCTTTGCCTATGGATTCCCTGATGACGCTGCGGGCCTTTGGTTCCCAGCGCGAAGTCACCTATGACGATCCCGAAAATTTCGTCGATAGCGACCGCCACGAGCTGTCCCACGGAGGCGAAGCGCAGTTCAGCCTTCCTCACGGTCTCATGGTGGGCGGCAATTTCATTCATGACCGGGAAGATTCCAGCGATCTCATCACGCCTTCAAACACGTTCATCCATTGGGTTGAAAACTGGGGGCTGTTCGCGGAAGATACATTCCGGTATGACCGCTTCACTCTGATTCCGAGCGGACGCTACGATCACAACAGTCAATTCGGCGATACCAAGAATCCTAGGGTTCAGCTCATCGCGGATGCCCTTTCCTGGCTGCGTTTATCCGGATCGGCGGCGCGGTCCTTCCGGGCCCCCACGATCGATGAACTGTATTATCCCTTCACAAGTTTTGGCACCTTCGACGGAGTCCAGTTCAGCTATCAGGGAAATCCCAATCTCCAGCCTGAACGCGCTTGGACATACGACGCGGGGTTTGAAGTGCATCCGGATTCTTTCAGTTTCCGCGCGACCTACTTTCGGGCTAACGTGACTGACCTGATCCAGACCACCACAGACCCCGCCTCTACGACAGTCAATATAGGCACGGCACGGCGTCAGGGGGCAGAAATTCAGATCAAGCATGTGATTAACGAATATTTTCGCGATGACTGGAATTATACGTATCTAGAAAATATCGGTATCCCCGTAGGCTACACGGATTTTGTGCCCCTGGCCTATAGCCCGAGACATACTGTGAATTATCTGGCTACCATTACTCCTGTACGCAATTGGTCTTTGGATTCTACAGTCCGTTATGTGGGGACCAGATTCACCGACAATGATGAAAATGGGACCAAGTTGGGCTCGATGGTGTTTTGGGACCTGAGATTGTCTTACGTGTGGCGTCTGGCCAAAGCTTATATCGGCGTAAACGATGTCACCAACAGGCGTTATGAAGAACAACCGGGATACCCGCTTCCCGGCCGCACCTTTTACGGAGGGATTAACCTGAAACTCTGGTCGTAGGGCGGTATGA
>CAZSAL010000041.1:0-23235 GCA_964604825.1 uncultured Elusimicrobia bacterium
TGAAGCTCTTTAAGAGACTCCGGGTCAAAGTCTTTTCTCGGCTGGTCTGGATTGGGATGAATCTGATTCACTGGCACAAGGCGATTGGCTATGGGGTAGGTAGGCATTGGGCTGGCCTCCATTGAGTGATTGGAGAGCCAGTGTACGAGAAACCCAGCTCTCGTATGCAATGGTTAATTTTACCGCGTGGATTTCGGGCTGGTCAAGACTATTTCGACCCATGCGTTCATTGTACCTGCGCGTTTCCTTAGCTCCCTCAGGGTCGGACGAGAAGGAACTTTCTTTTTGTGGATCGTTTAATAAAGCGAGGGAGGATTTTATGATTCGTACAGCGACGTTTGTGATTATGGCCCTGCTCCTGGCGAATCCAGCCTCTTTATTTGCCATGCGGCGCGGCGTTAAGATAAGCGTGGGAATGCCCGCGCCATATTACTACCAGCGACATTACAATCCGCATGATCCCGTCTATGTTATAGCTCCGGTGCCTGGACCAATAATCATTCAGCAGCCGGGCGCAAAATAATTATCTGGCGAACTTTTCCCAATGCAGGACTTCTTCAAGCTTCCGTTTGGGAACGCGGGGCGCGGGGCTTGATTCGTAACCCAGAGCGATCAGAGATACCAGGTTATACCCATCCGTGACATTGAGCATGCGGGAAATATCCGCGGTATAAACCTTCTTGTCGCCCGCAACCCAGCAGGACTGCACCCCAAGAGCCGCAGCGGCGACCAGGATGTTCTGGGTTGCGGCGGAACCGTCTTCCAGATAATATTTCGTCTGTCTGCAGAATACGGCTATGCAGGCAGGCGCCTGCGCTATGAATTTACCGTATTCGGTTGTATCAGCGATCTGTCTGCGCCGTCCGGCCTCAGTGACAACCACAAACTCCCAGGGCTGTTCGTTTCTCGCCGTTGCGGCAAGCCTTCCGGCATCAACGATTATTTCCAGAGTTTCCCGTGGGACGGGCTTGCTTTGGAACGATCTGGTGCTGTGCCTTTCAGCGAATATTTTCAGCGCATCGTCTATTTTCATATCCACAGTTCCTCACTCGATCAGTATACGGTACTCTTCCCAGGGCAGGTGCGGATCAGACTGTATGGCGACCTTATGCCTGACGGCATGTTCCAAGCGTTCCTTGCGTTCTTCCACATATTGAGCGACCGGCGGACTCAGGAAGAGCTTTATAATTTCCCCGGAGCGGCCGCGGGTAAGATCGAGGATCTCTCTTTTCACCTTGATATAAAGCGAATCGCGCGAAAGCACGCGGCCCGAGGCATGGCACTGCGGGCACTGCTCGCCCAGCAGCGCAAAAAGCGACTCGCGCTTGCGTTCCCTGGTCATTTCAATCAGGCCAAGGCGCGTAATAGGCAGGATTTTTATTTTGGCGCGGTCGCAGCGCGTGTAATGCGCCAGGGCTTCCATGACTTTTTGCCGGTTGCGCGCGTGGCGCATGTCTATGAAGTCGATAACGACGATGCCTCCGATATTGCGCAGGCGCAGCTGGATGGCCACTTCTTTCGCGGCCTCGACGTTTGTCGCCGTTACGGTTTCCTCCTGCGAACGCTTGCCCGTAAACTTTCCCGTATTCACGTCAATCGCGCAGAGGCCCTCTGCTTCCTGGATCACAATGTAGCCGCCCGACGGCAGATCCACGCGGGCGGACCGCGTTTTTTCAATCTGTGATTCGATGTTGAACGCCTTGAACAGCGGCGTCTTTCCCTCGTAGAGCTTCACGCGTGATTTGAGCTCCGGGCTGATGGAATCAAGAAAATCCATCAAATCGCGGTACTCGCTGCGCGAATCGACAAGGAATATGGAAGTATTCTCAGTGAAGATGTCGCGCACGGTCTGGAAAACCAGGCCCAGATCGCGGTGAACAAGGCTTGGAACGGAAGCGGACTCAAACCGGCGCTGGATGGAATCCCAGAGTCTTTCCAGATATGCCATCTCCCGACGCAGGGCCGCCTCTTCAGCGCCTTCCGCTTCGGTGCGGATTATGACCCCGCCTTTTTTGGGAGCGCAACTGTCCACGATCGTACGCAGCCGGTCTCGTTCCTTGCGGTCTTCTATGTTTTTAGAAACGCCCAGATGCTCGGCCAGAGGCATATACACAAGGAACCGTCCGGGCAGGGATATGTCCATGGTGACTTTCACGCCCTTGGTGCCGATGGCCTCTTTTGCCACCTGGAGCATGATCGTTTCATTGCGCGCAATCATTTTTTCAATCTGCGAAGACGGATTATGGCCCGCGGTGGGGATGACGTCGCTTACGTAGAGGTATGCGTTTTTCTCCAGGCCTATATTAACGAAGGCGCTCGATATTCCCGGCAGGACGTTTTCGATCCTTCCCTTGTAAATATTGCCTACGATTTTTTCCGATTCCGAACGCTCGATCAACAATTCCGCCAGCTGATTGTCTTCGAGCATAGCCACCCGTGTTTCTTCGGGCGAGCAATTTACCAGGATTTCCTTTTTCGACTGCTTTTCATGATTGTTGTGATTACTGTGATTTTGACTGTTGTGACCATTGGGCTGCTGTTGCGGGTTCAATATATGTACCTCCTGAAATTAATACTCAATAATAGGCCAATCGCGATAAAAGAACTGACCATATGCGATCCGCCGTAAGACACGAATGGCAGGGCAAGACCGGTGACGGGCAGAATGCCTATCACCATTCCGATATTCATTACGCACTCAAATGCGAAAACACAGCCGATGCCTACGGCGATCAGCGCGCCGAACCTGTCCTGCGTTTCCCGGGCGATAAAAAAGGCGCGCCAGGCCAGGATTCCAAAAGCCAGAATGACCACGGCCGCCCACATGAAACCCATTTCCTCGCCAATTACGGAAAAGATGAAGTCCGTATGCTGCTCCGGCAGGAAACCGAGATGCGTCTGGGTCCCGGAAAAAAGGCCTTTGCCAAAAAACCGCCCGCTTCCCACGGCGATTTCCGACTGGAGAATGTGGTAGCCTGCACCCAGCGGGTCAAAGCCGGGGCTCAGGAAAACCATTATTCTCTTGCGCTGATAATCTTTTATAAAGTGCTGGGCCATATGAGCCGAATACATACCCAGCCCGACGATCAGCGACAGAAAAAGAGGATACTGCCAGGGAATGCGGAAGCGCAGCTTCCACATCAGCCACCAGAGCGAAAAAATAGCGGCGGCGCTCAACGCCAGCAGTTCGATGGCCGGCAGTCCGCCCTGCGTGCTGGACATGAAAAAATGCAGCACCGGATGGAGATCAAGGAGCTGCGGCTGCACGGAAAAATATATTGAAAGTATGGGAACCCCCACGGCTACGAGGCCATAAAATATGAGCGCCAGCAGGTAGATCGGCCTAACCCCCGCGAAAAAAAGCATGCCGAGAAGAACGGGCATGTAAACCAGCGTTCCTCCAAGGTAAGGCTCCATCAAAATCAAAAGAATATGGATCCCGGCAAGAATAAAAACGCCGAGCAGCAGCTTGATTGAGGAAATTTCCTTTTCGGGACGGTCTAAAATCCCGGCCAGGACAAGCACAAATCCGATGCGGGCGATCTCCACCGGCTCAATCGATATCGGACCAAGCACAATCCAGCTTTTTGCGCCGTGAATCCTGTGGCCGATCACCAGGACCGCCATAAGCAGAATGACCGACAAGACGTAAATAATCCGAAGCATCGGGCGGAAGATCTGATAATTCAAACTGGTAAAAATCGTCATTGCGAAAAATCCCACGCCGACTGCGGCGAGCTGTTTGATAATGTAGGAAGCGGCGTTTCCTTTGGGCATGACTGCGGAAGTCACAGCCAGAAGCCCGACTCCGAGAAGAACGCAGACGGAAGCCACCAACGGCCAATCGATGCGCCTGCTCCAGTAACCTAAGTCTGATTGAGGGTTAGCCATTATTAATCTCAGTCACTTTGTATTCTTGCGGGACCTGATCCAGTAACCTCACCCTTACCCAGAGACATAGCCAGGAGATCGTGGACTATCGGAGCGGCAACGCTCCCTCCGTGCCCTCCATGCTCGATGATAACGACGCAGGCCGCCTGCGGATCCGCAACCGGCGCATAGGCCACAAACCACCCGTGTTCCCGCCCGTGCGGCGTCTGGGCCGTTCCGCTTTTCCCGGCGACATCAATACCCGGCAGCTGTGCCGCCACGCCTGTCCCGTTGCGCACCACTTCCGTAAGCCCGGAAGAAAGCTCTTCCCATGTAAAATCGCTCAATGTCACATTTGAGGTAACACGCGGGACGCCGAAACGCTGAACATCGTGCGACAATCCGCGCGCCTCGGAAACCAGATAGGGCTGCCAGAATATTCCGCGGTTGGCCACGCCGACCAGCATATTTGCCATCTGCAAAGGCGTAACCTGAAGAGCGCCCTGTCCGATCGCATAATTAAGCGTATCTCCGCTGCTCCAGTGCTGGCCTATGGATTCCTTCCAGGCGTAAGGAAGAAGACCGCGCTTCTCTGAAGGAAGATCAATGCCCGTGCGCTGGCCAAAACCGAACTGTTTCGCATACTTTTCAATCAACTCCGCGCCTATTTTCAATCCTTCCACATAGAAATATACGTCGCAGGATTCCGCGAGCGCGCGACGGAAGTTAACCGTTCCGTGACCTTTCGGCTTCCAGCAGTGGAAAACACGGCGCTCCTTGCCCAGAATGTACGAGCCTTTACAGTCAACGGTATCCTGCGGGTCGATTCTTTTTTCCTGCAGACCGGCCAATGAGGTAATGATCTTGAAAGTGGATCCCGGTGCGTAAAGGGCCTGAATGGATCGGTTATAAAGCGGAAGCCTGGGATCGCGCAGCAGACGGTTGCGCTCTTCGGAATTACCCAGAGGGAGAAATAAATTCGGGTCAAAACCCGGCGAAGATGCCAGCGCAAGCACTCCTCCAGTCTTCGGGTCCAGAACCACCGCAGCTCCGGGTTCGCCCGATTCGCGGAGCCGCCGCTCAGCCAATTCTTCGAGCTGTCCATCAAGCGTCAGAATCAGATCTTTCCCGGCCTGGGGCGGTACGTGCCGTATCACCCGAACCTGGCGGCCACGGGCGTCCACCTCTATCAGATAGCCTCCGTCCTGCCCGTGCAGCATGGAATCGTAAAGGCGCTCAAGCCCGGACTTCCCGATCCAGTCTCCCGAGTGATACCCTTCATCAGACATGGTCTCCAGCTCTTCATCGGCTATCTGGCCAACATATCCAAGGACATGCGATGCCAGCATCCCTCCCGGATAGAAACGCTGCTGCTCGACAGACAAGGATACTCCCGGGAGATGGGTGCGATCCTGAAGGATTCTAAATGCCTGTTCGCGCGTCAGGCGGTCCGAAATACGGAGCATGGATTTAGAGCGGATGGCCAGCTGCAGCCGGTGTTCAAGCTCGGCTCGGGAAATGGCGATAACAGGGGACAATCGGTCAAGAACAGCCTGGATATCGCCCGCCGACAGGCCCATAGGCGTAAAAAGAGCCACAAATACCGGGCGGTCATCAGCAAGAACCATGCCGTTACGGTCGATGATGCGCCCGCGGGGAGCGCGTTCCACAACAAGCTGCGTGCGGTTGCTTTCCGAAGCTTCCTCCATGGCCCGCCCGCGAATAAGTTGCAGATAAGCAAGCCTCAGGAGGCAGGCTCCGATCATAGTGATCAGGATCGCGATCAGCGAGTGAATCCGCTGAGCGCGCGTTCCCTGTTCCGATGCTCCCCACTCAAATGACATTGGACCGCCTCTGTTCAAAATCCCAAAGCCTGAACCACTGGTCGATCAGCCAGAAATAAAACGGCGCAAGAAAACCGTTCATGAGAGCCTGGAATGCGAATCGCGCAGAAAACATATGTTCCGATCCCGAAAAATAGTGATCGAATATGCCGTAAAAAAACAGATACACTGCAGAAACAAGAAACGCGAACAACCCCTGCGTCCAGACCTGCTCCTCGTCAAGCGGCCTGCGCAAAACTCCGGCGGCATATCCTGCGACGGCGTAGAGCGCCGCGTGCAGTCCCAGGAGTCCCATCGCGGCGGCATCGAGAAAAAGCCCCATGGCAAACCCCATCCATTCCCCTGCCAGAGGCCCGCGGAAAAACCCGAAATACAGCACACCGAGAAAAGCCAGATCCGGCGAAATCCCGGATGGGCCTGTCCAGCGGCTGTTCAAAGTCTGCAACCAGAGAAAAAGCCATATGCTTGCCAGATAAAAAAAGAAACGCTTCATATAAGCACCAGCACAACGCCCAGCTGGCTTGGATTAACAACAGGGCGCAGTTGCGCCTGCAGGAACAACTGCCGCTCATCAGGCTCAAGATCCACAACCGTCCCGATGGTAATTCCCTGCGGGAAGAGATTCCCAAGGCCGGAGGTGACAATAGCGTCTCCTATTTTCACCTGACTTCCCCGGGGGAGGAATTTGAGATAGATGTTATGACTGTTCGAGCCTTCGACCACGCCATCTTCGCCGGACGCCCCTTCGGATACCGCGGCCACCTCGCTCAGGGAATCCGATATCAACATGACCTTTGACTGGTGCGGCTGCACTTCACTGACGCGCCCGACAAGCCCTTCGCGCCCGTTAACCAGGGCAATAACCGGAGCGTCAACCCCAATGCCTTCATCAGATCCTTTATCAATGACCATTTCCTGAAACCAGCGTTTGGGATCGCGCTCTATCACACGGGCGGCCATTGAGCGCGGCCAGCGGCGTTCCTTGATGTCCATCAACTGATGCAGCCGGGCGTTTTCGCTCTGCAGCAGCTGAAACCTGCCGGATTTGTCCGTGGACATTTCTTCGGAAAGATTGCTGGAGGTGGCAGGCTCTACGGATGCCGCGCCTGCCAGGAAACGCGTGGGAGAAGACAAAACATACAGGACGGAACGAAGATGTTCAACGCTGCGGCGGTTTCGGAAGGCCAGTAAGAGGAGGGATATGACTAACAGTCCCGTCAAAATGAGACTGGCCCAATATCGTTCGTAGAGTTCCCAATCCATGGGGTATTTTGGAGAACTCTGGAAGTAATTTTCCGGTCAGGACTAGGCGATTATCGCAACGGCAGGGACCGGCGCTCGCGCCGCATCTGGTCCAGTTCTTCCAGATATCTCCCTGTTCCCATGACCACACAGGTCAATGGATCTGCTGCCATAACCACGGGCAATTCTGTTTCCTGAGAAAGAAGATCAGGAAGTCCCCGGAGGAGAGCTCCTCCCCCTGCGAGAACAATGCCGGTGTCTACCAAATCGGCGGCCAGCTCGGCCGGTGTTTCTTCCAGAGTTTGTTTTATAACCTCTATGATCAGTTTTATAGGATCCGCCAGAGCCTGGCGGACTTCTTCCGAGGTGATGGTCACCGTCTTAGGCAAACCTGTCACCTGATCGCGCCCTTTAACCTCTAACACCTGTTCCTCGGGCAGCGGGAAGACTGATCCAATTTTTATTTTTACTTCTTCGGCGGATGTTTCGCCGATCAACAGATTGTACTTGCGGCGGAAATATTGGATGACCGCTTCGTCAAGCTCATCCCCTGCCACGTCCAGGGACTTCGACACAACCATGTCGCCCAGAGACACAACGGCGACTTCCGTGGTTCCGCCTCCCATATCCACTATCATGTGGCCGCGCGGCTCGTTGATCGGGATGTCAGCTCCGATCGCGGCCGCCATGGGCTCTTCTATCAAATAGACTTCCCGCGCTCCGGCCTGCTGCGCCGACTCGCGTACAGCGCGTTTTTCCACTTCCGTGATCCCGGAAGGAACCCCTATGACAATGCGCGGATGCAGAAGGCTTCGCCGGTTATGCACCTTCTTGATGAAATAACGGATCATCCGTTCCGTAACGTCAAAATCGGCGATTACTCCATTGCGCAGCGGACGCACAGCGATGATATTTGCCGGGGTCTTTCCCAGCATCCGCTTGGCTTCAACGCCTATAGCCAGGACATTCCGGGAGTCTTTTTCAATGGCAACAACCGAAGGCTCCCGCAGAACAATCCCCTGTCCTTTAACATAAACGAGGGTATTGGCCGTTCCCAGGTCAATACCCATATCGTTGGAAAAAAGGCTGAATAGATAGTTAAACATTATGGGACTAGTTTCAGTATACCCATTTCCGATCCATCTGAGAACCGGGGTCCTTTCCTAACCAACTGCGTATAACCCCCGTGGCGGTCCTTATACCGCGGAACCAGCACGTCAAACATTTTATTGCGGACCTCGCGGCTCGGGATATCCCGTGCCACGCGCCGCCGGGCGGACAAATTGTTTGCCTTCGCCGCTGTGATCAGCCGTTCCGTGAACCGCGAGACTTCCTTCGCTTTAGGGATTGTGGTCTCGATTTTTTCGTGATGCAGCAGGCTCGCAGCCATATTTCTCAGCATGGCAAACCTGTGTCCCGTGGGTCTGGATAATTTACGACCGGAATGCGTATTCATCTTACGATTGCTTCGCCGGCTCCTGGACAACACCCGAAAGGTCCATGCCCAGGCTCAGATTCAGTTCTGTCAGGCGTTCCTTGATTTCATCCAGCGACTTTTTGCCGAAGTTCTTGTAGGAAATCAATTCCTCGTCCTTCCGGCTGACCAGATCCGAGAGCGTCCGGATCTTGGCCGCCTTGAGGCAGTTGGAAGCGCGCACAGACAGTTCAATTATATCAACGGGCTGATTAAGCAGCTCGCGCAACCTTTCGATATCCGTTCCGGCGGGAGTACCCGTTGAAGCAGGAGCGACTTCCTCGGCAGGAACGATTTCCTCTTCCTCGAACGTGATGAAGATGGACAGGGAATCTTTCAGAATTTTCGCAGAATAGGCAATGGCATCGCCGGGGGCTACCGAACCGTCCGTCCAGACATCAAGGATCAGGCGGTCGTAGTCCGTTATCTGACCGACGCGGGAATTTTCCACGTCATAATGCACCTTCACGACAGGAGAAAAGAGAGCGTCCAGCATCAGGCTGTCGGCCGGATAATTTTCCCGGCTCTGGCGATCCGCTGAAACGTATCCGCGTCCGCGCGCAACCCACATCTGGATGTTCAATTCGCCATTGGTATCAAGAGTGGCGATAGGCAGCTCCGGAGTCAGGATTTCAACATTCGCGTTAGGTTCGATATCCTTGGCCCGGATGACCTTTTCCCCTTTAATGGAAAGATTGAGAGTTTCCGTCTCAGGGGTATGCAGCTTAAAGCGCAGCTGCTTCAGATTCAAGAGAATGGTTACCACATCCTCCCGCACTCCTTTGATCGTTGAATATTCATGC
The DNA here is from genome assembly GCA_964604825.1 of uncultured Elusimicrobia bacterium. Taxonomy (GTDB): domain Bacteria; phylum Elusimicrobiota; class Elusimicrobia; order 2-01-FULL-59-12; family 2-01-FULL-59-12; genus CAZSAL01. The sequence goes on from CAZSAL010000041.1 coordinate 9,234, forward strand.
GCCGCGCCTTCAATTTTCACGGCGATAACGGCGCATCCCTCCAGACTGGAAAGGAGAATCCGCCTCAGCGAATTACCTATCGTATGCCCATACCCTTTTTCAAACGGTTCGGCATAAAAACGCCCGTAAGTATCGGTAAGGGTATCCTGATCACATTCCAGACTCTGCGGAAGCACTAAATCTTTTAATCTCATCTAACGTCCTCCTGGTTACTTCGAATAAAGTTCGACAATCAACTGCTCGTCGATTGAGAATGACATTTCATCGCGTGACGGCCAGCTTTTTACTTTGCCGGCCGGCTGTCCCGGCACTACTTCAAGCCACGAAGGAACAGGCCCGCGCTTGGAAGCGTTCTGCAGCGCCTGTTGTACGGATGGGCTCTGACGCGTTTTTTCTGCAATGGTTATGCGGTCCCCCGGCTCCAGCGGATGCGACGGGATGTCCACGCGGCGATCATTCACCAGCACATGGCCATGAAGCACCAGCTGACGCGCCTGCGCTTCTGAAGCCGCAATGCCTATGCGTCTAACAACGTTGTCCAGCCGGGTTTCCAGCATGCGCAGCAGATTTTCCCCGGTTAATCCCGGCATCGCAAGGGCTTCGCGGAAATAACGGCGGAACTGCTCTTCCGTCAAACCGGACATCCATTTTGTTTTCTGTTTTTCCCGCAGACGGCGACCGTATTCGGAAATTTTCACGCGCTGCATTTTATGCATACCCGGGATGCCTTTCCTGTTCGGCTTATCGAGCGTACAGGAAGTGTGGCACTTATCGCCTTTCAGGAACAATTTCATTCCTTCTCTGCGGCAAAGTCGGCAAACCGGTCCAATATTTCTGCTCATAACTATACTCTCCGGGGCTTTGGCGCACGGCAACCGTCGTGCGGAATAGGAGTAACATCGCGAATGGAAAGGATCGACAATCCCGCTCCCTGAAGCCCGCGAATGGCTGTTTCCCGGCCCGCTCCAGGACCTTTGACAAGCACATGCACCTGTTTCACGCCGGCATCAAGCGCCCGGCGCGCGGCTGTATCGGCCGTGACTTGCGCCGCGAAAGGGGTGCCTTTCTTCGTGCCTTTGAAACCGCAGCTGCCTGCCGTAGACCAGACAATAACCTGTCCCTGCTCATCGGCTATGGACACAATTGTGTTATTAAACGACGACTGAATATAAGCGCGCGCCACACCTACGTTCTTCCAAAGCTTTTTTTTGCGCCCGGCGCCGGCTACCCGGGGAGCCGAGGCTCCTGCAGGCGATCCAGCAGCGGATTTGGCTTCCGGCTGCGGTTGCGTTGGTTTTGAAGATGGTTTGTTTTCGTCAGCCATGTAGGCTCCTTAATAATTATTTCGTTTCGCCCGCGGCGGCTGCTGCGGGTTTTTCTGCGCGCACAGCGCCAACCGTTTTACGGCGGCCGCGTCTTGTACGTGCATTAGTTTTCGTCCGCTGGCCACGTACTGGAAGATTGCGCCGATGGCGGAACCCACGGTACGAATTAATATCGATGAGACGCCGGATATTCTGCTGAATCTCGCGCCGCAAGTCGCCTTCCACCTTGCAGTCGCGCGCGATCAGAGTGCTCAGCTTATTGATTTCACCTTCGGTCAAATTTTTCACACGGGTTGCCGGGTCTATCTGCGCATTCCCCACCAGCTTGGAAGCCAGCGGCCGGCCAATACCATAAATATGAGACAACGCGATGTCCACGCGCTTTTCCTTTGGAAGATCAACACCTGAAATTCGTGCCATTAACGCGTCTCCTTAACCCTGTCGCTGTTTGTGACGAGGTTCCGTGCAAATTACACGAACCACGCCTTTACGGCGGATTACTTTACATTTGCTGCATATCGGTTTGACTGACGCTCGAACGTTCATGGATATAACTCCGCTATAATTAATTTCCGCTTATTTCTCCCGGAAAGTTATCCGGCCCCTGCTCAGATCGTACGGCGACAACTCCACTTTAACTTTATCCCCGGGCAGAATCTTGATGTAATGCATGCGCATTTTCCCGGAGATATGCGCCAGGATGTTATGGCCGCCTTCAATTTCAACCTTAAACATCGCGTTAGGGTACGCCTCCACGACTTTTCCATCTACCTCGATTTTTTCTTCTTTAACCATAAATTAATTGCGATTAATAATCATGAGGCGTCAAAATCTCCGGACCCTTTCCTGTTACAACCACCATTTTCTCGTAATGGACGGACGGGCTGCCATCAGCGGTAACTACCGTCCAACCGTTTTCCTTCATTATGATTTCAGCAGTTCCGGCGTTAGCCATTACTTCCAGAGCCAAAACCATGCCTTCCATTAAACGTATACCGGTCCCAGGCGTTCCGAAACAGGACACGTGCGGTTCTTCATGCATCGCCCTGCCGATACCGTGGCCGCCGTATTCCCGAACTACGTGGTATCCATACTTCTCGACAACCGCCTGCATCGCGTGAGACACATCGCCCAGCCGGTTGCCCAGGACCATGGCGTCAACTGAAGCCTGAAGGGCTTCCTTCCCAGCTTTCATCAGACGCTCAGCCTGCGCGGCACGAGTCCTGCCAACGGCAAAAGTCGTAGCCGTATCGCCGCAATAGTCGTTAAGAAATATTCCTATATCCAAACTCAGGATATCGCCGTCATTCAACCTGCGGCTTCCCGGAATTCCGTGGACAACTTCCTCATTTATCGAAGTGCACACGGTTGCGGGATAACCCCGGTAATTCAAAAACGCGGGCCGGGCGCCATTTTCCCGCATCATTCTCGCAGCCAGGACATCTATGTCGTGGGTCGTCATCCCTACAGCCACTTGCCGTTCCAGATCCATCAGGATCCCGGCAGCGAGCCTCCCCGCTTGGCGCAACAGATTAATCTCCCTGGGGCTTTTCAGTTCGATGCGCGACTGATTAACTGCGTTCATAAATCATTTATTCGAGCAAACGACCTCAACCTGCCGGGCGACTTCATCTACAGATAATGAAGCGTTTAAAATATGCAGAAGCCCTTTTTTCTCATAATAGCCAAGAAGCGGGATCGTCGTTTTATCATAAGCTTCCAGGCGCTTACGGATTGATTCAGGAGCATCGTCTGTGCGCGCCATAAGTTTGCCTTTGCAGCTGTCGCAAACGCCTTCGCGTTTCGGAGGCTGAGACATCAGGTTATAGGTAGCACCGCACTGACCGCATACCCGCCGTTTTCCCATACGGTCGATGACCACAGCCGCATCAACCTTAAAGTAAAGAACCGCATCCAGCGGCTTGCCGGATTTTTGAAGATTCAGGTCCAGCGATTTTGCCTGGACCAGACTGCGCGGATATCCGTCCAGAATAAAACCGCCTGCTACGTCCTTCTTCTTAATACGTTCCGTGACAATCGCATTCGTCAGTTTATCAGGCACGAGAAGGCCCGAATTAACAAATTGAGAAATCTGCTTGCCCAGCGCCGAACCTTTTGCAATCGCTTCGCGGAAAATACCACCGGTAACGATTGCCGGAATTTTCAACCGTTCGCTGGCCCGTACTGCTTGTGTTCCTTTACCGGCCCCCGGAGGGCCGAGGAAAACAAACCGTGATCCCATTCAGGATCCGACGTTGAACCAACGGCCTTTAAAACTGCCTCCGCCTTTAAAGAAACCGTCGTAGTGACGCATGATCAGATGGGACTGGATCTGACCTATAGTATCCAAGGCAACTCCAACTACAATCAAAATCGAGGTCCCGCCGAATAAATTGGATAAATTCTGCGGGGCGTTCAGCATTTGCTGCAGGTATTGGGGCAGAATGGCTATCGCGGCGACGAAAAGGGCTCCGCCCAATGTGATACGCGCCAAAATTCCTTCTATATAGTTGGCCGTAGCCTCACCCGGGCGGATTCCGGGGACAAACCCGCCCCACTTGCGAAGGTTTTCCGCCAATTCAGTTGGATTAAAGGCAACGGAATTATAAAAGTAGCAGAAGAAAATAATGAGAGCGGCATAAAATGTTTCATACATCCAGTTGCCTTTTTCCCATTTTGCCACGCGTACTGCCCATGCAGAATGCGGGAAAAACTGCGCGACAGTGAGCGGTACCGCAAGAAGCGAAACGGCAAAAATAACGGCTATGACGCCGGACTGATCAACTTTCAGTGGCAGAAAAGTGCTCGCACCGCCATACATCCTCCGGCCGACAACTCTTTTTGCATACTGCACGGGAATTTTACGCTGCGCGGTTTCCACCCAGACAACCAATCCTGTAACAACCAGGACCAGCGCTACAAGGAAGGCTGCTCTGAACAGGCTGATTTCTTCTATACGCACAAGGCGGACCAGGTCCGCTATTGCCGATGGAAGGCGGTCAACAATGCCTGCGAAAATAATTAAGGAAACTCCGTTTCCTATCCCACGTTCCGTTATCTGTTCGCCCAGCCACATAATGAATACAGTTCCCGTTGTTAAAGTCAGAACTGTCAGCGCCACAAATCCGGGCGTGGGTTCCGGAACGATAGGCATGCCGCCTGGAGCAGGCATCCGGGAAATGGCAAAGGTCAAGCCGAAGGACTGCAGCCCGCCCAGAGCCAATGTCAAATAACGGGTGATCTGGTTCATTCGTTTACGACCCTGTTCCCCTTCTTTTGCCAATCTGTCCAGATAAGGGATCACGTGAGCTCCCTGGAGCAGACTCATAATGATGGAAGCGTTGATGTAAGGCATAATCCCCATGGAAAAAATGGAAAGCCGCCCCAGCGCGCCTCCGGAAAAGATATTCAGAAATCCAAGCAGCGTGTTCTGCTGCGCCGCGAAAAGCGCGCGCAAAGCCTGCGCATTAACACCCGGTATGGGGATAGTGGCTCCCACGCGATAGACCGCCAGAATACCCAATGTGAATAAAATCCGGCGCTTAAGCTCCGGCACTTTAAAAATATCCACAAACGGGTTAGTAACTGAGTTCATTGCTTGATAATCTCAACGTGTCCACCGGCTTTTTCTATCTTTTCTTTCGCTCCGGCCGAAAATTTGTGTGCCTGAACAGTAAAGGGCTTTTTCAGATCTCCCCCACCCAAAACCTTTACCGGTTTCGATCCGTTAATCAATCCTGATTTCTTTAAGAATTCAGGCGATACCGAAGCATTCGCATCAAAACGCTTTTCAAATTCCCCCACATTAACGATGGAATGTTCGATGCGAAACATGGTATGACGGAAACCGCGTTTGGGAATGCGCCGGATGAGCGGCATCTGGCCGCCTTCAAACCCCGTCATACCGGAAAATCCCGCGCGGGATCGCTGTCCTTTCATGCCACGCGTAGCCTGCGCGCCGTGACCACTGCCAATGCCGCGGCCAACTATCTTGCGGCGATGTTTTGAGCCGAAAGCCGGTTTTAATTCATCGAGTCGCATCTGCTGTCACCGTTTCCTTGCTGCGAAGGCTGCTGACCTGCTCTTTTGTACGTAAACTTTTCAGGGCCTCGAGCGTAGCATAAACAACGTTATATGGATTAGAAGAACGAAGCGACTTCGTCAGTATGTCCTTGATTCCTACCGCTTCCAGCACGGCCCGGACGCTGCCTCCGGCGATAACGCCGGTCCCCGGCGCCGCCGGGCGCAATAATACCCGACCTGCGCCAAACTCACCGATCACAGTGTGAGGGATGGTCACTCCGTGAAGCGGTATTTCAATCAGTTCCTTTTTCGCGCGGGCTACGCCCTTTTGAATCGCCGATTGAATCTCTTTTGCCTTGCCTATAGACGTTCCAACATGGCCTTTTTTGTCGCCAATCACAACAAGTACGCTGAAGGAAAAACGCTTTCCGCCTTTGACAACTTTCGCCACGCGATTAATCGCGACGATGGTTTCCGTCAACTCCATACCTTCCGGGTTAATCCGCGTCACAATAGCTCCTTTTCAAAATTGAAGACCGGCCTTGCGGGCTGCATCGGCCAGAGCTTTAATCCGGCCGTGATAGATATGTCCACCCCGATCAAACACCACTTCTTTTATATTTTTCGCCAAAGCCTTCTGCGCCACCAGTTCGCCTACCGCCTGCGCCGCGGCAACATTTCCGCCGGTCTTAAATTTACCCTTCAACTCGGGAGATAAAGAAGAAGCCGAAACAAGCGTTATCCCCTTCATATCATCAATTATCTGGGCATAAACGTGCTTAAGAGTGCGCGTCACCGAAAAGCGGAGGCGGGTCGCATGCGCCTCCCGGATTTTTTCACGGGTACGCTCACGCCTGAATTCAAAGCGCCTTAATGTTAATCCCTGCATATTATTTCGCTCCGCCGGCAGCGCCCACTGCTCCAGCAGCCGCTTTGCCTGCCTTCCTTTTGATATGTTCGCCGACGTATTTGATGCCGCTTCCTTTATAAGGTTCGGGCAATCTGAGCCGACGGATCTGTGCGGTCACCTCTCCGACCAGATAAGCATCAACGCCGGAAATCGCCAACAGCGTCTGTTTTGGATCAACCGAAACTTTTATGCCCGCCGGCACTTTAAACACTTTCGGATGAGCAAAACCAAGAGAAATTGTCAGTTTGTCACCAGCCACATTAGCCCGGTAACCGAGACCAATAATTTCCAGTTCTTTCTTAAAGCCCTGGGTAACACCGATAATTGCGTTCTGCACAAGCGATCGTGTCAAACCGTGCCGTGAACCACCGCCTTCATCAGCAGAATCAATAATTTCTACTTTCAGCAGGTTTTTTTCTGCCTTAACCGCAATGCCACGGGGCAATTTTTGAACAAATTTTCCGAGGGGTCCCTGAACCTCGATCGCGTCGGGGCGAATGTCGACTTTAACCTTTTCTGGAACAGTGATGGGTGTTCTACCAATTCGGCTCATGGTTACCAGACCTGACAAATCACTTCGCCGCCGACTTTTCCCTGATAAGCCTGGCGATCGGTTAAAAGCCCTTTGGCGGTGGATATGATGGTCACTGCCCCGGCTTCACCACGTTTAGAGAATGCGCTGTACGGCTTGTATACGCGCAGGCCCGGACGTGAAACGCGCTTTATACGTCGCAGCACCTGCTGACGGTCGGGGGCGTATTTCAAATAAATTCTAATGAAAGGGTGCTTATTGCCATCTTCCATTACCTTGTAGTTAGCCACGAACCCTTCAGCCTTAAGGATGCGAACCAAGCCGATCTTTAATTTTGAAGAAGGGACGTCAACCTTTTCAAAAAACCGGTTGCTGGCGTTACGTATATCAGTTAACAGATCAGAAATAGGGTCATTCATAAATTCACCAACTTGATTTGACTACACCCGGTATTAATCCGCGGTGCGCCATCGATCGAAAACAGAGACGGCAAAGACCGAAATCACGATAGAAAGCCCGGCCGCGCCCGCAATTGCGGCAACGGTTTCTAAACCTTGTTGCAAATTTTTGCGGCTTACGCATCTTCGCTACAATTGAAATTCGTGCCACGTTCTCTCCTAACTAGACTTCTTAGTTTCCTTTTTCTTTTCTTCCGTCTTAAAGGGCATGCCGAAAAGGGAAAGCAATTCCCGCGCACGCGCATCATTCTTTGCCGTAGTAACTATCGTAATGTTCAGGCCGCGTATCTTAGGCGATTTTTCTAACTCAGCTTCCGGGAAGATATGTTGTTCCGTCAGACCAAGATTATAATTTCCTCGGCCATCAAAAGCGCGCGCGTCCAAACCGCGAAAATCGCGGATACGCGGTATCGCCGCATTGATGAACCGGTCCAGGAATTCGTACATGCGGGATCCCCGCAACGTCACCCGCAGACCTATAGGCATCCCCTGTCTCAACTTAAAATTCGAAATGGACTTTTTCGCACGCCGGACCTGCGGTTTTTGCCCGGCAATCGCCGAAAGCTCTGCCGCAGCCTGGTCAAGAGCCTTGATATCTTCTTTTGCCTCATTAACGCCCATATTAACGACAATTTTGGTCAGCCGCGGAACAGCATTCATGTTCTTTAAATTGAAAAGCTTCACCATCTCCGGAGCAACAACGTTCCGGAAACGTTCCTTCATCCGGGGAATATTATCAGCAGTTTTTGTCATGACACTATCATCTCGCCGCATTTGCGGCAGACCCGGACTTTTGTACCGTCTGTAAGCTGATCGTTTTTTGGACGCATCGCCTGTTTGCATTTCGGACACACCAGCATCACATTGGAAATATGAATGGAAGCCTCTTTCTCTCTTATCCCGCCAGGTTCCGTTTGCGTAGGGCGGGCGTGTTTTTTCACAAAATTGACTTTCGATACCAGGACCCGTTTGTCATCAATTACACTGATAACTTCGCCCTGCTTACCACGGTTTTTCCCCGCCAGAACCAGAACCTTGTCTTTTTTACGGATAAAAGCCATCACACTACCTCAGGAGCCAACGAAATGATTTTGATATATTCCCGTTCCCGCAGTTCACGCGCGATAGGCCCGAATATGCGCGTCCCGCGCGGTTCGCCATTGGCATCAATAAGACACACGGCATTGTCATCAAATTTGACGTAGCTGCCGTCCATACGGCGGAATTCGCGCACGGTGCGTACTACAACAGCCTTGACCACATCTCCCTTTTTTATACTGGCTGCGGGCAGGGCATCCTGCACGGAACAAACTACGACATCCCCGAGCCCGGCATAGCGGCGGCGGGTTCCACCAACCACCCGGAAACACCGCAGACGGCGGGCGCCGGAATTATCAGCGACATTGAGTATGGCACGTTCTTGAATCACGAACTTTTTCTCACAATCCGGGCAATCCGCCAACGTTTGAGTTTGGAAAGCGGTCTGGTTTCCACGATTTCAACGCGATCCCCCACATGAGATTCATTTTTCTCGTCGTGAGCATAAAATTTGCTGGAACGCCGGAGCACCTTCTTGTAACGGGGGTGCATACTCTGCCATGCGACCACAACGGCACGAGTCTTATCCATTTTGTCCGATACAACAACGCCTTCCCGTGCTTTGCGGTCATTACGATCTTCAATAGGAGCTGCGATTTTTGAATCCATCAGGCTTTCTCTTCTTTCTGGCGCAGCCACGTTTGTAAACGCGCAATCTCCCGCCGGTTTATCCGGATTTCCATGGGGTTTTTCAAAGGATTGCTGGCATGCCGGAACTGCATTCGGAACTGAGTCTCCTGGGCTTCTCTCAGGCGCGCGCTCAATTCTGCGGCCGACATCGTTGCGTATGATTCTTTTTTATCCTTTTTGGCCAAGTTAGTTTTCCTCGCGGACAATAAATTTAGTCTTAATAGGCAGCTTGTGCGCGGCGAGCGTCATTGCTTCCAGAGCTTCTGCCGGCGGCAAACCTTCGAGCTCAAACATTATTCGCCCAGGTTTTACCACAGCAACCCAGAATTCCGGAGCGCCTTTTCCCTTACCCATACGGGTTTCAGCGGGCTTCTTTGAAATCGGCTTATCGGGAAAAATCCGCACCCAGAGTTTCCCGCCTTTTTTAATGAAGCGGGTCATTGCTACGCGGGCAGCTTCGATCTGGCGGCTTGTTATCCAATGAGATTCAAGCGCCTGCAGGCCGTACTGGCCGAAATCAACTTCCGTCGCCCCTTTGGCAATACCTTTCAAGCGGCCGCGATGCGCCTTACGATATTTGACACGCTTGGGCATCAACATCAGATCTTATCCTCGGGAATTTCTTCTTCCGTGTCAGGCTCTGCCGGGACTTCTTCAACGGCGGGAGGAACTATTTCGGCTTTTTCCGCCAATTGTTCAAGCTCCTCTTTCGGGATCAGCTTAACTTCTTCCATCAGATCCTCGCGAGTTTTTTTGAATAGCTCTTTTTTGAAAATCCAAACTTTGACGCCAATCCGGCCCATTGTGATCAGGGCTTCGGCAAAACCGTAATTGATATCCGCTCGGAATGTCTGCAGGGGGACTCGCCCTTCCTTCATCCACTCAACGCGCGCGATTTCGGCTCCGCCCAGGCGGCCGGAAACGCGCACCTTTATCCCGAGCGCTCCTGCAGCCATGGTGCGCTCTATGGCTTTTTTCATTGCGCGACGGAACCCGATATTTTTTTCAAGTTGCATTGCTATGCCTTCTGCAACCAGCTGGGCATCCAACTCCGGACGCTTAATTTCCATCACGTTAACGAAAGCCTTGCGATCAGTCATTTGCTCGATATCTTTGCGCAGATTCTCGATGTCAGAACCCTTTTTCCCGATCACTATTCCCGGGCGCGCAGTGAAGATGTTTACGCGCAGATGCTTGCCGGCGCGCTCGATGGCAATCTTGGAAACAGCCGCGCCCTGCAGCTTGCGGGTCAGATAAGCCCGGATTCGGCGGTCTTCCTCAAGAAGATCCGGCATTTGACGGAGATTAAACCACCTGGAATCCCAGTCATTGATATACCCAAGCCGCAGACCACCCGGATGTATTTTCTGGCCCACTTAATTACCCTCTTTCTGTCGCACCGGCTTTTGCCGTTTACCCGGACGCCGATCGCTCAAAACCACAGTCATGTGCATTGTGCGATGCCGGATTGTCGCCCCTCTGCCCTGGGCGTGCGCACGCATCCGTTTCATAACCGGACCAGCGCCGACCCATGCCTGGGAGATGTACCAGGCTTCAGGGTTTTCAGCCTTGCCCGCATTGGCAAAGGCGCTCAAAATTATTTTTTCTACCAGGGGCCGCGGCCCCTTGGCGATAAGCCGAAGCATAGACATGGCATGAGCCACTGATTTACCCCGGACCAGCATCAATATCTGATCAACTTTACGGGGCGAAATACGAACATGACGGGCGTGCGCGACTGCATTCATAGATAATTATTAAGTAAGTGACGTAGCTTCCTTGGTATGGGCCGCTCCGTGTCCCTTAAAAAAGCGGGTAGGCGCCAGTTCCCCAAGGCGATGTCCGACCATTTCTTCAGTTATAAAAACGGGCAAAAACTTCCGTCCATTGTGAATCGCCAGCGTGTGACCGACAAATTCAGGCGTAATCATGCTCGCGCGCGCCCAGGTCTTGATGACTTTCTTGTCCACGCCCTTGTTCATGACCTGAATTTTTTTCTGCAGCTTCTCATCAACGTAAGGACCTTTTTTTGTTGAACGCGCCATTATAACCTCACTATGCCAGTACCACAGTCTGCTTCGAACGGTGTTTTAAAATCATCCAGTCCCAGATTTTCTTAGACCGGGTCTTATATCCTTTTGCAGGCTGGTTCCATGGGGAGCGGGGTTGGTTGTTTCCCTTGGAACGACCGCGACCTCCGCCATGCGGATGATCCACAGCATTCATCGCGGTTCCGCGCACATCCGGGCGAATGCCCAGATGGCGGCTTCTCCCCGCGTTCCCGAGCACGCGGTTTTCGTGGTCTATATTTCCTACCTGCCCTACCGTCGCCATACAGCGCCCATCCAATTGACGGATTTCACCGGAAGGCATGCGGATCTGAACATAGGCCCCTTCCTTGGCCATCAACTGCGCAGCTGCGCCAGCGGAACGAACAAGTTTTGCTCCACGGCCCGGCATAAGCTCAAGATTGTGAATCAGCGTTCCTTCAGGGATATTTACCAGAGGCAGCGCGTTACCGGCCCGGATATCAGCATCGGGCCCCGATTTTACGGTGTCTCCAATTTTAAGGCTCTCCGGCAGAATTATGTAGCGCTTATCCCCATCCGCATAGTGAATCAATGCTATCCGACTTGACCTGTTAGGATCATATTCAAGGGCAATGACTTTCCCCGGAACGCCGATATTGTCGCGTTTGAAATCGATTAAACGATATGCCCGTTTATGACCGCCGCCCTGATGCCGGACCATAATCATGCCGGAATTATTGCGGCCTGCCTGTTTCGCAAGGTTCCGTAAAAGCCGTTTTTCCGGTTCCTTCTTCGTCAACGTTGAAAAATCCTCTACTGAAATAAATCTTCGGGAAGGCGTATAGGGCTTGAAGGTTTTCATAATTACCGGCCTTCCTCCAGAATTTTAATTTCCTGACCAGCCTGAACGGTTACCACAGCCTTCTTCCAATCCGGACGGTGCGAAGCCGGAGCGTTACCCATCCGGCGCATTTTCCCCCCAACCATCATTGTATTGACCTTCGTCACCTTGACCTTGAATAAATCCTGTACGGCACGCTTGATATCGTGTTTAGTTGATTCCCTGGCTACGCGGAATACGTATTGGTTCGCCAGAGCCTTAAGATTTGTAGCCCTTTCAGTTACGATAGGCCTTTTAATAATTTTGAATAGCGCGTCCATCATTTACCCTTAGGAAATTTATCTGCCAGATTCTTCAAAGCCGTCTGCGAAAAAATCATCTGTTTCGCCGATAATACAAGCCATGCGTTCAAGCCTCGTATGTCGGCCAAATTAACATGAGAAATATTTTTCAAAGCCCGGGCCATCGCATCGTCTTTCTTGTCAAAGATAATCAACGTACGCCCGGTAAGTCCGGTTTTCTTCAGAAGCTGTTCAGCATTGCGGGTTTTTCCTTCGAAATCAGGGAAGGATTCTATGACAGCAATTTCTGAGGCCCTGGCTTTTTCAACAAGCGCCGTCTGAAGCGCAAGCAGTCTTTTCTTCTCACCCAAATCCGTGCGGTACGAGCGGGGCTTCGGGCCAAAAATTATACCACCTTTCCGCCAAAGTGGCGAGCGGATCGAACCGGCGCGCGCGTTTCCCGTTCCTTTTTGCTTCCACGGTTTGTGACCGCCGCCTGTTACAAGGCCACGCGTTTTGGTCATCGAAGTCCCCCGGCGCTGGTTTGCCTGTAAAGAGACAACAATTTCATGCAGGGTATGCCGTGACCCGTTTCCTGCAAAAATGGTTTCCGGCAAAGGGATTTTTCCCTTCGCTTCTCCGTTAGCCTTAAAAAAAACTGCTTCCAATGTGCTCATTATTTACCTGCTTTTGCGGCCGGTGCCGCCGGCTTGGTTGCCTTTACCGGAGCGGCTTCTTTTTTGGCTTTCTTGCCGGACGGGGCAGCATGAACCGTTCGCACCTTTACCCGTTTAATGGTCTGCTGGATAGTGACAAGGGATTCGATATTCCCTGGTACTGCACCGCGAATCATGAGCAGGTTTCGTTCCGGATCAACATTCACGACTTCAAGATGCTGCACAGTAGTCTGCTCTACACCTAAATGCCCTGGAAATTTTTTGCCCTTAAAAACCCGGCCCGGATAAGTATTTGAACCTGAAGATCCCGGAGCGCGCGCTCTATCTGATTGCCCGTGCGTCGAGGGTCCACCGCTGAAATTGTGGCGCTTCATGCTCCCGGCAAACCCCTTTCCTTTAGAAATACCGATAACATCTACATAATCACCAGGCGCAAAAACACTCGCATTTATAACCTGCCCGACTTGAAAATCAGCCGCTTTATCCGTGCGGAACTCACGAATCCAGCGCGCAGGAGAAACCTGCGCCTTTTTAAACTGCCCTGCAAAAGGCTTATTCAGGGACTTCTCCCGAACTTCGCCAAAAGCAACTTGAATTGCGCTGTAGCCGTTTCGTTCCGGCGAAATAATCTGAGTCACATGACATGGCCCTGCAAGGATAACCGTGACAGGCGTTACTCCGCCTTGGGCATCAAATATCTGGGTCATACCTATTTTCTGACCCAATAACGCTTTTATAGAGGCAACCGTTTTATGTTCCGTCTGGACAGATGTTTCAGCCATGGCAATTCCTAAGAAGATTTAATCTCGACATCGACCCCGGCAGGCAGGTCGAGTTTCATAAGTTCTTCGACAGTGTTTGGCGTCGGTTCGGATATATCGATCAATCGCTTATGAATCCGCATTTCAAACTGCTCGCGGGATTTTTTATCAGTATGCGGCGAGCGAAGCACCGTATATTTTTTAATGTTTGTCGGAAGAAGAACGGGGCCCGCCAAAACCGCTCCCGTACGCTTAACGACATCGACAATCTTAACCAGCGAATCATCGAGCATCTTATGATCATAAGACCTCAGCCGGATACGAATCTTCGGCGCAGTAATTGCGGAGGATTTTGCCGTTGTAGTCGAATGACCGGACATTTATGCGATCACCTCGGTGACAACACCGGCGCCCACAGTGTGGCCGCCTTCCCGGA
>CAZSAL010000042.1:0-23078 GCA_964604825.1 uncultured Elusimicrobia bacterium
ATCTATCGCCCACATCAAAATGTCGGGTGATGAAAAGTTATCGGAGCTTTTGGGTGTCGTTACGACAACTGGAAAGCCCCATGGTTTTTTAGTAAAATTCATCGTGCTTCGATCTCGACGATACTGTTCCTCGTATAATTTCTTCAGTCAGTATCGTCCCGGCATTGAGAACATCAATTGGCGGACGGGACGATTTCATCCTCCTATCAAAGTTAGTTCAGGACGGAAAACCCATTGAAGAACCGGCTGCAAACTGCCCATAGAATCTCAAAAAGGCGCCACGCGTTGGAACGCGACGGCAGCGTGAACGCCGCTGAATGGCGTTCTCTAATCCACCGGTTTTCTCAGCTCAAAACTCTCGTAGTCGGCGATCTTATGCTGGACCATTTTGTGTGGGGGGCGGTTTCACGGATTTCTCCGGAGGCGCCCGTCCCTGTGGTTGAAGTGCTGCGGGAGACTGAAATGCCGGGCGGGGCCGGGAATGTGGCGATAAATATGGCGGTTCTCGGGGCCCAGGTGCAGACTATCGGAGTTATCGGCCAGGATGCGGCAGGCGAACGCCTGAACGACCGTTTAAAGAATTTCGGAGTCCACTCGGAATTTGCCATCCGCACTCAAGAACGGCCTACTATTTTGAAGACGCGGATAATTGCCCATCATCAGCAGGTGGTGCGCGTGGACAGGGAGGTAAGGGGGGATCTTTCTGTTGATCTCAAACATCGCGTACTTGAGCAGGTCAAGGCCCTTCTGCCTCAGGTTCATGCCGTGGTTCTTTCCGATTACGGTAAGGGCGTAGTTGACCATCCGCTTATCAATGCGCTCATCCCTCTATGCCGCGCGCGCCGCATCCCCATTACGGTTGATCCAAAGACTGAGAATTTTCGTTATTACCGGCATGTCACCTGCCTTACTCCGAATTTGAAAGAGGCTATGGAAGGGGCGGGTGTTTTCCGCATTGCCTGCGAAGGAGATGTCGAGGCGCTGGGCCACAGGATTTTAAAACTTTTAGCAAGCGATTCTGTCCTTATCACCCGCGGCGAGCAGGGGATGAGCCTTTTTGAACATGGAAAACAGCCGCGGCATATCCCCACCAGGGCGCGGGAAGTTTTTGACGTAACAGGCGCCGGGGATACCGTTATAAGCGTCCTGACTATGGCTCTGGCGGCCGGGGCTTCCGTGCGCGACGCCGCGGAACTGGCGAATTTCGCCGCGGGCGTGGTTGTGGGCAAAATCGGCACCGCAAACGTCACGCCGAAAGAACTGCTTACCGCGATAAAAGATCATGTCTGAGCGGGAAGTTCTGGCCGTAATCCCTTCCAGGATGGGCGCTCAGCGTTTTCCAGGCAAGCCGCTGGCTGTTATTGCGGGCAAGCCTCTGGTCCAGCGCGTATGGGAGGCCGCATCCGCCGCAAAAAAAGTTACGCGCGTTATTGTGGCTACGGATGATGAACGCATTATAAAAGTCGTGCATGGTTTTGGCGGTGAAGCCGTAATGACGCCGAAGCTTTGCCCCAGCGGTACGGACCGTGTAGCTTATGTGGCGCGCCGTAGCCGGGCCGGAATTGTCGTTAACGTTCAGGGCGATGAGCCTCTTTTGTCTCCGCGGACCATTGATCAGGTAGTCTCAGTTCTGCAATCCGATCCGGATGCCGTAATGTCCACCGCCGTACGCAGGCCGGAAAGCGATGCGGAATGGCGGAATCCCAACGCAGTTAAGGCGGTGGTAGACCGGAAAAATCGCGCGTTGTATTTTTCCCGGGCGCCGCTGCCCTGGAGCGATGGAAATGACGTCCGGTCGCCGCGGTGGGTGCATATCGGCCTGTACGCTTTTAAACGCAATTTTTTGTTCAGGTTTGCCGCGCTGGCGCCGTCGCCTCTGGAAAAGCTTGAGCGACTTGAGCAGCTGCGCGTTCTGGAACATGGTTTTTCGATAAAAGTCGTTGTCTCGCCGTCGATGACGCAAGCGATCGACCGGCCGGATGATGTTGGAAAAGTGGAACGAATTCTGGCAAAAGCCATACGAGGGAATAAATAATGACCAAATATATCTTTGTGACCGGCGGTGTAGTGTCGTCCCTGGGGAAGGGGATTACGGCTTCTTCGCTGGCCCGCCTGCTGAAGTCGCGCGGCCTCCGCGTCGACATGCTCAAGTTTGATCCTTACCTCAACGTGGATCCGGGCACCATGAGCCCGTATCAGCACGGAGAAGTTTTTGTGACTGAAGACGGCGCGGAAACTGATCTTGACCTGGGGCATTACGAACGTTTCCTCGATCAGGACATGTTCCGGAAAAACAACTGCACGGCCGGACAGATTTACGATGCCGTTCTGGCAAAGGAACGCCACGGCGAATTCCTGGGAAAAACGGTTCAGGTTATTCCGCACATTACCAACGAAATCAAATCCCGGGTAACGCGTCTTGGCGCCGGAAAAGATGTGATTATCGTTGAGGTCGGGGGAACCGTGGGCGACATTGAAAGCCTCCCGTTCCTTGAGGCGATCCGGCAGCTCAGGCTCGATGTGGGAAGGGACAATGTTTTATATATCCATGTAACGCTTGTTCCCTATATCCGGTCGTCGGACGAGATGAAAACCAAGCCAACCCAGCATTCGGTGGGCAAACTGCGGGAGATCGGAATAGACCCGGACATCATCGTTTGCCGCACGGAAAAGCCGCTGGACGAGGAACTGCGCCAGAAAATCGGGCTTTTCTGCAGCGTCCCTGTCGAAGCGGTGATCGAGGCGCGGGATGTGCCGTCGATTTATGAAGTGGCGTTGTCCTTTGAGCGCGAAGGCCTTGATGAGCTTGCCTTAATGCAGTTGCGGCAGCGCAGCCACAGACAGGGCATGGAAGAATGGTCTCAAATGGTTGAGAAGATAAAGAACCCGCGGAAGCGGGTTACGGTCGCTCTGGCTGGAAAATACGTGGAGCTGAAAGACGCCTATAAATCGGTGGTTGAAGCGCTGATCCACGGAGGAATCGCCAACGACAGCAGGGTCGTCATAAAATATATCGACGTAGAATCGCCTGATCTGGAAAAAGAACTGTCGGAAGTTCAGGGGATCCTTGTCCCGGGCGGGTTTGGCGACAGGGGTGTTGAAGGCAAAATCTCCGTGGCACGATTTGCCCGCGAGAACAAAGTGCCGTATCTGGGGCTTTGCCTGGGAATGCAGGTGGCCGTTATTGAATACGCACGGAATGTATGCGGGCTGAAGAACGCAAACTCCACTGAGTTCAATGCCCGGACCCCTCATCCGGTGATAGATATTCTGCCGGAGCAGAAAAATATCCAGAACAAAGGCGGAACGATGCGTCTTGGGGTCTATCCCTGTAAAGTCAGGTCGGGTTCCCTTGCGGCCGCGCTTTACGGCAAGACGCTGGTCGGCGAACGCCACCGTCACCGTTACGAGTTCAATCCTAAATACCGCAAGACGATCGAATCCCGCGGCCTCCGGGTTACCGGGGAATATGCGGAAAAACATCTGGCCGAGATTGTTGAATTGCCTGAGCATCCCTTCTTCGTAGCCGTACAGTTTCATCCGGAGTTTAAATCCCGGCCCACGCGGCCGCATCCTCTATTCCGCGGTTTTATAGGCGCCGCTCTGGAATTCCGCGCCATGCATTTCCAGGAGCCGGTCTCCGCGCCGGTGGTTATATAGGGGCGATGATAACCGCGATGCCCCGCTCCGTCCCAGTAAAAAATATCAGCTTGAATGGCAGGCATATTGGGAACGAGCGCCCGCTGCTGTTCATCGCGGGTCCCTGCGTTATTGAATCCAGGGACTTCACCATTCGAGTGGCGCTCCGGCTGCGGGAATTTGCGCGCCGGTTTAATGTTTTTTTCATATTCAAGGCGTCTTATGACAAGGCGAACCGCAGTTCGGTATCTTCTTTTCGCGGGCCCGGGCTGAACGAAGGTTTGAAAATCCTCCGGCTCGTCAAGGAAAAGGTGGGCTGCCCGATTCTTACGGATGTTCATTCCGTTGAAGATGTGAAACGCGCGGCGGAAGTCGTTGATGTGCTGCAAATCCCGGCTTTTCTTTGCCGCCAGACCGACCTGTTGAAAGCCTGCGGCGAAACCGGCAAACTGGTGAATGTGAAAAAAGGACAGTTCCTGGCTCCCTGGGATATGGGAAATGTCATAGCCAAGATTGAAGCGACCGGGAACAGTCATATTCTCGTAACGGAACGCGGTACCTCATTCGGCTATAACAATCTTGTCGTAGACATGCGTTCCCTGTCGGTTTTGAAACAGTTTGGTTATCCCGTAATATACGATGCGACGCACAGCGTTCAGCTGCCGGGAGCGCGTGGGAACGTTTCTGGAGGGCAGCGCGAATACCTGCTCCCTCTGGCAAAAGCGGCCGTGTCTGTTGGTATTGCGGGGGTATTTACGGAAGTTCATCCGGATCCATCCCGGGCTCTTTCCGACGGGCCAAACAGCCTGCCGCTGCGGGACGTTCCGCAGTTCATCAAAACGCTGAAGGTTTTCGATAAGGCTGCCAAAGGAGTGAGGGTATGAAATGTCCGCAATGCCAGACGGAAAATAAGGACCAGGCAAAATCATGCCGGAAATGTGGAGTAAATCTGCAGTTGCCGCCCCTCTGGAAACCGACATGGAAATGGCATGGTAAGGCATTGCTGATAATTTATGCGGTACTGATCGTTGTGTTTTTTGTAGTCAAAGCCCTGCTTAAGCCTTATGTCCGCCAGCTTCCTGCGGATGTTACTCCCTGGTTGCACCCCGAGGTGTATAAAAATGCCGTTAAGTGACGCCCGGATATTAAAGCGGGCGCGGGATGTCCTGCGCCTTGAAGCATGCGCCGTTGCCGCGCAGGTGCGCAGCCTTGGCAAAAATTTTGTCCGGGCGGTGCGGCTGACAGCCTGCTGTAAAGGCCGCGTGGTCGTTATCGGCGTGGGAAAATCCGGATTGATCGGACGGAAAATATCCGCTACGCTCGCATCGACAGGCACTCCTTCCACCTTTGTCCATCCTTCGGAAGGGATTCACGGCGATCTGGGAATGATTACCCCCGGAGACGTAGTGCTTGCCCTTTCGTATTCAGGTGAAACCGACGAACTGAAACGCCTGCTGCCGTCGCTGCGCGCCATAGGCATTCCTATGGTGGCCCTTACCAGCAGGCCGCATTCCAGGCTTGGGAGAGCCGCCACCATAGTAATCCCGGTGCATATACGTCGCGAGGCCTGCCCCTATAATTTAACCCCCACGACATCGACTACGGCAATGCTCGCCTTGGGCGATGCGCTGGCCATGTCCATCATGGATTCAAAGGGATTCCGCCGTGAAGATTTTGCCAGACTGCACCCGGGAGGAACGCTGGGCAAGCGTCTTCTCTGGACGGTGGGAGATGTCATGCACCGGGGAAAGAGCAATCCTGTGGTCAGAAAAGACCAGTCCGTGCGCTCTGCTCTGGATGTCATGACGAAAACCAGGACTGGGGCGACAAGCGTAGTTGACGGTTCGAAAAAGCTGATTGGATATTTCACCGACGGAGACTTCCGCCGGCTGGCCCCTCGTGATCCGCTGATTCTGTCAAAAACCGTTGAAAAAGTGATGACCAGGAAGCCGCATGTGTTGTCGATGGAGACCCGCGTCGGGGAAGCCGCAGATCTGTTGCGCAGATTTAAGTGCGACAATATGCCGGTGGTGGACCGCCTCGGAAGGCCGGTGGGCCTGCTGGACGAGCGCGATCTCCTGTCCGAAGGCCTGCTCTAGTGCCGGGGACACAACGCTAAATGAGTTTATGGCGCCGCACGGCATGGGCCGCTATCGTCCTGTGTATGTTAGGATGTCATAAAGGATCGTCGAACGTCGTGTCACTTGCTGACGACAAGGCGCCAACGCAGATTCTTGCGAATTTTCAGCTTCAGGATATTCAAAACGGGACAAAGGTAATGACGCTGAACTCGGTTGAAGGCAGGATTTACGAACAGGAACATCGAACGGATCTGGAAAAGCCTGTTGTCGTTTTCTATAAGGCAAATAAGATCGCTTCCACCCTGACTGCTCCAAAGGGGCAGATTCAGATGGAGACGCATGATATGTCGGCGTGGGGCGGGGTGACGGTCGTATCTCAGGATAGTTCAACATTGACTACCGAACGTCTTCGCTACGACGCAAAGCTGCAGAAGATGCTTTCCGAAGATCCGGTTCATCTGGAAAAGCCGGATTCGATTACTGACGGCATTGGTATGACGGCTACGCCGGATCTTCGCAATATTAACATCGGCCATGAAAAGGTCGTGATGAAAAATGCCGCGAAACGTTAATATCGCCGCGTTGTTGATTGTTGCCGGGTGGGCGGGTTTATGCCGCGCTTCGCCCCTTCCGCCGGCGGCGGCTTCCGCCACGATCACAAGCGATGAACTGCAGCTTGTTGATCAGGGCGCGGAATCAATTTTTGTCGGGCATGTTGTTATTAAACAGGATTACTATACGCTATGGGCCGACAGAGTGCGCCAGGTGAAGGATACGGGAATAGCGAATGCCTTTGGGCACGTTAAGGCTCTCTGGGCCCGGCCTGGTGAAGCCAGGATCCTGGGTACCGGGCTTTATGCAAAATACGATCCCAATACTGAGGAAGCCCAGCTTTGGAATCGTGCGGAGATTACCCGCTGGGAAACGGAAGCCGACACGTCTCCTGTGCATATTAAGGCGGATCATTTCATTTCCAGAGAAATGGAACAAAAGATGTGGGCCAAGGGAAATGTGTATATACGGAGGCCCGGAAATTTCTGGTCAAAATCTGAAGATGGGTTATATAACCAGGCCGAACAGGTTGTTTCTTTATGGGGGCCGCAACAGGTGGAAATGCAGTATATGGATGATAAGGGGGCGGCTCATTTTTTCAGCGATAGAGCGATGGTTTTTTTGTCGCCGAAACGGGTTCGTCTTCTGGATCATGTCAAGGGTCATATAGTCCCGGCGCCATGACCCTGAAAATCGATTCGCTGGTAAAAAATTACGGCCATCGCTCTGTTGTCAGGGGTATTGATTTCGAGGTCGGACCGGGTGAGGTTGTCGGCCTGTTAGGGCCGAATGGCGCGGGTAAAACTACGTGTTTCTATATGATAGTGGGCCTTGTCCGCCCCGACAGCGGGCAGATTTTTCTGCAGGGGGAAAATATTACCGATGAACCCATGTACAGGCGCGCGCGCCTGGGTATCGGCTATCTGGCGCAGGAACCGTCGATTTTCCGGAGATTAACGGTCGAAGATAACCTCATGGCGATTCTTGAAATGCGGGATCTCCCGGGGCAGGATAAAAAGGCGAAGATGGATGGCCTGCTTGCGGAACTGGGACTGAGCGGCCTGCGCCGGCAGATGGCTTCGACGCTTTCCGGCGGTGAAAAAAGGCGCTGTGAAGTGGCCCGGGCCCTTGTGACCGACCCTCAATTTCTGTTGCTTGATGAACCTTTTGTCGGCATTGATCCTCTGGCTGTCACCGATTTGCAGAATGTTGTCCGCAAACTTAAAGCCCGTGGAATAGGGGTCCTGATAACAGATCATAACGTCCGGGATACTCTGGAAATTGTAGATCGAGCGTATATCATGTATGAGGGGCGGGTTCTGAGGTCCGGCAACGCCCGGGAGCTGCTTGCCGACCCTGAGGCGAGACGGGTTTATCTGGGAGAGAAATTCAGCTTGTGAGGTGACGCATGAAGGTTAATATTACGGCACGGCATTTGAAACTGACTCCGGCGATAGCCGATTATGTCCAGAAAAAACTGGAAAAAGCCAATCGATATTTTGATCATTTAATCTGGGCTCAGGTGATTCTGGATGTCTCTAAAAACCGGAATATGGTTGAAATCGTTATTCACGCGAGCGGGCGCACTTTCATGGCCAAGGAGGAATCGATCGACCTGTACGCGGCGATCGATCTGGCCTCAGACATAATCGATGAGCAGCTGCGAAGATACAAGGAAAGGCTTAAGGTCCATCGCCCGGATCACGGCAAAGCCGCGTCCCGGCGCAAAAAGGACTGGGGCGGAGAGCGTGCCGCGGCTCTGTCGGAATCTGAGCCTGAATCCGACCGCCGCGTGAGCAGTATGAAAGTTCTTCAGCTGACCCCGCTGTCGGTTCCCGAAGCCATCTCAGCCATGGAACAATCAGACAGCGCGCATTGGATATTTTTGAACAAATCCAATAACCGGGTGACGGTTATATATCGGAAACCCGATCATACTTACGGAGTTGTTGAATCGATCGCTTGAGTAAAGCGAATCGAATAGGAGGAACTGATGATGCTTGCTAATCAAGAAGGCAATAAACTTAGAATTCTGGATTTTCTCGATCCCGCTTCCGTGGTTGTGGATCTGAAGGCCGCCACCAAAAGAGCGGTTGTGGAAGAGCTGGTGGGATTACTTGGTAAGACCGGGAAAATTGTTGATCCGGTTAAAACTCTGGAAGTCCTTATGGAGCGTGAGAAGCTGGGTTCTACGGGAATCGGTCAGGGCATTGCGATTCCGCATGCAAAAACCGACCAGTGTAAGGAGGTTGTGGCCGCATTCGGCCTTTCGCGGCGCGGCGTGAATTTTGACGCGCTCGACGGCGAACTTGTGCACATATTCTTTCTGCTTGTCGCCCCGCCCGACGCCGCCGGTACGCATTTGAAGGCGCTGGCGCGCATTTCGCGGTTGCTGAAGGACAAGTTTTTCCGTCAATCACTGCGGGATGTCAAGAACACGGAAGACGTTTTGAAGCTTATCCGCGAAGAGGACCGGTTCTAGCAATCCGCATGGCTACCATTCCCGTCGCCGATCTGGTTAACGAAAAGCAGGGAGATCTCGAACTTGCCCTGCTGGCCGGGGTAAAAGGCTTGCGCAGGGAAATCACGGTTTCTGAAATCAATCGCCCCGGGCTCGCCCTGAGCGGATATACGGATTATTTCCCTTCGGAGCGCGTGCAGATTATCGGCCTTGGCGAAAATACGTATATGTCAACCATGACTCCGGCGCAACGTTCCGAGGCTTTGGGTAAAATCTTTTCCCACAGGAATCTTCCCTGTGTCGTGGTTACGCGGGGATTAAAGCCGCCCAGGGAAATGCTGCGGACGGCGGACCGTTTTAAAATTCCTGTTATACGCTCGAGCCTCACGACGGCGCTTCTGATCGGTGAGCTGACTGTTTACCTGGAAGAGAAGCTGGCGCCGACAACTACCATCCACGGAGTTCTTATGAACGTGTATGGTCTTGGCATCCTTCTTGTAGGCGATTCTGGGATTGGAAAGTCGGAGTGCGCACTGGAATTAATCAAGCGCGGACATATGCTCGTCGCAGACGACGTGGTGGAGATAAAACAGCGCCTGGGAGGTTATCTGTACGGTACCGGCGCGGAACTGATCCGGCATCACATGGAGTTAAGAGGTGTCGGAATAATAGATGTTCAAAAAATATTCGGCATCAGCAGCATCCTCGATCGGACAAGGATTGAGCTGATTATCAAGCTCGAAGACTGGAAGCAGACGGTGGAATATGACCGCGTCGGGTTATCGGAGCGCGCCACCTCTATCCTTGGCGTGCGGGTCCCGGAAATTGTCATGCCTGTCAGGCCGGGGCGCAACCTGGCGGTTCTTGTTGAGGTGGCGACGCTGAACCAGCGCCTGAAATATCGCGGGATGTTTACGGCCAAGGAATTTAATAAGAAATTGATCGCAATGATGGCTAAGGGACCCAAAAAGAAAAACTGATAAATGATGAAAAAGGAACGCGTTTTATTCTGGATTGTGACGGGAATGTCCGGGGCCGGAAAGTCTCAGGCGATAAACTGCTTTGAAGATTTCGGGTTTTTCTGCGTCGACAATCTGCCTGTCGCGCTTTTGCCGAAAATGGCGGACCTGTGCGCAAAATCAGGCCGTCCGATGCAGCGGGTGGCTCTGGGTATTGATATCCGGGAAGGCGGATTTTTGCGCGGGTTATTCAGGACTATTGATGATCTGAAAGCGGAAGGCGTGGACTGCCGCATTATTTTTCTGGACGCTGATGATAAGACTCTTTTCCGGAGGTTTTCTGAAACCCGCCGGCGGCACCCCCTGGGGGGCAGCGTGCGCGAAGGGGTTGCGGAAGAACGCAAACGTCTGATCAAGATTAAAGAGCTTGCCGATAAGATTATTGATACGTCGAATTTGAACCTGTCGGAACTCAAGAAGGTCCTGTCCGGGCTTCTGGAAGTACGCCGGTCGAATGAAATGCAGCTCTCGGTTATCTCGTTCGGGTATAAATATGGGCTTCCTTCCGATGTTGATATCGTATGGGACGTGCGGTTTTTGCCCAACCCGAATTATGTCCCGCGCCTGCAGATGAAAAACGGATTGTCGTCGGGCGTGAGGAATTACGTTTTATCAATGCCGCAGTCCCAGCATTTTCAGAGAAGATTTTTCAATATGATTCTGGAATCGCTTCCGCATTATGTCCGTGAAGGAAAGAGTTATCTTTCCATCGCCATCGGATGCACCGGTGGGAGGCATCGCTCGGTTGTGATTGCGGAAGAGTTGAAGAATTTCCTGTCTGACCACGGATTCCATGTCCGGGTTTACCACCGGGATATGGAGCGCCCCTGAGTACCGAGGAAAATCTATGACAGCGATCATCGTTATTACGCACGGTCATTTCGGACGCGAACTTCTACAGACGGCCCAGGACATTGTCGGCCGCCAGGAAAACGTGGCTGCGCTTTCCGTTACGCAGGAGTCCGGCATCAGCCAGTTGTCCGATGCGATAAGCAAAACCTGCGGACAATTTTCCGATTCCACCGAAGTGCTTTTTCTCGTCGACATGCTCGGAGGGACTCCCTGCAACACGGCAATTATGAAATCCAAAGATAAATCATGGGAAATCGTCACGGGGGTTAATCTTTACATGCTGATTTCCGCTTTCCGGCATCGGGGCGATTTGGACGTAAAGGCGTTGTCTGAAAAAATCGCGGCTGATGGTAAACGGGCGATTACTCTTCCCAGGGATATGCTGAAGAAGGCTTTATGAGTGTCATTCTTTTGCGTATCGACGACAGGCTGGTTCACGGCCAGGTAGTAGAAGGATGGCTGAGGTCAATCCGGGCTACGATGATCGTTGTTGCCAGCGATTCGGTGGCCGCGGATGAAACGCAAAAGGCGCTTTATTACCTTGCGGTTCCTCAGGGAATCAAGCTGGAATGCCTCTCGGTCAAGGATGTAGCCCGATTCTGGAGCAGTGATGAATGGAATAAGGAAAACGTTCTTGTGCTGGTATCTTCGCCGCAGGAAGCGCTGGCTCTTGTCCAGGCGGGAGCCGTTTTAGAGTCCATAAACGTCGGCGGTATGCACTATAACGAGAAGAGAATACAGATTTTAAAAGCGGTGTCGTTGAATGACAACGATATCGTGACGCTCCGCGCCATATCAGACAGGGGAATTGCGCTGGAAGCGCGGCCCCTGCCGCTGGACGAGCCTGTGGATGTCGTCCCGTTTCTTGAACGCTGGCAGAATATGAGTGAGCAACCCCGGTAAATGGATAAAGTCAACTTTCTCATCGGCATGCATAACCATCAGCCGATAGGTAATTTCGATTTTGTGTTCGAAAAAGCCTACCGTAAATCTTATTTGCCGTTTTTAGAGGTTATGGAGCGGCATCCGAAGCTGCGCTGGAATCTGCACATCACCGGGATTCTTTCGGAGTGGCTGGATAAAAATCATCCGGAATATATGGATCGTATCGCTGAACAGGTTCAGTCGGGCCGCGTCGAACTTCTGACGGGCGGATTCTATGAGCCGATATTGCCTGCTCTGCCGGATGCAGACAAGATAGGTCAAATCCTGAAGCAGACGCGTTACATTGAAAAGCGCTTCAAAACTACGCCAAAGGGTATGTGGCTCGCGGAACGGGTTTGGGAGCCCCATCTGCCCAAGGTTCTGCGCGAAACGGGTGTGGAGTATACGTTGCTTGATGATGCCCACTTTATGACTACCGGCATGACTCCGGATCAGATGGTAGGCGCCTATCTGACTGAAGAGCAGGGAGCGACCCTTGCCGTGCTGCCGATCCGGAAGGATCTTCGCTATGCGATTCCCTTCAGGGATCCACAGGAAACAATCAACCTTCTGCGGCAAAACATTACGCCTAACGGTTCCCGCGCTCTGGTTATTTTTGACGATGGGGAAAAGTTCGGATTGTGGCCGGAAACCTATAAGCACGTTTATGAAGATGGCTGGCTGGAGAAGTTTTTGCGCGCGCTGGAAGCGAACTCGGACTGGCTCGTATGCTCGCGCATTTCGGATTACCTTGCTTCTAACGGGACCATGGGCAGGGTATATCTTCCGACGGCGTCTTATTATGAGATGGGAGAATGGACGCTGCCTGCGGCTTCGCAGGCGCAATTATCCGGTTTGTTAAAGGAATTTGATGCAAAAGGAACGCGCGAAGAGGGGAAAACCTACCTGCGCGGAGGTTTCTGGCGTAATTTTCTTACGAAATACGAAGAATCCAATCATATTCATAAGCGGATGATGGCTGTCGGCGAAAAAGTTCACAAAGCGGTGGACAAACTTCTCGGCATCGGAGAAAAAATCAAGGCAGATAAATTGCTGGGAACATTCTGGGCAAGCCAGTGCAATTGCGCATATTGGCACGGCGTTTTTGGCGGTCTTTACCTGCCTCATCTGAGGCAGGCTCTTTATAACAAAATGTTAAAGGCCGAGATCTCTGCGGAGCGCGTTCTCGACACTTCGATGCCGCAGGTCATAATGGATGATTTTAACAAGGATGGACGCCGGGAAGTCGTCATTGAAACAGCTAAGCAAAACCTGTTTTTTTCTCCTCATAATGGCGGCGCTCTGATTGAGTGGGATCTTCGAAGCCTGGGCGTCAACCTGCTGAATGTGCTGACGCGAAGGAAAGAAGGCTATCACCAGCAGCTGCTTGATTATCGTAAGCAGCAGCATATTCCCCGTCAGACATCCGGCGTAAAAACCATCCACGATATGATACGGGTCAAGGAAATGGGGCTGGAGAAACGGTTGCATGTCGACTGGTACCAGCGTTCCAGCCTGCGCGACCATTTTCTGCATGCGGATACGTCGCTTGATTCCTTTTTCCGCTGCCAGTATGGAGAACAGGGAGACTTTGTTCTTATGCCTTACGATGTTGATTTCCCTGTAGAGAAAATGCCTGCGGTTCATTTGAGCAGGCAGGGAACAGTATGGTCCGGGGATCAGCGAAACGGCATATGCGTGGAAAAAACAATCAATGTTACCTCTCCGCTGGGAATTGAAGTGCTTTACCGGGTCAGGAATATGGAAGGACCTGCCTGTTCGATATGGTTCGGGAGCGAAATGGTGTTCGCATTCTCTGGCCAGGATATCCAGGACCCGGTTGATCATGGCCGGAAGTCAACCTGGCTGCATCGTGATCAGGGGTTCGGGTTTGATGTTCAAATGCAGCTTGAACGGCCAATGGATTTGTGGGAATTTCCTTTGGAGACTGTTTCCCTTTCGGAAGAAGGTTTTGAGCGGACATATCAGGGTTCCGTGTTGCTGGCTCATTCGCGTATTTCGTTAAAACCGCAGCAGGTGGATTCATTTATCTGGAAACTGGAGATAATACCGCAATGATGCCGGGTCAAACGGGATTGCTCGCAGCATCCATGATCGCAGGCCTGATTTCTCTGGATTTTAATTGCTTCGGGCCGATAATGATTTCTCAGCCGGTTGTGGCCGGTCCGCTTTTTGGCCTGCTGTTGGGAAATGTGCCGACGGGTTTGGCGGTAGGGGCCATAGTGCAGCTGCTATGGATGGATGTTACTCCGGTCGGAGTGGGAATCCCTTACGATTGTACTGCGGTAACGATCCTGGCTGTCTTCTGGGCCACGGCTGCTCCGCTGCATGCGTCTTTTTCATTGGTTCTTGCCATTGCGCTTGCCGTGCCGTTCGGATACTTTTTCCGCTGGATGGATCAATATGCCAGGCGGCTGAATACGGTGATCTGTCGCCGTATAGAATCCGCAAGCGATGAAAAACTTCCGGAAGCGCTGTCGGTCGGAATCGCTCTGGGACTTTTCTGGGCATGGGTGCGTTATACGCTTTCCTACGCTATATGCATGGCAATTGGACAGAAAGCGGCATACCTGTCAATGCGGATTCCAGGCATTCACT
This sequence comes from uncultured Elusimicrobia bacterium, assembly GCA_964604825.1. Taxonomy (GTDB): domain Bacteria; phylum Elusimicrobiota; class Elusimicrobia; order 2-01-FULL-59-12; family 2-01-FULL-59-12; genus CAZSAL01. The sequence continues at coordinate 14,148 of CAZSAL010000042.1, forward strand.
GGTTCGAACAGAGCCTGCACATGTCGATTTTTCTGCTCCCGGCTGCGGGACTTGGCGTGGCGCTTGAGTTCTTTCTATCTGAACCGGAGAACCGGTTTATTCATTTTCCGTGGCGGAGGAAATAATGCCGCTTGCGCTTATAAATACCTTTATCAGATCGTTCTTTCTGCAGACGTTATGGAACTTTGAGCGTCTGCAAAACGCGGGATTCGCCTTCTGCATGGTGCCTCTGCTGGAAAGGCTGGGATTATCCAGGGAATCGCTGCTGCGCCTGATCCGCCGCCAGCTGGATTTTTTTAACACGCATCCATACTTTGCTCCGATTGTTATGGGAGTCGTATTTTCGCAGGAGAAGGTTCAGCCTTCGGACGCCCAGGAAAATCGAACATTAAAGGTTCTTAAAGACAGCATGGGAGGGGCCTTTGGAGCCGTGGGAGACCATGTAATCTGGGGTACCTGGCGGCCATTTTGTATCGTTGCCGCGCTTTGCGCCGGTGTGCTTGTAACATATAAGAAGAACGATTGGCATACCTGCGCGCTGTACTGGATTACGGGATTTCTGATTCTTTTTAATATTTTGCACATCTGGCTGCGGTGGCATGGCCTGCATAAAGCTGTGGCGGAGGGGCCGGCCGTAGTGCGCTGGGTCGAATCTCTGCACCTTCAGACATGGACGGCCCAGGTGCGGCGCATCGGACTGGTTGCCCTGGCTGCATTGACTCTTTTTTATCTGAAACATTGGGCCACTTCGCGCATGCTTCTGTGGATGATTTCCGTTATGCTTGGGTCCGTTGTGCTGAAGCGATGGGCTGTATCATCTGTATTTATTTTTTATGGGGCATGTTCCGTCGCCATCGCGATGGTTTCCCTGGGGGTCCACTGATGGCGGAACGGGTGTTTAAGGTTAAAAACAAACTGGGACTGCATGCCCGCCCGGCCGCCCTGTTCGTGCAGGCGACTACGCGGTTTAAATCGAGCGTCAAAGTTTCAAAAGATGAAACAGAGGTGGACGGAAAGTCGATCATGGGACTTATGATGCTTGCGGCTGAAGAGGGATCGTCCGTCAAGGTCGTCGCCAGGGGCGATGATGAAGCTGCGGTACTGGACGCTTTGCAGGCGCTTTTCGATAATTATTTTGATGAGAAGGAATAATGGCTGAACCAGAACCAACCAAATCGATAGTTTTGCGCGGCATAGCAGCCTCGCCCGGCATTGGCATAGGGAAGGCGTTTGTCGTCAAAGAAGAGGCGCTCTCTTACGTGTTCCGCGCTCTATCGCGGGATGAAGTAAAGCGTGAAATCCAGCGTTTCCGGATCGCTGTCGGCAGGACCCGCGCCGATATAGTTCAAACAAGAGACAGGATGCTCAAGGTCCTTGGGAAATCTCACGCCGCTCTGATTGATGTCCATTTGCTGATCCTGGAAGATGCGTTGTTCAGCAAGGACGTGGAGAAAAAAATCAGCCAGGAATTGATGAATGCCGAGGCGGCGCTGGTTGCAGTGCTGGATCAGGTGGGCCGCACGTTTGAAAAACTGGGAGATGAATATTTCCGGCAACGCAAAGACGATATTATGGATGTTGGCAAGCGTGTGATGCGGTATCTGCTTGGACACAGCGGAGTCCAGCTCAGCCAGCTTACGGAGCGGTCCGTAGTTATTGCTCATGACCTTTCTCCTTCGGAAACATTTTCTCTCCGGGAAGATCTTGTGGAAGGTTTTGCTACGGATATCGGAGGCCGGACTTCACACACCGCCATCCTCGCTCAGGGACTGGAAATCCCCGCTGTTGTCGCGCTCAAAGAGATTACGGGCAACGTTAATACGGGGGACATTCTCATAGTCGACGGTAACGAAGGCCTGGTGATCGTCAATCCCACCATGGCGACGCTTGAGAATTACCGCAAAGTCAGGGAAATTCAGCTTGCGGAAACCAGGGAGCTGGAAAAATTCAAGGATCTCCCGGCTCAAACGACTGACGGCCGTAAAATAATTCTGGCCAGCAATATCGAAACTCCCGAAGAAGTTAAAGCCGCTTTGGGACACGGCGCCGAAGGCATCGGGCTTTATCGCACGGAATTTCTTTATTTAAACCGCGAGAAACTGCCGACGGAAGAAGAACATTATGAGAAGTACAGGGTTGTCGCACGGCAGATGCTCCCGTATCCTGTTATTATCCGGACCGTTGATTTGGGCGGAGACAAATTGGCGCCGCTCGGCGTGGCCGGTCTGGATACCGAGCGTAATCCTTTCCTGGGCCTGCGGGGAATACGTCTCTGTCTGCGATATCCTGATATTTTTAAGACCCAACTGCGGGCAATCCTCCGGGCGTCCGTCGAGGGCAAACTTAAGATCATGTATCCGATGATAACCAGCGTTGAAGAACTGAGCCATGCCAACCGGTTGCTTGAAGAAGTAAAAAACGAACTTAAGAATAAAGACATTCCATTTGATTCGAATATCGAAGCCGGCATAATGATCGAGACTCCTTCAGCCGCTATGATTTCCGACATCCTGGCAAGGGACTGCGATTTCCTTTCCCTGGGAACGAACGATTTAATCCAGTACACGCTTGCCGTAGACCGGGTGAATGAGAATGTTGCGCCTCTTTATAACCCCCTTCACCTCAGCGTGCTTCGGTTGATATCGGTGGTTATCGAAGCTGGCCATAAAGCGGGAAAATGGGTGGGGATGTGCGGCGAAATGGCCGGCGACCCGATGTTTACGAGCATCCTTCTTGGTCTCGGGCTCGACGAATTTTCGGTCCCGGCGGCGGCTGTGCCAAAAATTAAAAAGCTTTTGCGGGACGCGTCATACGAGAAGACCAAAAAACTGGCTGACGAAATTCTCCATTTAACTGACCAGGAGGAAGTGGAAAAACGTCTTTCGCCTCCTAAAATCTAATCATTTGGAAATCCGCAATTTCTGCATCATCGCCCATATAGACCATGGAAAATCCACGCTGGCCGACCGCCTCCTTGAGATGACAGGTACTATCGCCCATCGTGATATGCGCGAACAGACGCTGGACAGCATGGACCTTGAGCGCGAACGCGGCATTACGATCAAGGCAAAGGCCGTGCGCATGCAGTACCAGTCGCCTGGTACCGGCAGGAAATATATTCTGAATCTGATCGACACGCCGGGGCACGTTGATTTCACTTATGAGGTTTCGCGCGCTCTGGCTGCGTGTGAAGGGGCGCTGCTTTTGGTGGATGCCACGCAGGGCGTCGAGGCTCAGACGCTTGCCAACGCAGGTCTGGCAAGGGACGCGGGTCTGAAAATTATTCCGGTGATAAATAAAATTGATCTCCCTGCGGCTGATCCCGCGTCCTGCGCGGTTCAGATTAAAAATACGTTGGGAATTGATCGAACGCCTATTCTTACCAGCGCCAAGATCGGCAAAGGCATCAGCGAAGTTCTCGAAGCTGTGGTCAACGAAATCCCGCCTCCGGGAATTAACACGCAGTCTCCCTTGAAAGCCCTGGTTTTTGATTCCGTTTTTGATACTTTCCGGGGCGTAATCGTTTATGTGCGCCTACTGGAAGGGGAAGTCAAGACGGGCATGCCGCTAAGATTTATGTATTCCGGCAAGGAGGTTGTCGCTGAAGAGGTGGGCGCGCTTCAGCTCAAACTGGTCAAGACGGAACAACTCTCCGCCGGAGAAGTCGGTTATGTGATTCTGGGACTTAAGGAGCTGCATGACGTCCGCATGGGAGATACGCTGACTTCCAGTGAGAGTCCTGCGAAAACCGCCCATCCCGGATACAAGGAGTTAAAACCGTTCGTCTTCGCCGGAATTTATCCCGTTAACCCGAGCGATTATGACAATCTAAAAAAGGCCCTGGAAAAGCTGCATCTGACCGATTCGGCATTCGTATTCATCCCGGAAACTTCTTCTGCGCTGGGGTTTGGTTTCCGTGCCGGATTCCTGGGACTGCTGCATCTGGATATCGTGAAAACGCGGGTGGAGCGTGAATTCCAGATACCGCTGATCGTTACGGCGCCAAACGTAGTTTATCAGGTCGTTCCGGTTCACGGCGAACGCCATGTTATTGATAACCCTGCCAAATTCCCCGATAAGGCTGATGTTAAGGAGATCCTTGAACCCTATGTTTCGGCCACGATCATTACTCCTTCCGATTATGTCGGGCCGCTGATGCAGCTCTGCCAGGACCGGCGCGGCATATTTCATGACATGAAATATCTCTCGGCCACCAGGGTTGCGCTGCATTATGATCTGCCACTGGCCGAAATTGTCAGCGACTTCTATAATGAACTGAAGTCTCTGTCCAAAGGATATGCCTCGTTCGACTATGAACACACAGGGTATAGCCCGGCGGACCTGGTTAAGATGGAAATTCTTGTTCATGGGGAAGTCGTTGACGCTTTTTCTTTTATTGTTCACAGCGAAAAAGCTTATGCGCAGGGGCGGAAACTAGTAGAGGCTCTCAAAGACCTGATCCCCAGACAGATGTTCGAAATTCCGCTTCAGGCGCGTATCGGCAGCCGCATTATTTCCCGGGAAACCATCCCGGCCATGCGCAAAGACGTCCTGGCTAAATGCTATGGCGGCGACATTACGCGCAAGCGGAAGCTTCTGGAGAAACAAAAAGAGGGGAAAAAACGGATGAAACAGTTCGGCCAGGTTGAAATCCCTCAGGAAGCATTCATGGCCATTCTTAAACGTTGATGGAGGATAAATAAATTGGAGACAACCCTTTTCTGGATCGGCTGCGGACTTATAGTATATGGCTATGTTTTAAAAAAACTTTTTAAGCAGGGTGATTTATTGAAGCGCGGATGGGTTTCCACGCTGCTGCATGTTTTTTTTACGGCGGGCGTCGGTTTTCTGATAGGGTTTGTAATCAGCGCTTCCACGGATTTGCGCGGTCCGTCCCCAAAATGGCCGGTGACCGGGCTTATCATTGGTCTGTTGTGGGGGCTGGCTGAATTGCGCAAAGCTTCCGGCGGTGAAAAAGGCTCATCAGTACTTTTGGCTGCAGACCTCGAATGGGTTGAGACTTCTTCTTCAGCCGTCATCCTTGCGGCGGTGATAATGTATGCGGTGGTTCAGGCCTTCAAGATTCCGTCGGGTTCCATGGAGGACACCCTTTTGATCGGAGATCATCTGTTCGTGAACAAATTCGTTTATGGGATTCGCATTCCTTACACGAACAAGCGCATCCTTAAATTCCATAACGTCGAACGCGGTGATATCGTCGTATTCCAGTGCCCGGAATCCGCCCTGTCCAAATCCGATCGGGAGCGTCATTTGCGCAAGGATTTCATCAAGCGGGCAATCGGTCTTCCCGGCGATGTCGTCCAGATCAAAGACAAGCATCTTTATGTTAACGGTCAACTGCAGGACGAGCCGTACGTAATTTTTCGCGATCCAATGACGTATCCGGCAGAGCCGGTAATGGTTCCCCCGGCCGATTACCAGAAAGTCTGGGATTCAGGCGAATTGGCGCAGGTTCAGGGAGGCGTGGTAAGGGACAATTTCGGACCGGTAAAAGTGCCTGAACACAGCTATATGGTAATGGGCGACAACCGGGATGGTTCCTATGATTCGCGTTTCTGGGGCCCTGTGCCTAACCGTCTTTTGAAAGGCAGGGCATGGGTGGTTTATTGGCCGCTCAACCGGATAAAGGTGATTAAATGAGACTGTACGATAATTTCATTAGAAACAGTCTCATCCCCGCAAGAAGTAAGCGGGGATCTATCATTCAAAACATCTGGATTCCCGTCCCGGAACATGGGACGGTCCCTTCCATTAGATTTAAAAGGATTGGGACCGATTACGACCTCGGGAATGACAGAATGGGAGAATAACATGTTTATCCCATGGAAAGCGTGGCTGATAGCTTCGTTAGCCTTTATTGTTATTGAAATTCTGCCGCCGCCCACGCATTTCTTTTTTCTGTGCGCCTCTCTCGGGGCTCTTGCCGCGTCCATAGCCGCTTTTTTCCTTCCGGGGTCGTGGATTTCCTGGCTGGTTTTTATAGCCGGGACGCTTGGGCTCATTCCCTTCCTGATACCCCTGGCTAAATTTATTTTTTCCAGGAAAGATGATAGTCACATCCGATAATACGTCGCCAGGTATTTACGTCCATATTCCTTTCTGTCGCTCCCGTTGCGGGTATTGTGATTTTGTTTCTACCGCAGGCATGGAAGACGGGATCGAATCGTATGTGAAGGCTCTGTGCCGCGAAATCGCGCTGTGGGAATGGCCGGCAGATGCGGAATTCGGAATTCGGAGTTCGGAAGAAGGAATCGTTCATAAAAGCAACCTACTTCCGCATTCCGCAATCCACATTCCGCACTTGGTTAAAACAATCTATCTCGGAGGCGGTACGCCTTCCATACTGGAACCACGGCACATCTTTTCCATTTTTCAAAGCCTGTTTGCCCATTTCCAGATTACTGATAAGCCTGAAGTTAATATAGAAGCTAACCCGGAGAGCGTTTCCATGGAGAAAGCTCTGGCTTGGAAGAAAGCCGGGATCAACCGCGTCAGTATCGGGCTGCAGGCTTATGACGACGATCTGCTGCGCGCTATCGGACGGATTCACAGCGTTAAACGGTTCGTGGAGGCTTTTAATCTGCTGCGCGCCGCCGGTTTCGAAAATATCAATATCGATTTGGTGTACGGCCTGCCCGGACAGACCTTTAAGGGATGGAGCGAAACGCTGGAGAGAACCGTTTCTTTTGCGCCTGAACATCTGTCTCTTTATGCGTTAACTGTCGAGCCGGGAACTCCTTTTGCTGCCAGTGGGGTCAGTATTGATAATGATCTTCAAGCGGAAATGTATGACCATGCGAGAACGTTTCTTGAAAAGGCCGGATACCCGCAATATGAAATATCTAATTTTGCCCGGGCCGGACGGGAATGCCGGCACAATTTGATTTATTGGCGGCAGGAACCATATATCGGCCTGGGGGCGGGAGCCGTGGGCTGCGTTGACGGTATGCGCTGGGAAAATCACAGGACGCTGCAGGACTATGAATCCGCCGTTATATCCGGTATCATGCCGCGGCTTTCGGAAGAGGCCCTGGATGAAAAGACCCGGGAATTTGAGCGTTTAATGCTGGGGCTGCGGCTTCGCGAAGGTCTTGCATGGAAAGATGAGGGCAATACCGCATGGATTGCCGAACGCAAAAGGCTTGCCGCTGCCGGGCGTCTGGAAGAATTGCGGCCGGGAATATGGCGAATCCCGCACAAATACGTGCCCGTAACAAATCAGATTCTGCTTTCCTTTTTTTAGAATAAGAAATTTCCTGTCCTTGTATTACAATATCACTATGAAGCCGTTCGTTAAATTGTCAGGGGGATTTTATGGAAAAAGCATCGCCGTCGCGCAGCATTGAATTTGTAGCTTATCAGGTGCTTCCCGACAGCCCCCAGATACAGCACGACTTTCTGATGGCTATGGCGTCGCTTGGAGTACTTTCAAGCCATGACTTTGCGGCCGAGGTTGTCCGGGTTGCCAGACACAACATGATCCCGCCCATGTCTCTGGAAGGATTCAGGGAAGTACCCGGGCAGGGTGTTAGTGGATTTCTAAAGTTTCCGGGTGAAAAGCGTCCGCGAGTTGTCGCGCTGGGGAACAGGGAATTCATTAACGAATGCGGGCTTCAGATCCCGGAGCTGCTGGAATCTGCGGCGCGCGCGTGGGAACGGGAGCCTGACAGTTTTATAGCGCTGGGCGGATGGGACGGGTTGGTTCGCGGCATACTTCGTTTCAAGCGGTCCTGACCACCCTTTGTGGCATACCAGCTCCCAATCTCCCTATCACCCCATAACCCATTACCTGCCTAGCGAGCATCCGCATCTCTGACTTCTGCTTTCTGAGTTCTGATCTGAATTGTTCATGCTCGGCCCTGTAGTTACTGTTGTTCCTCGGCCCTTCCGCTTTGGTTTACCACGCGACCAGTTTTTTAGTGGAAGCGCTAAACGACCTATTTGTTTTTGGAAGTTTGGCCACGCTTCCACTTAACATAGGGTCGCGTGGTGGCCTAGCCTCCCAAGCGACCTATCCGTTAGTGGAAGCTTGGCCTAGTCTCCAATAAAAAATGGTCAACAAGGCATAAACAAATAGTCGGCAAGGCACCCCCGCCGGTTTTTGGCCTTTTAACTGTGACGGTTTACCTGCCTTCCGGGCTGGATATATAAACGATCAACGCGAACGGGTACGAACCTTACACTTCAAAAGCGCTATTTTTGCCTACTGTGGTGTAAGGTCGAACTTCGCCAGGGTATGCAGTTCGGAGGGGTACAGTGTTCGCGCCTTCGTTAAGCTCGTCCGCATCATTGCCTGCCATTTTTTAGGCAGCTTCGCTGCTTCAGCGCGGAACTCTGACGGATTCAAGGTTTTCAAAAGATGTGCGGCCTGTTCGAGGTCTTTCTGCGCCTTCTCCGGCCTGCCGCGGCGTTGAGCAATGATCAGTTTGTGCAGGCAGAAATTCATCGGATTGGGAATGCGAACGGACACGGAACCTTCACGCACAACCAGAGGCCTGTCGAAGAGCATGTCCAGGAACCGCAGTTGGACCGCTTTGACTCCCAGCGGTTTGATGTTGATCGTCGGCCGGTCACCTTTGCCGCGCTCCGGAGTTAGAAATTCAACTTTCAAATCAGGATGAATAAAACAAATCGCCCCATGGGGGGCAAAATCCACATGAAACCCCAGCGGACTCAGCGCCTCGGCCAGGTCAACAGAGTCTCGACGGGGATAAATTCGGGGAACAAGAAAATCGATATCCTGGGTACGCAATGGGTAAGAAGGAACCCCGCAATGCCTTTGATAGAGCAGGAAAGACCAGCTTCCGATGAGCTCAATGCCGTCTTCCCAAAGCCCAAGACTGTCGAAGACCTCAATCCCGACTTTGACACCTCGTTTTTTAAAAAGGTTGAGTTTAAACGGTTTTAGGG
>CAZSAL010000043.1:0-22432 GCA_964604825.1 uncultured Elusimicrobia bacterium
CATGGGTTATAGTTTTTTAAAGCGCGCCGTGCCAGCAGCGCCTCTATGCAAATCTCATTAACCGGCCGGCCCGTTTCAAAAGATTCTTTGGATAATTCCGCATGAATCTCCGCCGGGATACGTATCAATATTTTGCCGCTATAAGTACGCATGGATGCCTCCCATTCAGATTTGATATTACGATATCATGATATCGTAATATTGTCAAATGAATTTTTTGAATGGGCTAAAATAGCTTTAAAAAGGCGGAGGGATCGAGAATCGGGATGCCGTTGTATTGTCCGAGACGAAGCAGGTGCATGTCGCCGCTGACGAGCGCGTCGGCGGTCCCGGAAACGGCACATGCCAGGAAAATATCGTCGGTTGGGTCCTCCAGAATCACTGGTGGGATATGGGCGGGTATTGAAACCGGAGTAACGTAAGGAAGAATGTCGTGATGCAGTATGTCGATGATCAGTTTTTGATCCAGTTGAAATTTCGGATAAGCGAGGACCCGCGTATACTCCTTGAGAATGGAAGCGCAAACCAGCAACTCAAACTGCCGTGACTGCCACATCCCAACCAGCCGCGCCGTGGCACCCGAAAAAAGCAGAGCCGACAACACGACATTTGTATCAAGGACAACCCGCTTTAACTTTTTTTCCGGGCCCATTCAATGGCGTCCTGAAGGTCTTTTTCCGTGATGCCCATGGCCTCGACCTTTTCCCGAACCATGGAAAGATTCTCTCCCATGCGATGAATCAGCGCCGGCCGCAGAACGATCTCCCCCGGGCGGGCGCTGACATCGAAATACTCGGCGTCAGGGAACTCCTTCAAGACTTCTTTAGGAAGGGTCAACTGGTTTTTAGAAGTTCGTTTGGCAAGCATTGTAATGTTTCCTTACATCAAGGATACATTACTTTCCGATAAAATTCAATGGTGATAATTTAATGCTGACGCGTGTCAGCATTATAGGGTCTTATCCGGTGGTTATGAGAATTAGGTTTACGCGGATTGGAGGATGCTGGCGCGGGTTGCGTCTATAAGGGATCTAATGGTAACGGTCTGTCGGTTATTAGCAGGGATCAGGCCGTTGAGTGTGGGATCGTTCATCGCTGCGGCTTCAGAGGCAGCGTCAGTATAGGCTCTATTTGCGCTGTTAATGGCGTGGGCGGCGGAAGCCACAGTAAGAAGCATTACGGCTGCTGGAACGGCAGTCCCGACTGCCGCGCCTGTGCCGATACCTAGAAGAACGGCAGCTACTGCGGCTAAAGCAACACCTATAAGAAGCATCCATCCCAGGATAGACTGAACCCTGTTTTTATCTTCCCGGATGATAGTGACAAGTTCGCTCCAGAAACCTCTATTAACTTGAGGATCAACCATTTCCTGCGCTGCGTGGATCAATTCGTGACCCAGAGCGCGGTGAAGAGCCTTGGCGCTGTAGCGGCTGTTCAGCCGGATCTTATGGGGGTTTTCAGGCGTTCCGGTGCCTGGTACAAATTCTCCTGCCTTGTACCATGGCAGGTCATCAACCATTTCAACCTGAATATTAGTGGTCTTCAGATTTTCTGAGAGCGGCCCCAATCCAGCCATGACATCCCCCAGACTTGTGCGTTCACCAGCAGGGAGATTTCTGGCATCGATCGCATCCTGCCATATCTCACCAAAGAGCGAACTGAATATATGCCAGAACACGTTGAAGGACGAAGCGGGTGCGGCCGGTGCAGATTCCGGCACAGTGAACTCGCCAATAGTGCCACGAGTCACAGGACTTCTTCGAATAATCTGCTCATTACCTGGTGTGCCGGTTTTAATTGTGGCGACCGGGGTTTGGCTTAGCCCGCCGTTCTGTGCATTTCGTGCGCACACCTGGAATTCATAAACAACACCCGGTTTAACGAAGAAAATGTGAGTTTCGCCTTGCCTCATGTCAGTACCGTCAATGTTCCACGTAAGCATGTTTTCCCTGATCCACTCCTCCCCGCCTTTTTGTCGATACTGAACATACAACTCGTTTTTTTTCTGGCTGAGACCATCGAAGAAATCCTGTTGGGCGCCCTTCATAATACCGAATGCTGTGAGTGGAATCGATATTTGCACCCCGACGAGTTGAGACCCTTGGCTGGGCGTGGCGGCAGGTGCGGGAGCGGCTACGGGCGCGGCGACAGGAGCGGCGGGTGATGCTAAAAGGGTCCTGATCTCATTATCGATTCTTTCCCTGTCAGCGTCGGGATAGTTGCCTGTAATCGAATAATATAGATCATCTAGGTCGTATAGATAATCCGGGAGTTCCTCATTCCTCGGAAGATCCAGGTATTCTCTGATCTGGTCCGCTGTAAAACCTCCTTCTTGAAGTTTTGTCACAACCGTTTCAGCCACTACCCTGATCTGATTGTCGGTCAGCGGTGGCGCCGCGTTTTGGGTTGTTCCCGTTCCTGCGCGTGAACGCCGCGCCCTCCAGAAGCTAATTAGCACGAGTAGTGATAAGACAGATTCGACAAGAGTCGGCAAAGGGTTGTTTTTAACGTACGTGAAAGTATTAGCGGCTGCTACACCAAGGGCTCCTCCTTTAGCGGCTGTCCCTGCATTCGCCACGTTTTGGGCTGTCGCTGCTACATTCCCGGATGCCGGGTAAGCGGCTCCGGTATTTAAACCCAAGGGATCTGTCCAATGTATGGGTGGGCTGCCGGACCATGCTCCTGGATTGGCGCCCGAAAGGACATCAAGGGTTTTGCCGTGGAATGCTCCGGGGGTTGCGCCCAGAGAGACTCCCGCCTGCGTGACGGCTGCTGATGCGCGCCCCGCTGCTGCCTGGACCAGGCTGGGATTATTGATGTGTTGGACAATCGTTGGATGAAGGTTTGCGACCAATTGGTTTCCATGCTGGTAGAGGACTCCGGCGACACGATACCCTGCGCCGGGGTCCGCCTGAGGGTTATCAAGAAGTTTTGCCAATTGCCCCCAATCTCCATGTAAATAGTCATGAACCAAACCATTCAACTGATCCGTGGTATACGAAATATGAACAAGATGCCTCGAGATTTCCGCGATGGGGTGCTGGTCCAAGATATTCTGAGACACTTGAACGATATATTCACCCCGGACTTGAGCGCTGGGATTTATATGTTGAATCGCATTATGGGCAATCGTGAAATTAGCCAGAGCGTTATTATCGCTAACCGTCAGGGAAGGCATGGCTTGGGAGACGGAAGAGGCCGCTGCGTGGGGAACGGCCGAGGCCGCATGAGGTCCCGCTGCCGCCGCAGCCTGAGCGGCCTGCTGCGCGGCGGAAAGCCCCGCGTGAGACGCCAGGTGCGGGAAAGCCATGAATAGGGCAATGCCGGCAACGACAACAAATGCCGTCCACAAGAAGGTTTTTATATAAGGGTTTCCAATGGATTTTGTAATCTTACGCATGATAAAACCACCGACCACCACAATAGCCCCTACAGCGAGGAGAGACGTTAGATCATGGTGAATTAGAGAGCCCAAGTTCGGGGCGGCAGCCATCGCAGCTGTAAACCCGGCAGAAACACTGAACATGCCGAAAAGAACCCGGGAGGCTTTTGCGGCCGGTCTGGTATGGGTTACCGGAGCAGTGACGGGAGTTGTATGAGCTGGAGCGGAAAGCTCCTCTCCCATGGTCAGAGGTTCCTCCTCGGCAGGCTCTGGTGTTACAGCACCAGACGCATGGCCGGGTTCCTCTGGTCCTACGGTCCCTTGTTCTGTTGTCGGAAAGAGGATGGGATTATTCGGCAACGTGCCTTCTGCGGCCTGGCGTGCAATCGTCTTGTCTCTGCTATTGCGGTTGCCGCGGAGTACAGAGTAATTGCTGAGTGCAATCAGAGCGCTTATAACGGCTAGAGCGATAATGCCTGATCCCAGCGCATGTCTGAGGGCAAGAGTCGCTGCAATGCCGAAAGCGGCAGCTATAAATCCGAAACCGCCCATCATCAAGCCTAATCGATTGAAAAGATCTCCTGCCAAAGCTGTCGAGCGTACTGCCTGGACACTCTTGTTCGACTCCTGTGTCGGGAACGCAACCGTAACGCCGGGGTCACTCCAGATATTGAACGACGTCACTCTAAGGCCAAACGCGCGAGCTAATAGATAGTGTCCGACTTCATGGGTGACAACCCCGATAAATTCCAGAAGCCTGCGCGGCAGCGATTTACCTTCGTTCTCGCTGCGGAGGCGTCGCTGTTCCGGAGGTCTTTGCGCTCCTGGGCCATTCCCGCCACGTAATTGGCCTCCTCTACGTGCGGCGCGTGCCGCACGGTTGTAGTAAGCGGTGGAATCATATGAGGGTGGCGTTACAGGTGCAGTCATTCCCTGAGGAGTATTACGCCGATCTTTGAATAATGGGCCACTTAAGGCAAAGAAACCAGCGCCGGTGAAGATTAATAAAATGATTCCTGGTACGCCATTAGCAAAGCGTTCTCCTGTGTAAGCTTCCCCCGCAGCGCGGTCGTCTATATCGATTTTAAATTTTTTGAGGAAACTATTTCCTTCTCTGAAAGCGGGAATTTCAACGGTTGGTAATTGGCTTGGGGGCACCAGGCTCCTTACGGAATCAACTGCACTCCCGAGAAGTGCGGCGGGTAATTCTAATTTGGTGCGCGGGGTTTGTCCGGTATGCACCTCTTCATGGGCTAGAACAGCCGCCGATAAAAATGGATTGTTCCCAAGTCCTTCATTGACCAGAATAAAAGGTTTTCCAGTCCAGCCTTTGGTGTGGTTGCCAAGCGTTTCTCCTTCAGGTCCGATGTGTGCAATACGTATGTGGATATCGGCAGTTTCAAGCAAGTAGTAACTATCCGGCGCGAATGTTTTCAATACAAACAACATTTTCTGCACAGATTCGTTTGGTTTGTTCTTAATATAATCCGGGAGGTTTCCTTTAAGAGCGTTCCACTTTTTGTTCAAAAAATTGCTGAAGTGATCCAGCCGGCGCTGGGCCATATCCTGGTACGGGTCGGCTTCCTTATCCATCCCAATATCCCGAAGACCATTGCCCCAAGGCATCGCTTTGATGTTGGGGTCTATAAATTTACGTAAGTAGCCATCAACATATTTTCGTAATGCATCTTCTGCTTTTGCCAGTTGCTTTTCTCTGACGGTTATGGAGACGTGTACGGTCTGAGGGGCGGATGGCGGGCTGGTACGCAGGAGGTTTTGGTTATGGACCCATCCCACTCCTAACATAATGGCCAATCCTATGTAAGTGAATACTTGCCTGCTTATATTGGTTATTTTTATTGTTGATCCGCCTTGCTGGCTGACATTGGCGATCAGTTTCCTACCCAAAATCGTTACGCCAATCAATAAAGGAATTCCTGCGGCAAAGGGGAAATTTAACAGCAAATAAGCCAGTATGCCGAGTCCGGCGCCGCCAATAATTACGGCGGTCGCGATTTCTTTTGGTGAAAATGAAAGATTGTTTGAGGGCTGTTTTGCAGGCTGCTGCGATAATACGGATGCAGCCATTAAAGACGTTGCTGCAGTGACAGCGCCCGCGGATGTGGTCAAATGAGACTGCTGTGATACGGCAGCCGATAATTGCGCCAGCGCACTCTGTACAGCGTGCAAATTAGCGCCGGCATAGCCGGCGGTAACCATATGCTCAAGTCCATGAAAGGATATCCCGTGTGCAAGTGCGAAAGCTCCGGCGAATAAGATGAAAGAACCTGCCAGCGCCGGGCCGTAAATCCCGGTAGCCAGGCTGGAAGTTTCTTTGCTGGATATGGCCCTGGCAAGTGTTGGCGCTGTGCTGTAGGCGGCCTGAAGTATTTCCTCGGTTGATAGCAGCGTGCCGGAGAGTCGTTTGATATAGAGTTCGTGGTCTGCAGGGGTCAGCTTGTCGACAGTGGGCGTAATCACAACGTACGAAACCCCTTTATCGCGAAGCATCCTTGTAAGCGAGTCCGTGTGGAAGCCTCCGGCAACCAGGACGACGGTGTCTGAGCGATGAGTAATTAGCGATGAGTTATGGTTAACGGCATTGACATCGTTGGGTGTTTCCTCATTGCTCATCGCTCGTTGCTCATTGCTGACTAAAAGCGCATTTCGCGAGGCGTCATTGGCGGAGGCGGGCTTGTCCTTTAAATCTGCGAGCGTGACTTCCTCTTCCAGGGAGGAAGCGGGCGCGTGCGAGAGCAGAGCAAGCGTGTTCTCGACCATGGGCTTGTTGCGCAGCAGCGCCATGACGTAATAGTCGATGCTGGTGGAAACCAGCCGCCGGATTTTATCTTCATTGAAGGCGACCAGGCCTTTGGAGCCGATCACGGATTTGCAGAGCGCGATGAACTGGTCAAAGCGCGGGCCGAAAGTTTTTACTTCCATCTCCGTAGCGGTCAGGTCTGTTATGCGTATCAGCAGGTTCAGGTCGTGCTCCACCTGGGCCAGATCCTTTTCCGCAGGCGTGCGCGCCAGGCGCAGCTTTATAAGGAAAGATAGTTCGTTTGCCTCATGCAGAAGGCGGTCCATGCCTACCGATTGGCTTGTGTGCAGGTATTCCATGTAACGCGCCAGTTCCGGCGGAACTGCGGAAAAAAGCTGATGATTATAAACAACATCCCGCAGATACATGTAATAGGAAGAGGGATCGGACTGGCGGGCCAGCATCGTCAAATTTTTGCGCTCTTCATCCGTGATGTAGCCGTAGGTCTCTTTCAAAAGCTCGCTGATCTGCCCGCGCAGGAGGCTTGGGTCTGGTGTGGCGCTCGTTCGTCCGGCCAGCAGCCTTGCCAGGCCGTTTTTTCGATCTGACTGCCTGAGGGCGGAGACAAAAGCATAGAAAGAGGGGTATTTGTCTCTGGCGTCGACTCCCGCGGCACGGGCGGTATCGGCAAGGAATGCGATATATTCGTCGGTCGACAGAACGCCTTTCTCAAAGGCTTCTTTTTTGTCGTCCATATTTTTCAGCGCGCTGTGGTAGACGATGGGCTGGAGAGATTCGACTTCAAGCTGCACTCCGTTTAAAATTTTTACCAGAGCCTGCCTGCTCGGCAGGGTTTTCCGGAATAAATCGCGGTGGATCTCGTAATATTTTTCGTTTTCCACTCCCGTCAGAAGGTATGGCTGGCTGTGCATGACCGCGAAATATTCCATGCCGGTCATTTCGCCTTCGCGCATCAGATAGTCGCAGGTGGCTTCCTTAATGCGGGCGTCCGGGAAAAACGCCATTATGGAAGAGTCGATCGGTCCCTGTGCGCCTTCGACAGCCAGCGCAAACGGAATCGGTGTACCGGAGACCCGGGGAGCAGGAGCAACTGCATTTAAGATTTTTTCCCCGATACCCCGATTTTTTGGTTCTCCGTTTCTTAATTTATCGGATAGAAACTCAAGGATTCCGGCGATGTGCCTCTGCACGCCGTAATGAGCGTGAAGGTCCTGGATAAGGATAACCAGGTCTTTTGAAGAAGAAGGCGCGTTGTAATAGTCCGCTATGCGGCCAAGAGACGGAGGAGGTATAAACTCAAATTGAGGCAAGAAGGGACGTTGCGCGGCAGGTTGGAAAAGGGATGCGTCGACCTCTCCCGAAGTCCACAAGAGCGCGGCGGTGAGCAAACAGCTTAAAGTTTTTTTCAGTGTTTTGGAAAACAAAATTAAAGTACCTGCCCTCGCTTGACCCCAGGTGCTCTTTACGGCTCCCAATATTTCTATCAAGCTTGTGTTACGAATATGTTAAGTGCAAGAAAAATCTTGTAAATTTTTTTGGCCATAAAATATGGCTGATTTTTAGATGCGTTTTTGGTTGACAGGCCTGTAAGCTTATAGCCAGAAGTCGATTGAGGGCTTGACAGGCCCGGCATGGACCGTGAGGAGAGAAAGAAGGAAACAGGCGGCATCAAGTGAAATTGTTTTTTTAGGCGCCATTTCTATTGCTCCGAAACAACCGCACGATGCGAGATCTATGTGCCGAAATATAGTTGAAGCGAGAAATACTATAAACGAAAAATAAAGAGCTGCGGCAACTGTTGCGAAGAAGCGTGTGTAAAAGCCAAAGAAAAGATAAGTGCCTGTAAGCAGTTCCATCCACGGGATTATGTGTGAGAGGGGAATAACCCAGACTGCAGGTAGAATTTGATAAGCGGCCAGGGCTCCGGCAAATTCTGCGGCCGGACCGGTCGCTTTGAGAAACCCGCCTATAAAAAGAACGGATGCGATGGAAAGACGAGAGAAAAGAAATAAGGAACTTCGTAGATTCATGATAATTATTTCCTCCCCCCTTGAGGGGGAGGATTGAGGTGGGGGGTGTCGTTGACGCTCAACGCTTCATCAATTCGTTGTTTGACGCCGTCGATATTTTGAAAAATATCGTTATTCCAGAATCGCAGTACTTGATAACCTCGTTCTCGAAACCATTGATCTCGGCTTAAGTCAGTTTTTGATTCGTTATGCTGTCCGCCATCTACTTCAATAACCAATTTTTTCTCCAGACATACAAAATCTGCAATATATATTCCAAAAGAATGTTGTCGTCTAAACCGGGCACTGGATATTTGACGGAGACGAAGTTCTTGCCAGAGGCGTCGTTCCACCTCTGCCATATTGTTTCTCAATCGTCTTGCTGATGCATTTATTAGCGGTATAGTACCCCCCATCCCAGCCTTCCCCCTCAAGGGGGGAAGGGGTTTTTGTCACTTCCTCAGTTCCTTGTCTACAGCGCGGGCGCCGTCGGCTTCGAATACGTTCCCAACCATGCGTTCATCTCCGAAGATAAAGGTGGGGGTGGAGTGTATGTCCAACCGTTTACCGTCTGCCATGTCCTGCAGGACCGGAGTAAGAGTAACCGGATCCTGAAAACAGGTTTTAAAATCGTTGACATTGAGATGGAGATCTTCAGCGATTGAAACGAAGGTAGTTGTGGCGTCCGGGAGCGGCGCCCAGGATGGCTGAGTCGCAAATAAGCGGTCATGGTACTGCCAGAACTTGTTTTGCTGCTCGGCGCAGGCTGCGGCATGGGCCGCAGGCAGAGAGTTTTTATGCGCCATTGTCAGAGGGAAGTATTTAAATACGAAAACAACCCGGCCATTGAAGGCATCGAGAACAGTGTGGATCGTTGGTTCGACATGAGCGCAGGAGGGGCATTGAAAGTCAGAATATTCGATGATTTTGAGCCTGGCTTTTGGACTGCCAATAATGCGGCTTTGCGGCGTATCCAGGACCGCAGCGTAAGGCATCTTTTTAGCGAATACTACCACAAGGATAGGCAGAGCTGTTAAAATAATACCAGCAACAATGGATCGCTCAATTTTTTGTCGCACGACTATATCAAAACAAATCCTGCGCTGATAAGTAAAAGGGGATTACAATAAATCTATGGGAATGCTGCTGCGGGTGCTCATAATTGAAGACACCGACGAAAACGCATTAGCCTATGTCAATGTGCTGAGGCAGGGAGGCTACGATCCTGTCTTCGAACGCGTCGACAACAGCGCAAATATGGCTTCCGCCCTTTCCCGTCAGAACTGGGATGTAATAATCGCCCAGCATAACCTGGCGCAGTTTGACGCCACTTCGGCTCTGATGCTGGCAAAAAAACTGGAAGTCGACGTCCCATTCATCATCATTTCGGGGAGTTTCGGCGAAGACGCGGCCGTAGCCGCCATGAAAATGGGGGCGCACGACTACATAATGAGGGACAATCTCACGCGTCTTGTCCCCGCTATCGACAGGGAGCTGCGCGAGGCCGAAGTGCGCAGGCAGAGGAAGCGCGCGGAAGAAACGCTCCAGCACCAGGCGCATTATGACTGGCTGACCGATCTGCCGAACCGGATAATGTTCCACGACCGCCTCACGCTTGCCGTGGCGCACGCCGAAAGGCAGCGCAAGATGCTTGCCGTGCTTTTTGTGGATCTGGACCGGTTTAAAACCATCGTCGACACTCTGGGCCATGCCGTGGGAGATCAGGTGCTGCGCGGCGTGGCGGAAAGGCTTTCATCCGTGCTTTCCGACAGCGACACCCTTGCCCGGCTTGGAGGGGATGAATTCGTCGTTCTGCTGCCGGATGTGGGCCGGGCCGACCGGGCGGCTAAGCTCGCTCAGCAGATGCTGGAAGTTCTCAAGGAACCCTTCCATTTCGGCAACAATGAACTTCATATCACCACGAGCATAGGCATAAGCCTTTATCCCTACGACGGGGAAGATGCGGATGCCCTGCTTAAAAACTCCGACACGGCGCTCTACAGGGCCAAGGAACAGGGGCGCAACAACTATCAGCTTTACACGCCGGCCATGAACGCGCGCGCCTTCGAGAGGCTGGCGATGGAAAACAGCCTGCGCCGCGCCCTGGATAAAGAAGAATTTCTGCTGCACTATCAGCCTATTATAGATATGGCCAGCGGACAGATTGTCGGCATGGAGGCGCTGGTGCGCTGGCAGCATCCTGATCTGGGGCTTGTCTTTCCGGCTGAATTCATCAGCCTTGCGGAAGAAACCGGGCTGATTGTTCCTCTGGGCGAATGGGTGCTTCGCAAGGCCTGCGCCCAGAGCCAGGCCTGGCAGAAAGCAGGGCTGCCTCCGCTGATGCTTTCTGTAAATCTTTCCGCGCGCCAGTTTCAGCACCACGACCTTGTCGATATCATTTCGCGCGTCCTGAAGGAAACGGAACTTAATCCGCGCTGTCTGGAGCTGGAAATTACCGAAACGATCGCCATGCAGAACGCCGATTACACGATCGTCCTGCTGCGGGAATTGAAAGACCGCGGAATAAATATTTCACTGGACGATTTCGGGACGGGTTATTCTTCGTTGAGCTACCTGAAGAAATTCCCGATCAGCACGCTTAAAATCGACCAGTCGTTCGTGCGTGACATTGACTCGGATCCCAGTGACGCGGCGATCGCAAATGCCATTATCGTTCTGGCGCACAGTCTTAATCTTATCGTTGTGGCCGAAGGCGTGGAAACTATAGAGCAATTGAAATTCCTGAAACAAAGCCATTGTGACAAGCTGCAGGGATATCTTTTCAGCGGCCCGGTGAATGAGCCTGCGTTCGAAGCGCTTCTCCGCCAGAACCTGCAAAACCCCGTGTCAATTCCAGCTTGATTTATTCCTTAACACCTGTTAAAAATCATTCATGCTGAACGAAATGCTGCTGGCAATCTTTATGGCGTTTTTGTTCCTTTTTACGCTTACTAACGGCTTTATTGACGGTGGCAGCCTGGTGGCTACGGTCATAACCACTCGAATTCTGCCGCCGCTCACAGGTCTTATTGTTGTCATTATCTGTGAAATCGTGGGGTTGTTTCTTTTAGGTCATCATGTTATTCAAACCTTTGGGCGTATCGTGATATTCCCGGAGGCAGGCCGGTCCTTATGGCTTTTGAGTGTTATTGCTGCAGGTCTTCTTGGCGCGCTGATATGGAATTTTCTGATGTGGCTGCTTTCCCTGCCGAGTTCCTCCAGCCACGCGCTGCTCGGCGGACTGCTGGGCGCGGTCATGGCGGCTTTCGGATGGCAGGGGCTTAATCACCCCCAGGTTTTCAAGGTATTTCTTTTCCTGGCAATAGTTCCGGTCTGTGGAGCTATTGCCGGTTATGTGCTGACATTGTTCACGCGCTGGATTGGCGAGCATCTGACTCCGGCTGCAGGGATTTTCTTTCGTGCGCTTCAAGTAGTTTCCCTTATAGGCGTCGCGCTCGCGCATGGTTCCAACGATGGACAAAAAAACATGGGCATGCTGTTCCTGGCGCTGACTGCGGCGGGATTGACTGTTCATCCAGAGGCCATGCCTTTGTGGGCATACCTTTTTTGCGGCGGGGGCATCGCCCTGGGAGTTGTTTTCGGTTCGGGACGTATAATCAAGACTGTGGGACACAGGCTTTTCAAAATTGATCCGGTGGAAAGTTTTTGCGCGGAAACAGGAACGTTCGCCCTGGTCGCTGCCAGTTCGCTGGCGGGTTACCCCATGTCTACGTCGCATGTGATGTCCACGTCGATTCTTGGAGCGGGCATCGCGGTCCATCCCCGGGGTGTACGCTGGGAACTCGCAGTGGAAATGATGCTTTCCTGGCTGATCACCGTTCCTGTCGCGGCGGCGCTGGCCGCGGTTCTTGTAGAGATAATGAAGATGAATTCCCATGTGGTTTCATAAACGTCACGACTTTCACAAGCTGTTGTTGGACCAATCACGCGCAACCGAACGCGGGCTGCAGCTTCTTTATCAGTTTCTTCAGCATCCCGGTTCCGAACTCGGAGGCCGCGTAGAAAAAGCGGAAGAAGCTGCGGATACTCTGCGGCAGGATCTTATTCGCGCCTTGAACAAATCCTTTATCACGCCGTTTGACCGCGAAGATATTTTCGATCTATCGCGCGCCATAGATGACATGATCGACTATGCAAAGTCCACGGTAGAGGAAATGGTCCTGTTTGAGGTCAAGACGGACGAACATCTTAAGAAGATGGGGGAAGCGCTTTATCAGGCGGCCCGTTATATCACAATGGCTGTGGAAGGGCTTAGAGACATGAACGGCCATCTGTCCGAAAATATCGTCAACGCAAAAAAAACAGAAAATCTTATGGAACATCTCTACCGGGAAGCTCTCGCGGATTTGTTCCGCGCCAAGGATATGGCAGCGATACTAAAATTGAGGGAGATTTACCGGCATATGAGTAATGCGGCTGATAGGGGTGACGAAGCTGCCAACATCCTCAGCGATATCCAGATGAAAAATACATAAATCTATGCGTTAAATCAATCAAATTGACTAACTAAGTTTTTTTTGTTATCATAATTCAAATTGAGCCGCTTTTATGTCTATTCCTTGGGCATTAAAGCGGTTTTGATTTATTTAGAGGGATTTTTCGTCGTCCCGGCAGGTCGTAAGCCGGGACCCATTAAGATTCTACTGATGGACCCCGGCTAACGAATCGCCGGGGAGACGTCCAGCGAGGGAGATCATGAGTTTATCAATCTTGGAAAGCGTTAAAGTCGGCGCCTACGTGATGAAGCACCGGATCAAGGGAACAAAGCGGTATCCGCTGGTCCTCATGCTTGAGCCGTTATTCCAATGTAATCTGGGATGCGTCGGCTGCGGGAAGATTCAGTATCCGCCGGAGGCACTAAGCAAGCGGCTTTCTGTTGAGGAATGCATCCTGGCGGTCGAAGAGTGCGGGGCGCCGGTCGTATGCATTGCGGGCGGCGAGCCCTTGATCCATGTCGATATGCCGAGGATTGTCGCGGAATTGGTCAAGCGAAAAAAGTTAACCTATCTTTGTACCAACGCAATCCTTTTAAGCCGCCGTCTGGCTGAATTTAATCCTTCGCCATATATGGCCTTTAATATTCACATTGACGGCACGGAAAAACGCCACGATGCTTCGGTTAACAGGCCCGGCACCTTTGCGTCCGCTGTAGGGGCGATTAAATTGGCCAAGTCCCGTGGGTTCCGGGTTACCACCAACACCACTATTTTTGAGGGGGAAAAGCCCGAAGAATTCCACGAGCTTTTTGATTTTCTTATGAACATTGGCGTAGACAGCATGTCGATTTCCCCGGGTTACGCCTATCAGAAAGCGCCGGATCAGGAACATTTCCTGCGGCGAGAGCGCAGCCGGGAGCTGTTCCGCCAGATCCTTGGCCGTGACGGAAAAATTGATCCGGCGCGCCGCAAGCGCTGGCATTTTAATCATTCCTCCTTCTTCCTCGATTTTCTGACGGGCGCAAAAAACTATCAGTGCACTCCGTGGGGAAGCCCTTCGCGCAACATCTTCGGCTGGCAGAGGCCCTGCTACCTGATGTCTGACGGGTACGCAAAAACCTTCCGCGAACTGATTGAAACCACGGAATGGGACCGTTACGGCACGGGGAAAGATCCCCGCTGCGCGAACTGCATGGCCCATTGCGGGTACGAACCTTCGGCAGTACTGGATGCGACATCCGGTCCCGCCGGCATGTGGCAGTCTCTTATAGGGGCGTTGAAGGCATAAAAAATATTATGGTCCGAAAGGTTGTTTCCGAAATCGTTTCCTACGTCAGCGACGATATCCTGGAACGGAACGCTGCGCGTTTTGTTCCGGGCCTGTCCCGCAAAAAACTCTTCAAGAAACCAAGACACTGGGACCGCATATTTCCCGCGCATGTGGTTCAGGGCGCAGAGAACGACGGGCAGGCTGTGTGGAGCCTGCGCGATTCCATCGAGCGCGCTCAGCGCTGGCTGATTCATCATCAACGCGCAGACGGGCACTGGGCTGCGGATCTGAAAGCGGACACAACCATCGAAGCGGACATGATCATGCTCTATGTCTTCATGGGCTGGCATGATCGCCCGGCTTACCGCGAAAAAATCAGGAAACTGGCGGTTTTCATTCTGAACCATCAGCAGGACGACGGGGGATGGCCAATTTACCGCAACGGGCCCAGCGAGATTTCCGCCACTTTCAAAGCCTACTGGTCGTTGAAGCTTGCTGGTTATGACGCTGCCGACCTCAATCTTGCCCGCGCCAGGGCCTGCCTTTTCCGTCTCGGCGGTATACACAGAATTAATTCCTACAGCAAATTTTATCTGGCGCTTTTCGGCCTTTACGACTGGGCGGGAGTCCCGTCGATTCCTCCGGAAATCATGCTTTTCCCCAACTGGTTCTATTTCAACATTTATGAGATGTCTTCCTGGACAAGAGCCATCGTCATTCCGCTTTCGATTCTTTGGGCGAAGCGGCCGCGCATGTCGCTGCCGGAAAACGGTCGTATTGACGAGCTTTTCCCGGACAATACGCCTGCCTGGGTTTCGGTTGGAGGCGAACGCCCCAACGAGGAAGGGTTTTTCTCCTGGAGGAAATTTTTCCTGGAGTTGGATGCCTTCCTGAAGGATATGGAGGGACACGGCCCGTATTTCATACGAAGCTGGGCCATAAAGCGAGCAGAACGCTGGATTACGAAACACAACGAAAAAAGCGAAGGCCTTGCAGCGATCCTTCCCTCCATGTTGAATTCCATTCTGGCCTTCCACTGCCTGGGTTATCCGGATGATCATCCGGTTATTCAGCTTAATCTCAGGGAACTGGAAAAATTCTATATCGATCACGAGGAAAAGGGGCTGGAGATCCAGCCGTGCCTTTCCCCTGTATGGGATTCGGCGATTTCCGTTCTCAGCCTTGCCGAATCGGGCATGCGGCCTGATCACCCCGCGCTCGTCAAAGCCGTGCGCTGGATTCTGGAAAGGGAAATCAAAATTACCGGAGACTGGCGGGTCAAAAACACGACCGGGCCCGTCGGCGGCTGGGCCTTTGAATACGAGAACGCTTTTTATCCGGATATCGACGATACGGCCATGGTGCTCCTGGCCCTGCGCCATGTGAAGCTGGACGGCTCTATTGCCGGCGCCAGAGAAAAAGCCTTCCTCCGCGGTTTGAACTGGATTCTGTCCATGCAGAGCTCAAACGGCGGCTGGGGAGCCTTTGACGTGGACAACATAAAATTCATCTTTGAAAAAATTCCCTTTGCCGATCATAACGCCATGATCGACCCTCCTACGGTGGATGTGACCGCGCGCGTGCTCGAGGTGCTGGGACTTGTGGGCTACGATAAAACCTATCCCTGCGTACAGCGTGCGGCCGAATTCATCAGGAAGCATCAGGAAGCCGACGGTTCATTTTACGGCCGCTGGGGAGTGAACTATATTTACGGCACATGGCAGGCTCTGCGCGGCCTTTCCTGCGTAGGCGAAGTGCCGTCTGACGCGACAATGCAGAGCGCGCTTTCCTGGCTGCGCAGCGTGCAGCAGCCTGACGGAGGATGGGGGGAACGCTGCGACAGTTATGATAACCCGTCGCGCAAGGGCAAAGGACCGAGCACGCCGAGCCAGACTGCCTGGGCGCTTATGGCTTTCCTGACCTGCGGAGAAATAGAAGATCCCGCGGTGGAACGCGGGCTGGAATATCTGGTGACGTCCCAGCGCCCGGACGGCACATGGGACGAAACGGAATTTACGGGCACCGGCTTCCCGAAAGTTTTTTATCTCGAGTACACCTACTACAGGCATTACTTTCCACTGCTGGCGCTGGGAATGTACCAGCGGCTTTACCGACAGATACATTCACGCAGAGTAATCAAACCGCTGAAAGAAATTCCGTGAAATTATTTTCCAGCTGTCATTCCCGAAATGTGTTATCGGGAATCCATGAAATAAAAGCCTTTTTTGATGGATCCCCGATTACTACCTCGGGGATGACGACGGAGTCATTATGACAAAAGCGCTCGTCACAGGCGGTACAGGCTTCATCGGCAGTCACGTGGTGCGCAGGTTGTTGAAAGAAGGCATGGCTGTGCGCTGCCTGGCCAGGCCGGGATCCAGTCGCCGCAATCTTGAAGGGCTTTCCGTTGAAATTTCCGAAGGCGATCTGCAGGATCGTCCATCGCTTGATCGGGCTGCGGCCGGTTGCGATCATCTTTTCCATGTGGCGGCGGATTACCGAATATGGGCACGGCATCCCGAGGAATTAATCCGGAGCAATGTGGAAGGCACGCGCAACATGCTTGAAGCAGCGGCACAGGCGGGCATCAAGCGCGTGGTTTTCACTTCGAGCGTAGCCGCGGTGGGGCGGCCGGTGTTGTCGGACGGAACGCTTGGCGTCGGCCGCGAAGAGCTTGATCCGCCGCCCGGGCAACAGGTCGGGATCTATAAGCAGACAAAGT
Source organism: uncultured Elusimicrobia bacterium (assembly GCA_964604825.1). Taxonomy (GTDB): domain Bacteria; phylum Elusimicrobiota; class Elusimicrobia; order 2-01-FULL-59-12; family 2-01-FULL-59-12; genus CAZSAL01. The sequence goes on from CAZSAL010000043.1 coordinate 16,622, forward strand.
TTCAGGCTGATCTTGTGGCGCGGGAATATGCGAAAAAAGGCCTGCCGGTGGTCATCGTCTGTCCGGCTGCGCCGATCGGCTCGCATGACATCAAGCCCACGCCAACCGGCCGATTGATCCTGGATTTTCTAAACCGGAAAATGCCCGCCTATATTGAAACCGGCATGAATTTTATCGATGTCGAAGATGTGGCTTATGGGCATTCCCAGGCCGCCGGCAAAGGACGGACCGGCGAGCGTTATATCCTTGGAAACGTCAATCTTTCATTGAAGGAATTCCTGCAGAAGCTCGCGGACGTATCCGGTCTGCCCGCACCGAAAATACGGATTCCCTATGCGGTGGCATGGCTGGCGGGAGCGATCAGTACGGGTATTGCCAATATTACGGGCAGGGAACCCCGAATACCCCTGGATGGCGTGCGCATGGGGCATGCGCCGATGTATTACGACCCTTCCAAAGCCGTAAAAGAACTGGGCCTGCCGCAAAAGCCAATTGAAATCGCGATCCAGAAGGCAGTGGACTGGTTCCGCAAGAACGGCTATGTCCGCTGAATCCGTACCTGGTACGCAGCTCAAACGTAGCGCAGTTGGCATCGTCATCGCCACCCGCTGGGAAGCGGGGCTCCTCCTCAAAGCCCTTCATTTCAATCGGATGGAATCCGGTCTCTATCGAACAGTTATATCGGGGCGGACTGTGTGGCTGTGCATTTCCGGCGTGGGGATGGCCGCAGCCCGCGCTGCCGCAATGCGGCTGTGTGCAAAGGGAGTCGGGGAACTGATTTCGTCAGGTTTTTGTGGAGCGCTCACTGCGGATCTGAAAGTGGGTGACATCGTCACAGACCGGATAGTTACTCTGTCTGTTCCGGCGCGCACTCCGGAGGAACGCGCTGCCGCAGCAAGCCGCGGCGCGCAGGCGGTGGATATGGAAACGAAGGCCGTAGTTGAAGCCGGCACGCGGTCGGGAATCCCGGTTCGCATCCTGCGTGTTGTGAGTGATGAAGTGAATGATGACATGACTCCGTTGTTCGGGCGGGGATGGAACTTCTCGCTGCTGCGTGTAGCGCTCCGGTTGCTCAATCCCGCTGTCTGGCCGCTCGCCAACCGTCTCCGCAAAAACAGCGCCCTGGCGAAAAAACGCCTCGTCGAAGCGATTACGCAATATCTATCAAAATAGGGCCCTTAAAAAGCATGGGTCATCCAGCCCCGCATTTTTAGCCTTCCGCTCTATTTAATCGCCGGAACACCTCGCATAAAATATCCGCATGTCTTTTCTGGTTTTTCCGTACGCAAGGGCGTGTGCGAAACGCGCGCGTTCGATTGTTGCCGGGCTGCTGGCGGTGTGCTTGTCTGCCAACGCCTCAGTGGCGGGCCTGGCGGCCGAACCAGCGCTGCAAGCCACGTACGGGGCCTCCCCATTAGCGCACGCCACACCGGCGTGCATCCGCCTCAATCAGGAAGCCCTCTGCGCTGCGCTCAACTGGATACACCTGCCATTCAGCGGTGGACGCTCCCGCCGGTACATGCTCGGCGTTCTGGGGCGTGCGCGCAAACCGTCCGAGCCGTTCCCCACCGCAGTCTCGTCGAATGACAACGGAAGCCGTTCTTCCGAAACTGATACAGGTTTCGAATCCCGTTATGCTTTTGAGGCCGCGTCATCGGCGGCCGGCTATATTTCGGAGAGTGAGTCCGTCCTTTGGGCAAATGAGGATAAAAGATCCGGCCGTGCGGCGATCGGTCCGTGCGTTGCGGTCGTTGCCTGCAACCGCAGAACCGGCGAAAGGCATTTCGCTCATCTCGAACGCATCCCTTACTACCTATCGGTGGTTCATCGCCGCCAGTCGCTCATATTTTTGGCTCCTCCAGTGGATGAAGCGCTGCTCGACAATATCGACACGGCGCTTAAGGCAGGCAATGACCTTTTGATGCAGTCCATTGTTCGCACCGATTACTTCCCGAAGATGTTTGACGGGTTGTCCGGTCCGGATTGGCAGGTACAAATCATTCAAGGAAGTAGTGCGCATCTGCCGCAGGTCGATCCGAAGATGCAGATAACGGAGGCGGCTGTTCGGGATTATTTGGAGACTTCATGCCATATCCCTTCTGAAAACATCGGGTCGGTTCCTCTTACCGGGGAGATTATCCGCCAGGTCCTGATCGATGCAGAGGGTCGTGTCCATATCAATCCAGGGCGCCGCGATCAGGCCACGCATCCGGAAGTATTTCCGGTGCAAATAATCCCACTGGCTGCGGACGAAGATCCGGGGGCTACGGAAGGTAAACCGCTGGTTTCCGGCAAGATTGGAATCGCGCTGGCATTGGTAAGCTCGCTCTCGCTGGGCTTGATACTGAAACTTGCTGCCGCGCATGTTCCAACCCTGGGATCAGGGCTTCTAATGAACGCCGGTCTCGCGGGGATCGATTTTGCCAGCCTGCTGGGGAGCCTTTTCCATCACCCCGGCACTTTTGCGATGGGGCTCATCGGTGCGGCGCTCCTGGCGGTAATGATGAGCAGACCAGCCGGCTCGTTTGGAAAACCGTATATTCAGAAAGCCCAGCAGATTTTTGGAGAGAACATCGGACAACTCCGTGACCTTGACCCAGGCCGGCAGGAAGTTTGCGAAGCTGCGCGGTGGGAACTCATCCGTTCATTCTATCGCACTAACCCAAAGTTGCCCCCGCCCGGCGAGATCCCGATACTGGGAACTGTGCTGGCCATATTCACCGATTATTGCACGCAATGTTGTCAATTTTGTTTCTTAAACAGTTCTCCGCTTGGGAAACAGTTCCTGAATCCCGAGGCGCTAAACAGTTTCTTGCAGGATTGGCCCCGGAAAGCAGAACGAAAAGTGCGGATGACTATTGCCGGCGGCGAACCCACGGCGGATCGTGAACGATTTCTGCAATTCTTGCGGCGCAATGGCGGACATGATTTTTCGATTTCGACAAACGCCTGGTTTGCAGACACCCCGGAAAATGCGAAGTCGTATCTTGAGGCCATCCAGGACGCTCGAGGAGAGGGCGATCAACCCATCCCTTTTACGCTGCCGGCTGACACCCAACACCAGGACGGCTGGGAAAGTCGCCTCGCGATAGGGAGGAATTTCCTCAACGCCTATCCCTCAGTGTTCCCCGGAGGCCTGGTCACCCTTAATCATGCGCACAATGGGGTGGAAAATCTCCGGCGGTTGCTTGATCAATTGCCGCTCGAAGACGTCGGAGAACCAAATAATGCCCTCGTGGGGACTGAAAAAGACTATTTGTTCCCGGGACTTAGCCCCATCAAGGTGCGCGTGCGAAGTCGTCCCATGAGCTTTCACGGACGAGGTTTTATGCGCCTTGGCGAAAGTCTCCTCTACACGCCGACATATACGACCTATGATAAAAAGACGATTTTGTCAGAATCGCTTGTTGTATGGGCGACCCCGCGCGACCTCACTATCTCGGCAAATGGAACGGCTGTGCCTGTGGAGCCTCTGGTGCTTAGTCCAATGCCCCTTCGTTTGGGCAACATTAATGAGAAAGGGGCAGTGGCGGCGATCAGGGATCATTATCTGTACGACCCCCTGGTCCACGCTGTCAGCGACACGGATTGGCTTGCACGTCTGGTTGACTTCGCACGTGAGTATGACCCGGTATTGACCGACACATTGTTGACGACCCCTCTGCACGCCGCACCTAATGTCCTCCCACCCCAAATCTCACTTGGCTTTGACCTTGGCGCGGTACTTTACTGGCTTTTCCTAGACCCTGTCAGACGATTCTATTCGACCCTGCGATTTCTCCAGCAACAAGCGCTCGAGGCCGGCATCGAGACAGATATTGTCCCGGGCCTTCGGCCGGATTCACCCATTGAAGATGTGAGGCATGTAGCTATCGAGCTGGTCGAGAAACTTTCGAATGTATCCGTCAGCGAACCCGTAGCTCGTCTTGAGCGGAGAACGGCGGCTGCGGCATGATTCCCCGCTTCCGGTCACTTATTGCGTTGCTACTGGTTGCCTGCCTGTCCGCCCAAACGGCAACAGCAGGTTATGAGTCCCGAGCAATGAGTAATGAGTCAAAGGTTTGCTCCGGAGTCTTATCCCACCAACTCATAACTCGGAACTCGGCGCTCGGAATCGCCTTTGAGGAGCAGGCTCTGGCCCCATACCTGACCGTCATGCGCCGTCCCCTCCTTCCAGGTGCCTCCATGTGGCTCCGTCACCAGGTCCGTGAGTTTCGTGCCGATCTACAATGCTCGGGACATTTAATTCGAAACCTTCAATCCCCCACGTTACGTTTTGCGAATGAGGGCCCAGCTAATATTCCCGTTCTGTTGATGGCGCGGGCGCCGGGGGAAAAACCGGCAAAAGATTCCCCGGGGAATCCTATAGAAAGCGTCAAAAAACTTCTTCGTGAATCAGGTCTGCATGAGGATGAAATCGGCTTGGTTTTGGGAGCGGTTTCGGGCAGACGGAGGAAATCGGTTTCCCAGGTTCAGGAGCAGCTGGAGTCGAATGACATTTCTCTCAATCCGGAACTGATCGGAGAGATCATCGGGCTCATGGAGTCCAATCGGGCCGCTGAGAGGCCCGAGGCCATAAACGTCCCAAGGGCCGGGCCTGGCAGTCGGAATTCCGTACCCAGGGCCACGCAACGACCGGCCACGCAGGATTCAAAAGATATCAGCGCTCCGAGGCGGATTATCGTCCCAACTGCTGAGGAATTCCAAAGGTATGGCGTCAGTGGAAATGTTGCGAGTCGGGACGTCGGCTCCGTCTTCGACGAGATGGATTTGGATGTTCTGGATACGGGAAAAACTTTTCCGGCATTAGTAAGCCGCCAGTACCCATTCAAGCTTAAAGTTATTGGTAGTAATACGGGTGAGCTAGATCCTGTTTTATTGAATCCGACCATCAATCCCCTGAATGCCTACCGCACTGGATTGTTAAGCACAGGAGTTGATTGGCTGCTGAATGCGGCTTCCGTTCCCGGCGGACTCAATGAGATAGCCGATCAGAAGCTCGCTCAGCCGTTCGACGCGGACGCGGCGTCTCTTGATCGTTGGGCCCAATTTTTGCAGGTAATAGAGAGATTGAATTCTGAGGATGCACTTGAGACAGCCCTGCTGGCTGCTCCGGATTCCTCCGTGCTTTGTTTCGCCCGGATGCACCCCGACCGGGAACGCGGTCTAAAGATCCTCGCGTTAAAGATCGCGATGAGTAATGCCGGTCTGATGAGCTGGCCGATGGGACAGGATGCCGCCATGGAATATCTGTGTCGGGGAGAGGGTTATCCTACTCTTGTGGATTCCGTGAACCAGGCGCTCAAAGCCGGGGTTCGGCGCGGTTTGCGGGATGCCGAGGAAGCGACGCCGATTCGAGATGCGACAGAAATCCGGGAAGTCGAGCTCAAATCGCTATGGTGTGGGAACGTCTCAATGGTCTTTGAATTCACCGCGCACCTTCAAGACGATCGCTCCGTCAGGTTTGTCGTCAACGTGGCGATGGATTCGACCGCCGCTTCCATGGATTTAAGCCAGACCGTGCAGGCTATGGATGGCGCCGCCAGGGACAACCCGGAGGCGATTATGGAACATTTTTCGCTGGGAGAGGCACGGACACCGTTGGCCAAACGGCCGGTGATGGCGGCGTCAGGGGAATTTCTCGAAGGTTACAAACCCCTGCGCGTAGCCTCCGGAAATGCCTTTGAAGGCTTGTCCGAAAGCGAATCGGACCAGGTCTGGGGGAACATTGTCCGGACGCTGGCACGGTGTTCGTTTCCCGACTTTGACACCTCGTTTTTTAAAAAGGTTGAGTTTAAACGGTTTTAGGGA
>CAZSAL010000044.1:0-22421 GCA_964604825.1 uncultured Elusimicrobia bacterium
TGCCGATTGCCACACGGTCGTCTGTCGCCCCGTCACACTTGGCGTATTGCAGCAGATTCACAACAGGACCGGAGACGTTGCTCGCTGTCCCAATTGTGAAATAGTAGTTATAGTTCGCGCTGCCTATCGTGATCGTTGCCATATATTGCCCTGGCAAAAACCACCCACCCATGTTCCCATACGGATCAGCTGATGATACGCAGGTCGATGTCCCATTCAAAACGACCTGCATTGGTATTGGGGAGTTGGGACAAGCCGTGGAGCTTGTGGCCGAAATATAGGTCGTCGCCAATGTATTGCAAGTAGAACCGGAGCATGAAAAGAATTGCACTCCTGCGCCGGGAATAGCATAAACCGGAAGCAGATTGCCGCCAGATGCCTGCACTGTAGTGACCGGCAAATCCCAGCGCACATTCTGTCCGAATGCGGCATAAGAAACAAACATTAGAGCAGCAAAGATGATGATACGTTTCACTGAGTAATTCCTCCAGCAATTTTCCCTAAAATCCCAAGACGTTTTAATCCCTCTGCGGTGAGAGCCATACCTCCGCCAATTGCAGCCTTTTTCAGCACATTATTAAACCGCGCTCCGCGTGCGTATTCCCTCATGTTATTGGCATAATCTTCACCGCGCCCGATTGTTCCTGCCGCATTCGTAAGATCAGTATTGAGAGCTTCACGAACATTCCCTAAATCCATACGAAGATTCGGCCTCTTGGGGTTCTCGATCATGCTCTTTAGCATTCCGGGTTTAGCAGTTTCTCTGCTGATGTTTGTGTAAAATTTGCGAGCCTCTGGAAAATTGATAGGCTCAGGAGATGGAGTTTCCATAGGCATACCGCTCAGTTCTGCCTCATTTCTTGCCAGCATATTCAGCTTAGGAGCGGCTGGCATTATTCGATTAGAGAGTTTAGTTGCCGTAGAAGATGGCAGCCCTCCCGTCTTAACTGTCTGCCGAAAGGTTCCCAATGCAGGCTGCGTTTCGCTCATTCCTACAGGGACATCAGATGCTTCCCGCGCTATCGTTGCAAGATTCTGTCCAGCAATTCTCTTACTTGGAATTAATAGCTTATTCAGTGCGCTTTCCGCTCCCCCTTCCGGTCCAACAGCGAACGACAAAGGAATTGTCGCAGTTTGCGCAGCGCCTGAGATAAGATGACCTGCTCCGATGACAGGATGACCTTCGGCTATTTCTCCGCTTCCTTGGCCCAGCTTTGCCAATCCAAGTGGCACGCTTCCCATGTAATCAGCCTGCGCAGGCGATACTCCAGACTCAAGTCCTGAGTATCCCTTATCGCCTTGACCTTGAAGATAGCCCAAACCTTTGCCTACAATGGTTCGGTTTCCCCCGCTGCGCAGATCGAGTCCAACATCTTTGAAATATTGCCCTGGACCTCGCGGCGGAGTCGGCCCAATTGTTGCAGTGGGCGCAACTGGTGGTTTGACTATAGGAGACGCTTCGCCTTGCGTTTGCGCATACTTCTCCCACGGCCCAGTCTGCGGAGTGGATATAGGTGCGAATTTTTCCCAAGGTCCAGGCATTATTTTTTCACCTGCTCCCAACTCGATTGCTTCGCTGGATCGCCACCCTTGAATTTGTAGCCGTCAACTACATCGCCAGTTTTTGGCGCGCCGCCCTGCGCCGGATGATTACTGCGATTTGCCGGTTGCTGTGCCAAGCTCGTGAATGTCTTTGGTAAGAGCATAAGACCATTGATAGAGGCTATGGTGGAGTCCGGGTCTTTCGCCAATCCTCCAACCATCTTCTCAAAAGCCTCCATCGCATTCGTGCTTCGGAACGCATGAAGAGCGGGCTGCGTGGCTGCGAAACTCATCAATTCGGTCATCAATTTAGCGGCATCGGGATCAGAAACCGGAGTTCCGGAGAGCCATTGATTATAGTAAGAGGAAAGATTTCCCAGAATCTCCCGATGATCGTTAATGTCTTTGATAATCTGCGGCCCAAGTTGCTCGATTGCAGCCCCTTGGAATATCTGGTGCGCTGCCTGTCCTGTTGGAGCCGCGCCCATGTCGATGTCGAAAGCATGGGTTTCTGGATTGAACTGATAGCGATGCTGCACATTATCTGGACCTAGCAATTCTGTTGTCTTCGTAGTCAGCATTTCCGGCAAAACTTGCGCATAGTTTGGCGGAGCTATTCCACGGTCAATCGTGTAGGCTTTTGTGCTTGGATCGCGCTCCATCACGTGCGGCTGGCCAGCCTGCATCGTAATGATGTGCGGTTGAGGTTTATTCGCAGCCGCTGCATCTCGCGCTGCTTGCTGCAAATCAGCCACGCTCAGTTTAGTTGCATTTGCCTGCTCGCCAATCGTTTGCTTCGTTTGATTGATTCCAGACTGCTTCGCCAGAGCAGCTCGGCTTGCGGCGTTCAGCATGGTTCCGACTGGCACACCTAGCGCAGCTGACTCCTCTTCGGTTGTCGGCGTCAATTCAGCAGCACGCGCCTGTTGTTCTTCGAGGTCGCCTTTTTGCTGCAATCCTGCCGTCTGCGCTTGCTTCTCTGCGTTGGCCTCATCCTGCGTAAGTGCAGTATTGGCCTGCCCAACAAGCATATTATGGCGAATGGTCGTGCCCGGTATTTCGCGGGCAATTCCCGGCGCTCCATTAGCCAGCGTATCGCCAATCTTTCCGGCTACCTGAGCTACGCCTCCCAATAGCTTCCCGGCAAGTGGATGGTCCTGGCCGAAACTTGAGTTGGTGATGTTGTGATAGATGCTATCGACGGGCGCTCCCTGATCTATCAGCCGGGAACGTTCTACTGTATCGCCTTGAATTGTTCCCATCGGGATATGCTCACCTGTCGTCATCATTGCCTGTCCACGCTTGGGACCAGTTACCAGTTGTGGCTTAGGGCTAGGCAACGCAGACATGGTGGAAAGTGAGGGAGTTGCGGCTGGCAAAGAAATGTTTCCTGGAGAAGCGGAATCAGGGCGCGGCAAAAGCGTTCCAGGAACGGCAGCCGTCTGTGGGGTAGCGACAGAAGAAGGCATGGAACTTCCCGCTACCTTTGTCACAACAGCCTGAGCCGCGGGAGACATGGCCTGTAGATGCCCTTGAATTTCTGTCAATAGGGGGTTGAAGTCCATTTATCCGCCTCCCCCCATTACTCCGCTGATTATTCCGTTCATCGCATTGGCACCCGCACCCTGCAAGTATTTCTGCCAGAATGACTGAGGGGCCTTGATTTCGGTTGCAAGAGCATTATTTGAAGCGTTCAAACCTCCCAAAGCCTGCGCTTCATTGGTTCCGTAAAGACCCTGTAATCCTTTCAATCCCTCTTCCTGTTGTTGATTCTTGATGCCGATATTTTCGTTCTGCGTAGCGAGATTTGCTCTGGAGAGATTCTGGCCGGCCGCCTCTCCGCTCTTCGCAATGGCCGCATCCGCAGTGCCAGCGTTCTTTGTCCGGGCTGCCAGAAGCGATCCTTGACCCACAGCGCCGGCGTTCGCACCGCCAGCCGTCTGCATATTGGAGGTCTGAATTTTTGCCATGTCCGCGGGATTGATGCCCTGCGGATTGGTAGCCATCGTGGTCAGCGTGGGATTCAGAGTTCCATAGAGGGAGGCCGCATTATTCTGGCCAGTGGCAGAGATATTTTGGCCGGTTGCTTCATTCTGGAAAAGGTCTTTTTTTGCGCCGGTTCCTATGTTGCAAAGTTCAAGCGGTCCGGTATATTCGTAAGCTTCATCGGCGAGAAGCTGGCCGCTTTCAATATCCCAAACGGTTCTCGTGTGGACCTTCATGCTCTCCCTCTGCGAGAAAGATTGCTGATTGCAAGCCTTCCAGCCAACCTAAAGACGCCAGCCTCCGTAAGAAGCCTCGTTCGATCTTCGGCGCAACGAGAGCGATAATCCTCCTGTAGCCCGTTTCGTTCATCCAGGCTAGTTGCCGCGCCTGGAACGTTCTCAACCAGTGCATCCTTGCCGCCGGGTGGCCTTTTGCCAGCTTCAAACAAGCTTCCGGAACCATCCTGAACCCGCCGTGCCCGACAATGCGGCCATCCTCGACTAAAACCCATTCACGGTCTAACTTAGGTACATCCCCATCATACAAGACGCGCAATTCTTCCTCATCCGTCTCTTGCCGATCGCGCATCATCTGATTGGCGGCTGTCCCGTCGTACTGCGAAACGCTACCTTTCCAGGTCCTGACGGACCTCCATCCCCCGGAACGCTGGTTCCTGTGCTTTGCGATGGCAACCAAAGCGGACCAGCCACGCTTCCCCCGCCCTGCACGGCTATCGGGGTTGCCCCTCCATGAATGACTGGAGCAGTAGGGCCGCTCCACGGATAGGATTTGTAGGCCTGCACATAGCGCGTCTGGTTGCCGATGAATTCAGTATGGTTGCGCAGTTCTGTCCCGGATGCCTGAGTATGAATGGCATTCACAAAATTAGGGTTATCTGCGTGCGCTACCCAATACTGCACACCCCTGTAAAGCGGTTCTTGATCATTCAGCGCAACGTGCATGTAGCCATCCCGCGCCGTGACCTGTATTCCCATCGGAGCCGACGGAGGTTCCGGCTTTCCTGTAGAGTTGCCGTTAGTCTGCAATTCCACATTATTGTGCGCGACGGCGATGCTTTGGAGAGCCTCGTACACACGCCCGGCCAATTCCGGGGTCCATTCCTGCGCAGAACGAATAAAAGCGAGGTTTTTGATGTTCAATGTCATTGAGCGGCCCCGCGCGTCTTCAATCTAGTCGCAATCAACGCGACCGTCACCATCTGCAAATTATAGGCGTTGTCCGTCTGGCCCTCCAGCGGAACAGACGAGAACTTAAGAAAGAACCGGCTGCCGCGCGCGATAATCATGCCGCCGTATCCCCATTGCAAATCAATATTCGGCTGGCTTACCGTGCGCTCGCAGGAAAGAGGCCAAAGATTTGCCGGATTGTTTGGCGCAACTTGCACGAGCATGGTCCCTGCTGGCCAAGTGACCGTCGCCAGGACTCCAAAGAACCCTTTCTGGTGGCTTCCTACCTGCAGTTGCTGTTCAGCTCCGCGATTCACGAATCCGTAAGTGAAATAGTAGCTCGAAACCTGACCATAATCGTCATCCGTGTATTTGTTTGGATTGAGCGTATAGACGTTGCCGAAACCGCCTACTCCGGGGGTCAATCCGTTTCCTCCGCCAAGGACGAGCGAAAGCGTTCCTGCCTCGCGGTACATCAGCGCGGCGCTGTTCATGCTCATGTTCCAAAGAGACCATTTTCGCGAATTGTCCGTCGCAATCAATTTTCCGGTGAAGCTCACCCGGAACGGCGGAGATCCCGCGATGGACTGCGCAGAATCAAGCTGCCGATACGACATGAATAGAAGCTTATTGGGCGCGGTTGCAGAACCAAGCGGAACGCCAAAATAGAGCGCCCTTTCAACTGGGTCATTTACCGCCCAGACGGTCAATGCCGCCGCCGGATTGATTTGCTCCCAGTCAGGCTGGATTTCCTGCGAAATCTTGTCAGGATAGGCGCCGCCGAAGATTCGGGCTCCCGAGAGAGAGGCCCAGGCCATCCATTCCTCGCCTCCCGATGCCGCCATATCGTCCGCCTGCGATTTTGTGAGGGAGAATGCCGATAATGCTCCGCAGTTCGCCCCTACCTCATTCACGGTCCACCCTGACGGCTCTGTGGTTCCATTGTCGGTCGTTTCGTGCAGCCTTCCGGACGGTTCCTGCGTCAGCATATAGAACGTCTCGCGCAAAATGCCGAAATCCATCACTTTGCGCGTGTCCGTGACCGGGCCGAACTTGCCCGTTACTCCATCGATACCCTCTTGATTATTTCCGTAGGAGCCGAAAAGAACGCCGTCTAGGTAGGGAGTCTGAATAGGGATGATTTCCAGTTCGTCCAGAACAACGGTGACAGGCGCGTGCAACAGACCTACGCCGCCAGAAAGAATCAATTGAAGATCGGGAGGAATAGATACGGGCGTGGAACCATTAAAGGTCGCCTCCGCATAACCTGTAAACGCGGCATTTCCGATATTGTAGGCCGCATAAGAATCAAACGTAGTGCTTGCCGAGTAAAGATCGAACTGCACAAATCCGCCTACTGTGCTGTTCGCAGGAACGCTTATCCAGAAGCGAACCTTGTAGGTCATGTTCGGCGCAAGGATTGGATTGCCATATGCATCAGCATAGGCCGATTGCCAGAGAATCTGTGCAGTGGTCCCATGCGTAATAGGATTGCATACGAGTTCAAGCTGGCCTCCGGTCGGACGAGAGGCAAGCGAGACAATCGTCCATGTCGGTGTGCCATCCAGATTTTGCCATCCCTGCACTGCGATAAGATCCGTTCCCGCGGCATCGGCATCAAACCCCATATTGAGCAAATTCTGAATTTTGTTGCGCTGCCCATAAGTAATAAGCCGGGTCGCATATTGCCCAAATCCGAGCGCGCCATCGAGAACAATTTGAGAGAGAAGGTCATTGCCCGGAATCGAGGTCGCTATGCCGCCAAAAAGCGAGTTATCGGAAAAATCAAGTAGAATTGTAGTTGTCACATTGTCGTTTATCTGCGTCGCGGTCGAAACTATTTGCCCGTTGACTTGCGCCGGGACAGGAAGGTAGAAGAAATAAGCTCCATCCGCTCCAGTGAACTCAAGAATGCGCGCAACGATATTCGACGGGCCAATCGGGATGCTCGCCACTTGCAGATATTCTCCGCCGTTGGCGATGAATTTGACATAGGGGCTTGGCTTTAAGATTGCCCCTTGTCTTGTCAGATAATTCACGCGCATCAGGTGGAACCCTGGCGCCGCCTGTCCGAAAGGCGTTACCGTTCCCACTGCCGAAGTAGAGCCATTCGGCCCATATTGCTGATATTGAAACTGCGTCGGAGAAATGACATTCGTTACATAGAAAGTTCCCTCCCAAATGAATCCCACGGTTCCTGTCGTCCATGTCCCATCGCAATAAGTGATCGGGACAAGAAACGTGGTGGGGCTGGGGGCCGATTCCACCTGAAAATAGCTTGGAGTGGGCGTATCTGGAATAGGCCATGAGATTGTGATGTTGCCCGTGCTTGCCGTCGCGTTGATTACGTCCGGATCGGTCGCAGTGATTGGCGTTTGCGTATAGGTGATCTGGTCGGGGTTAGGAATGGTTTCTACTGTGAAGGTTCCATTAAAGCTAAAAGTGGTGCTTCCTGTCGCCGTGGTGACAGAGGCCACCGATATGACGCTCCCGATCGTGAGCCTATGAGACGTGCTTGTAGTGATTGTCGTTCTGCCTGATGACCATTGCGCAGCAGAGATGTTTGCGACCGCTCCCGGTTCCACCCCGACAATCGAAACATACTCCTCCGGAGCCAGTCCATGCGGTTGCGTTGTCGTTACCAGGGCTAGGCCAGGATTGGATTCATTATCGATGACAATGGAAGAGATAATGCCCACTGTACCTGAGCCGGAGAGTGTGTAATAAACCGTCACCGTGAATGGCTGAACGAGGAACAGACGCACGTCCGGGCAATCAACGGCTACCGCGAATCCGAAGGATGGGTCATTGACTATGATTGGAGTAAGAGACGCACCCCATAAATCCGCCGCGCCTCCATAGGATTGGTTCACGCCGGGGTAAATTGAACTTGTAAATGCCGTTCCGGGAGTTTTTTCTGTTCCGAGTTGAGCGCCCGTCTGCCAGAGCGAAATCCCGGCAATCGTTCCTGAAGTCGGGAGAGACTGTGCAAAGATATTGAAGTTAACGGCCACGCCGAGGATTGTCGCAGTCGATGGGATACTGAAGTTCAAGCCGCCGACTACAAAATCGGAAAGCGGAAATGATCCGTTTCCTTGTGTTCTCCATGTTTTCCCATCGTAATCGCTTAAATTTCCTGCCCCGCTCGATTGCCCGGATGGATATGGCGATGTGATGGTCTGATTGACTGTTGTCGAGTTTGAGTCTGGCACATTGGAAATCTGCGCCTGATAGCCGATTTGCAGAGGCGGGTAGGGAGCCGATGCCAGGTTCGCCGTGACGATATTCCCGCTGCGGGTCAGGGTATTCCCAGAACTTGCCATCTGTGCAGGAGTAGCCGGTATGGACGTAACCGCGGGCACCCACGCTGGACCATCCTGCGTCACTCTATCCAGATAGGTTCCATCCCATTGGAGAGGAACATCGGTGCCGTGCAATCCGTCCGAGAGCGCAATGTATTCGCGCCCAAACATCGTTGCGGATTTGGCATAGCTTCCTGGCGGCCCGGTGTAAAGCAGGTTTCCGACCTTCGGGGCGTTGATTGGATCTTCCCAGAAAAGCTCTCCATTCGAAAACAGGTAAAGATTCCTGATTGCCCCGGTGGGCATCACAAAAGATTTCTGATAGGTGACGGTCGTATCCACCGGCCCGTTCGTGAGAACGCGCTCCAAACAGGGGCGCGTCAGAACCGCGCCAGGAATATAGGTATTGTCCTGCTCGTCAGGCGACACGCCTTCCGGAAGGTCAGTGGGGGCCATCTCGGTGACACGTCCACCCAAAACCTCCAGAGGAATCTCAATTGCGCCTTTGGTCGCAAATCCGGGCATCTAGCCCCCTAGTATGCCGGAAACCAAGCACAAATCCCGATTTTAGCGGCGAGGAGCGGGGCCGAATACGCAGAACCTTGAGTGTACTCAGTCAGGTTCGATCCAATTGAGAGAACGCCGTTTTTCTGTGTCGTTCCGGGGCAATAATCAAATTGATAGAAAGTAGGCGCGGTTCCTGCTGCTGGCACTTCATAGATCTCAACCTGCGTAGGAAGCTGCGAGGACTTCGCCAAATCCTGCAACTGGGTCAGGTCGAGCGTATCGCCATGCGTGGCCGCGCCGCCGTAATTTCCGGTCAGAGCGATGGTCCCGTATACCAGGATTTCTCGGCCAGTGTTATCAGGATTCTGCGGCGCTGTTGTCGGTGTAATTGTTGCGGCCATGTTTCCCCCTAAACTATCGTATCACCAGTAGGTTGAGAAGCTGTGTCTGTGCCCGTATCCGCTGCGTGGCTGCCGGCGGACATTGGAACGGTTTTTGAGCCGGACATCGCGGTTAAAGATAAGCTTCGCCTCAGCCTCGGCTCTCGTTTTGAACGTCTGTGAATCCACGTCATCGCGTCCATCGCTTGCTTCCACACAGATATAATCGGCCAGCGCATCAAGACAGCCCACAATCGGCACCGGCTGTTGATACCACGGTGTACTTCCCTGAGTCTGAAAAGAGGGGAAAAACTGCGCGAATCGAACCCGCAGATCGACAGGGATCATCGTTCCCGGCATATAAATCCGGTCATTGCGCCACTCGAAAATTCCGTTTCTTGGATATTTGAAGGTTGCCGGAAGCCCGTCCATAATGTTGCGCAGCGGCTCTCCCCATCCGGCGTTATAGCCGCTCACACGGTCCCAAATTTTGAGCGGGAAAGAGCATTTCTGCGGGAGCGCAAATCCGGACCAGATTTGAGTTCCGTCGAAGAATCCCGTCCAATCGATCCAGCATTGCGAAGCCGGGTCAGAACTGGCGCAGATAGGTAGCCCGGTAATGATTTCCTCATCGATGAGCCGCGCAAAGCCAAGATTGGCTAGGAATTGCTGCATTCGCAGCCATGCGGAATTCACCATCGTCTGCGTGAAAGGCTGCGAATCCTTCAAAATATCGCCGGAAAGTTGCTGGATTGCATCATTCAACCGCACGCGCGCCGTATTCAACGCATCATCGACAAGGGAATACGGCGCGGTACTGAGCGGCGGCAGCGGCATTTATCCCACCGCCAGAGACTTCTTAATGGCTTCCTGCTGCGCTGTGGCGCGTCTGTAGGCATCGGCGTTCACGATATGACCATTCTGACAGGTTGCGATGCCCTCATCGACCAGCAAACCGCACATCTCGCACTTGACGCGACCCTGTGGCTTAGTGCCACGCAACCAGTCACGGTCTGTCAGATTCAGCCATTGAGCGCAAATGTGGTGAATTTCCGGCCGGATGACCTGCTCGGCTTTAATCGGGCCGGCTGCCCATGCGCGGTCAGCCTCCAAAACGGCCTCAGTCATATATTTTGCGAGTTCAGCTCGCGCCCCGCTCAGTTCCGCTTCCGTCGGGAATTTGCCAGCGGCGCGGAACACTCCTAGACGCACATTGGAATCGTTCTTGCTGTGTCCAATGCCGATTTTGAGCAGAACCTCATCGGCGAAGTATTCGCCCGTGTCCTGCATATTCCACACGCAATCTTCTTGCGTGTTCGGCATCGGTTCCATCATCAGGCCGGGGAGCGGTTTAGCAGCGGCATACTCGGTTCGTGGGTCTGTGACGCGGCGTTCGCCTTCTTCCCAATGGTCGGGAACATAGACTCCCGGCGCAGCGGGAGTGGGCTTCAGCCGTTCCCATTCCATCGGAGCGCCCACTTCGCAGGCGGGAATGAAGTGATACCCAAACGAACCGCCATTCTCGCGGAATCCCCAGGGACCCACGTTGAAGACATGTACCGTCTTACGGGCAATGTCCTGAATGGACTCATTCACGGGAGGCACACGGCGTTCTCTACCAGTATGTTTCGCCGCGTAATCCAATGCTGCTTTTCCGTCAGGCCAAATCTTCTGTCTTGCCATCTTCGACGCTCCTTACATCTGCCCGAAACCGGGCTTGGGAAGGTTGAATTTGCTCGCTTCGCCCACTTTGTAGGCCTTCTGCTTACTCAACATCATAACCCCGCAGGGGTCCGGCTGCGCATCCCGCAGACGATACCGCTCGTCTTCCTGAGTCTTTTTGGCGGCATAATCAATAGCTTCCTGCGCGATTCTCCGCCTCTCCGCAAAGCCAACATCGCGGTCTTTGTGCCATTTCGCAATCAATTGCTCAACATTCTCAGGCTCATTGGGAAAAATGTACCGCTGGACATAGGTGCCATCGTAGGGATAAGGCTCATTCTGGATGGTCGTCACGCACTGTGGGGCCTGAAACTTGATGCGGTATTCCTCCGCCGTGCATCCTGTATGCTCGAATGCTGAAATCCAGGATTCCAAAACCCATTTGCCCTTTGCGCCCGGTCCGGTATAGACGCGCGCCAAGCGGTATTCCTCTTTCCCATCTGGCCAGCGACCGCCAATCAACCTCTTGACCGAATCCGCATAGACAATGCGCCACATAGGCGCGCCATGCGGATTCAAGCCATATTTCGCCATCGGAGTCGGATGGTGCATTACTTCGGCGCTGCCAACTTCTACGATCATGATTCCAGCGCCTCTTTCGCAAGCCGGTAAAGTGCAAGCAATTTGTCGTAGTTCTCGGCCTCAACAACATCGTAGTCGTACCAGCCTTCTCCGAAGTTGCATTCGCCGATAGTGCGCTTCACTTTTTCGGGATCAAATACTTCGTTTTCCATGGATTCCATCTTACTACGCGGCTCACCGGGTTGGATGAGCCGCGTTTTCAGGATTAATGGCCGAAGTAGCCCTTCGGGATTGTCACGTTGTTAATGAACGCATTGATACGCGGCATCCACGAGCCAATTTGCACGCCCAGGACCATCCAGAACATATTGGTGGTGGCTACGGAGCCGTCGGAAGCGTTCTGCCAGAAGGTTGTATTGCCATCAACCTCATACATATCCAGCTTCTTCGCTTCGAGGCGTCCCCACTGCTTGAGCGCGAAGAAGTCGATGACCCCTGGAATTGCGCGGGGATTGACAACCAACTCATATCCAGCCATGGCATCCGGCCCTTTTTCCGCCAGTACATCGGTGGAATTGCGCCGTCTGCCAGAGCCAATATCGTCGCGCTGGATCAGAAGAGCGTTGTTCTCCCACGCGGCCTGCATATCGACGTTGCAATGCACGATCAGATCGTTTTCGTCCGCGGCGTCAACACCTTTGGCAAGGATAATCTGCGCAAGCATGGCACGAACCGTCGCCGGAACCAAAGCTCCGTTCGCCGGAATATTGCGGGCGGAAAATTGATCAGGATAGGTCGAGCGCAGGATATTCATAAAGTTGCCTGTATTGCCGGCAACCTGATAATAGTTGCGCCCAAACAGGCTGGAATTTGCCACGCCAGCCGAACCGTTGACCAGCAGGAAGTTTCCTGCCACAACGCCGTTAGGAACCGGCCCAGTCAGCCAAAGAGTCGTATTGGTAGTGTCCACCGTCTGAATGGTGACAGTACCAAGGAATCCAGCGGCGCCAGTGTAAGCGGAATAGATGTCAATGGGCTGGCCCGAAGAGAAGAAGTTGGCATTGTTGACTACGAGGTAATTTGCCCCGACAGTCACAATCGTGTCTAGCGTTCCCGCGCCGTCTCCAGTGCAGAGAACCGCATCCATCATGCCCGCTAAGGTGCGGGTGACAGTCTCTTCGGTATAGGCGACATAATCCTTGATGGAACGGGAATCGCCCTCGGTTGCCCATTCGGACTGTGCAGTGTAGGCACCGCCCTGACGGAAGTAGACGCAAGACAACTGGCCATAGACTTCTTGCGGAGCATCGCCGACGCCGAGCGCACCTCCGTTGGGGTTGAACTGGCCAAATGCGGCCGTGGGAATCGGAGTGAAGGGAATACGGGAGGGGCGCGAGGAAACAGGCTTAATGTCCGTGCGGGCCTGTACGCGGCTCCAGAGTACGGCGGAAAGAAGGAATGTCTCTTCGAGCTTGTCGCGGAGATATTCCCTTTGAGACGCAATAGTGTTTGCATTGTTTCCAGCAGGCATAGCGATACACCTCAAATGAAATGAGTTGCTGTCGCCATTCCGCCGCTGGTCGATTGCTACGTTTTTTGGTAGGAGTCACGCTCTCCGGGCAATCTCGTTGCAAACTTCATGGTGATACGTTCAATTGTCGCCATTCACGCTCGGCTCAACCGTTTAAAGGGGCCGGTTTCCCTCATGCCTTGCGCTTCTGGTACTTACGGGTTCAGTTTACCACAACCTCATCGGCCTGTGGTCCCTTGTTGCCTTTAACCACAGCAAACGTCACAGTCTGGCCTTCCTTGAGTGTCTTGTAGCCGTCCATCCTGATTGCGGAATGGTGAACGAAAATCTGCTTTCCGCCGCCTTCGGGCTGAATGAACCCATAGCCGAGTTCGTTTTTGAACCAAACTACCGTGCCCTCAATTCGTCCGTCCACGTCCGTCTCCTATCGCTGGTACAACACTTTTGACCCGTCGCGCAGGATGAATTTTCCATCTCCACCCTTTTTCCCAGGAATCCGCGCGGTTGCCGGCCAGTTAATCGCGTTGTGGTCCGGTTTTGTCGCCATGCGCGTGAATCCGGTCGTCACTGTCGCCTGCTTGGCTGCGCCCGGTGCGGGTTTGGCGGCGGGTTTGGCGACTGTTCCAGTCTTGGCTCCGACTCCCGCCTTGCGGAACGCCTGTGCCATGGCGTCAGGAGCCTTCGACCTGATTGCAGCCTCCATGTGCTTGCGATAGCCGGTGCGATCTTTCGCCGCAAGAAATCTGTCTACCTTCGCCGTATGGCCGGGAATGGATTTGACCATTCGGTCAAGCGCGATCTCGTAAAGCTCTTGGATTACAGAGACTTTCTCGGCGGGTATTTTGCGTCCGGCTGCATTCTTGGCGAATTCAGATTCTGTGATCGAATCCTTCACCGCTGCCCTGTCTGTCGAGAATTCGCGGATGGTCAGCGCCTGCTCGCGCTGGTCAATATCCGAAGTCCCCGACGGATTCGATGGGGTTTTGGCTTCTGTCTTTGGCGGCGTCTTCGCGTAGCCATTGATTCGGTCCGCATAGGCCTGGAGAGAGTTGTAAATTTCGGCAACACCTTCCATGCCAGGTTTCGTCTTGCCGGGGTTCGCAGGATCTTCAATTTCGCGCCGGAAGAGTTTGAGAGCCAGCGGAATTTCTGCTGCCGCCATGTCCGCCGCGAAAACCTTGGAAACTTCATGGGTGTAGGATTCCGGCGCGACTTCGGAAAATTTGCTCATCACCATTGGCGCAATTTTGGTGAACGCCTCCGGATTCCCTGCCGCAATATCGTTGACAAATTCAGGTTTTGCCGCCTGAAAATCAGCGTCCAAATCCTTCCATTGGCCGAGTTCCTGCTTGACCTGCTGGACGGCTTCCGACCCGCCCTCCGCTTCATATTCCTCGATTCTCTGGAGAGCTTCCTTGACGCCGCCGGGAACTTTAGAAAGCAGCGCCTTGCGATCAAAAAGCGCGGCGCGTATCTCGCGCGCGAGGCGGGGATTTTCTGCCTTGATTTTATCCAGTTGTGCGCGCGCCGTCTCAGAGAGTTTGAGTTGGCCGTTGGCGTCAGAAATAACCGGCCCGGTATCGTCAGTGGTTTCTGTCTTGTCGGTAGACTGCCCAGAATCGTCAGTTGCGGTCGAATCCGTGCCTTCCGCGTTCGTTTCCGTTCCCAGGTCTACATCTTCAACTTCCGGTGCGTCCAAAAGGGCTTCATCTGGTGGCATATTTGACTTCTCCTTACATCGTTGGCGGAGCCGCCGGCGGTTGCGGCGCCGCGGCTGGCTTCGGTGGTGTTATGGCGCTCATCGCGGCCTGCTCTGCCTGAATCATAGCAGCGGCGCGCGCCAAATGCTCCTTCACGTGCAATTTTACATTCTCGACGCCCGCCACGTTCGGCATAGGCGTTCCATCGGCTCCGGGACGCCCCACATTGATTTCGCGCCATGCGGCCTCGGTCGATAACCAATCTTGGCCCGCCGGCCCTTCCCATTGATGGAAGTCAAGATCGTCAACTTCAATCGACGGCTTGAGCAAATCTTCCGGATACTGCTTGCCGTCTCCCAGATCAATCATCTTGGGAGGGGTTGGCACTGGCGGAGCGGGAATTTTCTGCTGTTGCGCCAGAAGAGCAACCTCGGCGTGCTGCTGGAGTGCTTGGGTTTGTTGCTGCTCGAATGCCTGCATATCTTCCGGGCTGGGCGGAATCGGAGAAGCCTGCAAAAGTTCCTCAATTTCCCGCATCTGCTTCTTTCCGGCTTCCGCTTCCATCAATTGAAGCTCCTTGAAACCGAAAATCTGCGTGATAATCTCCCAATTGTAGACATCTCCGAGAATTTGGGCCGAAATTTGCGGATTCTGCGCCGCAACCGTGATAAGTTGCTGCAAAAGCGCCCGTTTCGCCGATGTGGATTCCGGAAAGCTTGAATCTTCATCCGGAAAAGCTCCAAATTTTCCTTTCGTCAGCTTTTCCAGCTTCAAAACCTGCGTTTGTCCTTTTACGGGCACCAGAATCTGCTCTGCATGATCCGGATTCTTTGCAGCTTTCAGTGCGGCAAGGTAGTACATCCGCGCCATGATCGATTGAAGGCTGGACCATGGAATTCCTTTGACGCCCATCGCCTGATTCTTGGCCTGCGCGTAACCCGAGGCCGTTTTTTGGTCTTCCATGCTGGCACCGAATAGAGCTGGCGGCGTGCCCAGCACGAATTGCAAGAACGGCCCCGCAAGATATTCCATCAGACTGACAAGCGAGGCCGGAAGAACCAAATCAGGCTCGCGAAAGAAATCTTCCTCCAGTTTCATTCCCGCGCGGGCTTTTTTGAGGGCGAAAGCATAGGGTTCGGATCGCTGGTCCTGAATCGCATCGAATTCTTCATCCTCGGCCGAAATATAAGTGCGCGGCCAGCCTAAATCCTGCGCCTCCCTGAGCGAGTTCATAATGTCGTTGAAAAAATCCTGAATGACAATCGCGTCATCCATGATCGCTTCCCGCGCCATCCCGTCGCCTTCGTAGGGAAAGCCAACCACAAGCCCATCATCCATCGACTCTGCCCAGGATTCCGCGTATTGCTTGCCGATGAAAACCGTTTGAACGCCATTGGGGAACAACTGCTCAAGCTTCTCGCGCACCGTAAACGGCGTCCCGTCTTCTTTTTCATTGTCTTCCGGCTTATCCGCAGGAATCTTGTGCTCCTCATCGCCCGCAAATAACTCGTAGGGATCGTCGAACTTCTCATCAATGAAATTGCAGGGACGCAGATAGCAATTGGCTCTGACCGCCAGATGTGTCATTGCGTCGCCGATTTGGGCATATCGCCTGGTTCCCTGCAAGATGCCAAGTCGAGCGATGCGCTCATAGGCGTTTTCGCAGATGCCGGCCGCGTCTCCCTTGATTTTTCCCTCGATATGCGGGTATTGCATCTTCGCAGAATTGATCGTCGGGTCGTCATAAAGAATTACGGCATCCAGATCGTTCTGCGTCTTCGCGGTCAGTGGAGATACTCGGCTTGATAATGCGCTCCATACGTGCGCCGTCTCATTCTGCTTGGCCTCTCCATCTTCATTTTCTCCCCAAAGTTGCGCATTTGCTTCGGTATTGACTGAGACAATGGTCAGACCTGATTCGCAGAATTCCTGCACAATCTTGAGTTGGATAGCTTTGGCGTCATTGGAACGGTCGAAGAATTCGCGGTAGATTTCGGCTGTGTTTGCGGCCTCCAGATCCTCGGTTATCTGGGTCTTCGGGCGAAAGTCAATGCCTGGAGGATTCTGCGTCAGAACAGACTCGATTATCAGTTCAGTCGGTCGCACAACGTTATAGTCGCCGATATATTGCGGACACTCGATGAATCCCTGGCCGACCGCAATCGCCTCTCCCGCCACGCCAACCGTATACATTCCAGTCGAGTGATTCTCGTAAATATGCTGCAGTCCCTTGCGATAGTGCTTATTTCGGCTTACTCGCATGACGTGGCGGCGGCGGTCGTAAAGCTCTTTCGTCGCCAGCGATTCCAAGGCCACCTTCAGAGCGGTTTTCAGCTGCTCCGGGAGGTAGCAGTTGCGTTCTCCGTAAATGTGCGGCTCGTTCGGTTCCTCGATTTGCTCAGGATGGTCCTCAATGGACTGATCGCCGTCATTCGGCTTTGCAGGCTCTTCCCTTAGTGCGGCGCTGGTTGCCATCAGTTCACCTTATCCTGAATCGTTCTCAGAAAGTCAATCGCCTGCTGTTTCTCCATGCGGTCCAGCACGGCGGTGCCAGCCTCGGCGAATAACGGACAGCACATCTTTTCGTCCACAGGCGTGTTTTCTTCCCCGCAGTAAGGGCAGGTAATGAACGAGAGCAGTCCCGCGCGAACCTGGAGGATCTGGTCGCGGATGAAATCCAGTTTCTGCGGTCCCGTCATGGGCGCGGCTTGCATATTAGGCCTTCTTTCTGCGAGAGATCATGCTTCCTTCGCCGATCTCGGGATATTTGCGGTGTACCTTGGCGCGAATCTCTGCCTCTACTGGCTTGCCGGATGCGCGGGCAAGGGCATTTCTGGCGTGAGAGGGGTCTTGAATGGGGTAGGAACGATCCGGACCCGCAAATTCACTGCCGGGAAGACTATTGCGCTTTTTAGTTGTCAATAGGCTCATTTCTTTCTCCGCGCTGAAATCATGCTGCCCTTGCGCTCCGGCAGTTTCAATCCTTTGCTGGCTTCGTCCCACTCTTTTACGCCACTCGCCCCCAGAGCCTTCTTCCCCGAGGGCGAGTTAATCCAGCGTAATTGAGCAAGCGACTTAGCAGGCATTACCGCTCCTTAGTGTATCGGCAGGATGCTCAAGGAATCCAACTGGAATCCGCCGCTTGCGAATGCCGCCGCATTGATGACTTCCAGATCGAGCCATTGAACGCCGGTATCGGGAAGCGTGGAAACCACAGCTACATTCGTATCGGTCCAGACCGTAGCCGCCGCGCTTGCCGCTCCAGTATTCACGATGTCATAAGCGTGCGTCCAGGCGCTTGCTGTGGTAGCCCCCACCGCTGTAATGTCAACGGTAAAGCAGAACTGCGCAACCGCATTTCCGCTTGTCGCAGTTGAAGTCGCCGCAGTAGTTGTCGCCAACGCCACATCGGAATTGTTGTACTGGCCTTCCAGAAGCGCGAATTGCAACTGCGTTCCAGTTGTCGCATAAGTGAAGTGGCCCGAGCCGCAGACCCTGTACTCGCGGCCCACCTGCGCGAACAATGGCGCATTGATGGTGATGGCTGCAATGTGATAAGTAGCCGCAGCGGTGGAGGTAGCCGTGGGCTGCTCCAGAATCGTGACCGGAACCGGGCCGACAGCGCCGAAACTCTCGCTTGGCGCATATACGAACGCAGTTCGGTTCACAGTATCCGTCGCTCCGATAACGAGAGCCGATGTATTGACAGGATTGGCCGCGACCAGAGCCGCTGAGCTTGTCTGGCCGTAGGTTGTATTGGTGAGCGCGCAGGCGGGAATGACGCTTTCGAGCTTCGTCAGAGTGCAATTGGTCGAGGTCAATGGAACATAATACTCGTTTCCTGTACCCCCGCCATGCACTGTCATGTAGACGATGTAGCCTACCTGCCCGGCAGCCGCCGCAGGAGCGTTGACAGTAATGCTGGCGTTGGTCGAGGTTGCGGTAAGCGAACTGGCGACCTCCGAAGAAGCCTGCGAAACCTGCCCTTGAAGGTCAACATAGGCGGTTTTGAAGAAGTACGCTCCTGCCGTCAATGCGCCGCCGGCAGTGAGAGAACCGGTAGAAGCTGCCGCCGCCGCTGTCGTTGCCTGACTGGTGGCCGTAGGAACAAAATACCGCAAGCCAGGAGCGCCAGAATTGTCCAGAACGTAGACATTGGAGTATGGAACCGAAGCGGCAACGATCGCCTGAGTTCCGCCCAGCGCATACCACTGCGAATCGACCGCTACAATCCCGCCTACGCCGTAGGAATTAGCGTAATTGAGCGCCTCTTGCAATCCGTACGTTCCGGAAATCACCCTGTCGCCCGTCCCATGCGAATAGGTGAAATAGGCGGTGAAGGTGCAGGATTGATAAATCTGCGGCGTGGTGCAGCTTACGGCCGAAGGCGTCACCGTCTCCTGATTCGCTCCGCTGCCGATGGTGATCGGAGCGCTGATCGAAAGGGGCGCGATAACTGTTCCGTCGCCCAGCGTCACCGTGCCATACGCTACGCTGATTGTTGAGGTCGCAAGCGCCGGAGTCGGAGTATTCGGCGAATCTACTTGAAGGGCCGGAACCAACGTCCCGTTATTGCCATAGGCAAAGTTGTAGGCGCGAATCTCGCCCGCGAACTTGCTCTGAGAGTTTTGGGCGCACGCTGCTCCGACAAACCCGGTTACAGCGAACAGAATTGCGAGTGAGCGAAACAGCTTCATGTGATTCTCCTCAGTACAAACTCTGATTCTCTTCCGACTCAGGTCCGCCGTCTTCCTTTTCCTTGCCTTCCTGTTCCTCTTCGTCGAAGAATTTGCCCATGTGCGACTTGAGCGCTTCCAGATTCTCGTGATCGTGCGTGCCCTCTTCCGGCTCGTGCTTGCCGTCCTCATGGATGCCATGGGAACGGTAGGAATAGCCGTCATGCGACACGATCATGTGCTTGGACCCGGGTTCGGCGGTGTGGAGGGCCTCTGCCGCGGCGTGGTGATGGTCGCCCATTTCGCCGGTGTCCACATGTTCCGGGGCTTTCTCTTCCGGCTTGGATTCGGCGCGGGGATTGCGCAGACGCGACAGAGACTCAGCCATTGGCGGCCTCACCTTCACTTGAACCAGATTGTGTTGGTATCTCGGTCAACCCAGTCAATGGTTCCGAGGATGAGTCCGGCATAGGGTCCGGCGCTACCGCTGCGCTTCCCGGCACATGGTCATTCGGCGGCAATGCGCCTGCGTGATATGGCTGCGGCCCATCGTTGACATGCGGCTGCCCGAGAGTCGCGGCGCGCTCTGTCGCAGTATCATCAAGAGCTTTCTGCTGTTCAGGTGTCATGGTTGCTCCTCTTCTAACGTTGATTTTTCCAGCGCGGCCCGCGCCTGCATCCAGTTTACACGCTTTGGGACTGGCGGCTTCGGTTCTGTCTTCGTCTTTTCAGGTTCCTCCGTCAATTTATTTCGACATTCCAGCGCAATCTCTAAGGCCTTCCGCGCATCTTCTTCGACCGCTTCAACCCGTTTGCTTTGAGCCGTAAGCGCTTTAACTATGATGAGGTTCTCGTGCTCCAGGGCATTAAATCTCTTGTCATACCGTTTGCAGACGCCGTGGAACAGCCACCCGGTGAAAGCCCAAAGAACTGCCAGAACTATCGTACCGACCATCTTCCCCTCCGCTTTGGCTTGTTCCGCTCCCGCTCGTTGAACTTTCGCATAGCCATTGACAATTCCGTCATCTGCTCCGAAGTGGGCTGCGTTCCGGGCTCCACAATCGCCGCGGCGACCTCGGCTCTGCGCACTTCCGTTGGAACTTTGCTCGCGCCAAGCATATCCTGCAATCCGTAGCGAAGTTCATCCCCCACATCATCATACAGATGATCGGTTTTGAGGACATCCTCTCCGCCCTTATCTGAATCATACTCCAGAGATGGAATCGCGGCGATGGCTTCGGGACACATATCGGAGATGAACCAGGTATCGTCCTGGATCAGCGAGTGCATGAATCGCCAGCCGGGAACGCGGCTCCCCGGAGACATGTCCGCCTCTTGCGGATGCGGAAAAGTGTTTGCGCCCTGCCTAAGCAGTTCTGCCGGCGTATGTTGGCTGCTTTTCTTTCCGAACGCGTCTGCTGACAGAATCCACGCCTTGAGTTTTTGCGTGCCGTTCAGAGATTGAATCTTTCTTCCCAGCTCAATCTCGCTCTGGTCGTCATCCGCCAAAGTTGCAATATGTTCCCTTATAGTAAACACGCATTTGCGCGGCGCATCCCAATTTCTTCCAAGAAGTCGCGCCTGCGCTGGACTCACGAACCCGGCGGCGTGCCAATGCATCGGACTGGCGTGCTTATATCCCCAATCCTGGCTTACCCAGTGCGTCCACCACGATTGCACGATCTGCATCACAATCGCGTGCGGGATTTTACGTTCCGATTCCTCGAAGTTGATGAAATATTGGCCTTCGGGAACTTTCCAGTCCCCGTCCAGTAGTGCTTTCCGCTTCTTTTCCGGCAAACCTTCAAGCGATGCGCGATATTCTGGCCCGAGGTGCGGGTTATCAGAAAGCAGCGCCGGCACAAACTTGAACTCGTGCTTGATGTGCTGCAACTCTTTGGGAAACTTGGCGTCCGGCCATAACGCTTTGACCCATTGCAGGCCAATCCCGGTGGGATTCGTTGCGCCAAGAAAACAAGGTCGCGCAATCCCCGGCATACGCAGCCGGAACAGTACCAAATCCTCAAACACTTCGCGCTTGTTCTCAGTCAGCTCTTCAACGGCAATGTCGCAAAACTCGGCGGATTTATATGAATTAGGGTCTTGAAGGTTGCGAAGTGCGATGCGGCCGCCACCAAACTCCTCATTTAGAAAAAAGCATAATCCTTCTTTTTCGGTTCGGTGGGTCTTTCCGAGCCATTCTGGAAATTCACGCTCTATTTTGCTGATTTGGCGATCTTGCAGGGTTGGATAATCGATTGAAAACAGGCCAACTGTCAAACCTAAAATCCCTGTTTCCTCATACCGCTTCAGCAGTTGCCGAAGACACCACCAGCGCAGCAGATAGCTTTTGCCGCCGCCAGCCCCTCCACCATACAGTACGAATCGGTACTGATCAGTGAAAGCGATGCACTCTTCCTGCTTGGGAGTAGGCTTGAAGAGTTCATCGAAAAAATCTACTTCGACTACCTCGCCAGCCATGCGGTTCCAGCCGTGATCGCGCTTCCGCTCAGGTTCGCCAGCCGGTAATATCCCGCTGGACTGACATTAAACACGCTGGCATATGCAGCTTGAGCCACAGCAGCCTGGGTAAATTCGTTCATTACTTCGGTAAACGTCACATTATCTGGCGAAGTTTGCAGTGTGAGAGATTGTGCCGTCGAGTTGATGACTGTGAGATTGATAGCGCCGCCTCCAGGATCGGGCGTGAAGCATACAGACATTGTGGCTGCGTTATTTGCCAGGTTCTCACCGTTCAATACGGCCAACTTCTCGCCGGATGACAGCGTTGTCGGAGTTTGCACTGCGCCAAATTGCGGCATGAATCACCTCACCTATGAGTGTACATTTTCCAACACCAAAGACCCAACCCAAAAAGACAGCACTGGGCATGTGCTATCGAATCTTCACCACGCGCTTGACCGCGATCTCGCCAGAATGATTCAGATCCAGCTTATCGCCGAACTTCTTGGGAGCCAGCTTGGCCAGCAGCCATTTGCGCGATTCAATCCTCAACTTGCGGTGTTCCAGCATATCGCACATCTTTACTTCGCGCTCATCACCTTTGATTGTGATGATTTCGCCCATTTGCGGCGTGTCTGCGATTGGCTGGATTTCGTCCGCAAGTATCTGTAATTGCTCATCTTTCGCGCGCGCGTACAGGTCACGCAATTCTTGGTGATCAAGCATCCAGCGATAGAAAGCGGGCTTTGTGGGAAATCTTTCTTCGCTCTCAAGTATTGATTCTAATGAGCTTGTGCAGGTGGAAATGCTTGAGCAAATATCCGCCGCTATCTCTGGATCGTACGAACTTGGCCGACCTGCTGGCATTTTTTCTCCTGAATACAGTATAAAGTACCACGCGTG
>CAZSAL010000045.1:0-21232 GCA_964604825.1 uncultured Elusimicrobia bacterium
TGCCTCACCGGGTCTTCGACCACCCTCTCCCTCGGGGAGAGGGGAGGGTGAGGCTCACCTGGACGCCGCCTCCCGGTGTGGAAAAGCTCTATCTTTTTTACGTTACCGCCGTTAATTCCCAGGGAGAGGAAAGCGCTCCGTCCCAGAGCGTAATGGTGGACCTCAGATGAAAAAAGATATCTGGATTTTGACGGCTTTAGGCGTAATTGTTTTGCATTCGCCCGTCCGGGCAAAAGGCGTTGTCGATGATACATCTGATCAAACCGCTCCGGCCATTGCCGCACCCTCTGCCGCGTCGTCGCCCCGGCAATCCGTAAGCCGTCCCGTCCCCGATAATGCGGATCACCCCCACCTTACTCCTCCCCCCTCGAGGGGGAGGATGGAGGAGGGGGGCGGTGTTTCCTTCCTCGCCGGTTTGTAGCCTCGTAACAAAAATTTTAATATTGCAAAAACGGATGCTGCTGAATGGTTGTATTCTTTTAAAGAACATACGATAATTAAAATATGAAACTACAAGTGCAGATCGATAGAGCAGCGATCGCTCAATTCTGTAATCGTTGGGGCATCGTGGAGTTATCTCTTTTTGGCTCAGCCATTCGACAGGATTTTTCTCCGGAAAGTGATGTTGATGTGTTGGTGAAATTTGCTCCGGAATCACATCCAACTCTTTTTGATATGGTTCGTATGCAGTCGGAACTGTCCCAATTCTTTGGTCGTTCAGTTGACCTTGTGAGCCGCCGTGGCATAGAGAACAGCCGGAATTATTTGCGTCGGAAAGAAATCTTAAACTCTGCTTACCCTATCTATGCTGCCGCCGCGTGACGCGGGTTCCCTGCTGGACATTCTTAATGCCGCACAATCCGTTGAGAGTTACATCTAGGGTCATACTTACGAATCTTTTTACTCCGACCCTGATTGACCAACTGAAAAGAATATCGCTGTAGAACTTCTCCCATCCTTTCCCCTGCGTATTTTCTGAAACCTCCAACTGATCTGCTTTTGTAGGGTATGTGCGTAATCCAGACCATGCGCGGTTTCGGGTACGTCTTTGAACCCCGTATGTAGCCTGACTGAGGTAGATTAAGCCTGAGTGCTGGGCCAGCGCTGGGAGTGCGCTGGAATGGACGTTCTGACGGTGCCCACAAGCTCGCCTGCGCCCTATCCGGATACGACGCACTTCCCCACGTCGCCGTTGACATTTTGTTTACCATGGTATACACTACAAAAGTGAAGGAGATCAGAGTTTACAGGACAGCATCAGGCGCAGAACCTTATCCAGAATGGACAGATGCTCTCCGCGACGGCGTAGGACTCTCAAAGATGCAAGCAAGAATTGCCCGTGCCCGCTTGGGAAATCTTGGAGATCATCGATCGGATGAGTGGAGGCAATCAAAATGAGAAAACTACGGAAATACGAAGAAGTTTTGGACGAACAATTACAAGACCCTGTCGAAGCGGCTAATTACCTGAATGCCGCATATGAAGAAGGCGAAGATGTTTTTCTGCTGGCCATGCAAGACGTGGCGCACGCCAGAGGCATATCTCAGACCGCAAAAAAAGCCGGCTTGCAGCGTGTTGGGCTCTATAAGATGCTTTCGAAAAAAGGGAATCCCGAACATCGCTCCATCCGCGCCCTTCTCGATGCGTTAGACCTGCATATAGAATTCCACCCCAAATCGCATTTACATTCCCACGCCGCCTGACACCGATGGATCCTAGGGTGTCCCAGTAAACTGTTTATTTCCCAGTTTTGGGACAGGCACCTTTAGGATAATCTGCAAACAAACCCACCATTGGGGTTTGCCCCTGGACGAACGGCGCGGCGGATTGCCCACGCTGGTTCCGTCGAAGTACAATAAACTCAGCCTAATGAAATACCACCTTATAACCTACGGCTGCCAGATGAACGTGGCCGATTCCGAGGAAATGGCGCGGCCTCTGGAAGCCCGCGGGTTCCTGCGCACGGCAGATCCCGACGACGCGGACATTATCCTGATGAACACCTGCACGGTGCGCGATCAGGCCGAGCACCGCGCTAAATCCAATCTCGGACGCCTTGCGGAATGGAAGGAAGCAGACCCTCACCGCATCCTGATCGTTGCCGGATGCGCCGCCAGCCGATGGGGGGCCTCCATTAAAAAGCGATATCCATTTATAGATCTCGTTGCGCCTGCCACACAGATCGAGGAATTCCCACAGGTTGTTGAACAAGTGCTAAGCGCTAGAGCTGTCGTTGCGAACGAGCCGGCTAAAAAGGTGTCATCGCGACCCGCCGTCATTGCGAGGTCGCCCAGTCGTATTGGCGACCGTGGCAATCCCAGCCGCACACGCCAAACGTCTGAGATTCCCACGTCCCCGCCAAACACCGTGGCGGATCCTCGGAATGACATCTCTTTGGCTTCTCGCAATGACAACACGGCTTTACCTCCTCGGGATGGCACCAATGGCACTGACACATCTTTGGCTCTTTTCGGCAGCGCAGCGACCGCCTATATCACGATCATGCGCGGCTGCAATTTTTCCTGTTCCTACTGCATCGTGCCCCAGGTGCGCGGACGTGAAGGTTACCGACCCATCTCTGACATTTTGATAGAGACCACAAGAAAGGGCGCTGAAGGGTTCCAAGAAGTTATGCTCCTGGGCCAGACGGTAAATTCTTACCGATCAAACGGTTTAGACTTTGCAGATTTATTGCGCGCTGTAGAGAAGATCCACAGCGTAAAGGCCATCCGTTTCATGAGCCCGCACCCACGTTACATGACGGATCGCCTGATCACTTCTATGGCCGAATGTTCCAAGGTCTGCCGCCACATTCATCTGCCTGTGCAGAGCGGATCAAACCGCACGCTTAAGGCGATGAAACGGCTTTACAACCGCGAAGAGTATCTGGAAATCGTCGCGAAACTGCGCAAGGCCATGCCGGACATAATGATCACTACGGATATCATCGCGGGATTCCCGGGAGAGGCTCCCGAGGATTTCGCCGACACGCTGTCGCTGATGAGGGAAGTTCGCTTCGACGGTCTTTTTGCCTTCAAGTTTTCTTCCCGTCCGGGTACAACGGCGGCAAAACTTACCGGGGATGATGTTTCCCCGGTAGAAAAAGAAAAACGCCTCCAGAGAGTTCTTGCGCTCAACCGCGAGCTGGTGGGAGTCGACACTCAGTTGACGTCGCCCCGGCAGGCGGCAGGCCGGGGCCCATCATCGGGAAAACCACTGGATCCCGGCCTACGACTTGCCGGGAAGACGGCGGTATCATAAATGTCTTTTCTTCCGATGCGCGGCGTAAACGCCTTTCCGCCGGGAAAACCTCTTCCGCTATGGCGTAAATTGTTATGGCCTGTTATTGCCGGGCTTGCGGTTTACATTCTTTATTCCGGCCTTGTGTGGAACTGGTTCAGCCCGCTGATTCACAAAAATCTGATCAATAAGTATGCGGGGCAGAACCATCTTGATCCTCTCTGGATAATGGCCATTATCAAAGCGGAATCCGGATTCTCGCCCGGGGCACGCTCCGCTCGCGGCGCTATAGGTCTTATGCAGCTTTTGCCAAAAACAGCGCGCGAGCTGGCGCCGGAGGTCGGGATTGAAAGCTTCCATGACCAGGATCTGAAAGATCCGGATATCAACCTGCGAATCGGGTCGCATTACCTGACAAAACTGCGGAGGATTTTCCCGGACGACGACGTCGCCGTGCTCGCAGCTTATAATGCCGGGCCGGGTGTGACCCGCGAATGGCTGCGCGGAAAACCCGAGCTCGAGCCGGAAGACATTCCCTATCCTGAAACCCGCAGGTTCGTGAGGCATGTTCATTCCACATACCATGTGTTCAAGATCCTGCAGAGCTGGAAAAGACGTCTTCCTTGGAAAACCTGATGGAATCTTCTGATTCGATAGAGGGTATAACATCACAAACTCCTTCCCCCCTGGCGGGGGAAGGGATGAATGGGGGGAATGGGAAGATGGCGCCGCCACCTCCCACCTTACTCCTCCCCCACAAGGGGGGAGGAGAAACAGGGATGACCCCGCTCATGCAGCAGTACCATGAGCTTAAGGCGCGCCATCCCAATGAACTGCTGTTTTTCCGCCTGGGTGATTTTTTCGAGCTTTTCGACGAAGACGCCCGGCGCGCTGCGCCGATTCTGGAGGTAGCGCTCACGCACAGGCAGAAAGTTCCCATGTGCGGCGTTCCGGCGCACGCGCTGGATCCTTACATCGCCAAACTGCTCAGGGCCGGCCTGCGCGCGGTCATAGCCGATCAGCTGGAAGATCCTTCCGCCGCAAAAGGGCTGGTAAAGCGCGGCATCGTCCGCGTGGTTACGCCGGGCACTCTTCAGGAAGACGCTCTTCTTGAATCCAGAAAATCAAATTATCTGGCCGCTATCTCCTGGACTGCGGAACTTACCGGGCTGGCGTTTGTGGAATGTTCCACTGGAGAATTTCTTGCCACAGAATTTGCCGGTAACGCCGAAGCCAGACTTTTTGACGAGCTGGCGCGGCTGGCGCCCTCGGAAATAGTGGTGTCACAGACCATTGACGGCGGTTTCCGGCAGAAGCTGGAAAAGCGCGGATACACGCTCGCGGAACTGCCCGGCGTTGATTTCTCCGTAACCTTTGCGGAAGAACGCCTGAAGCGGTTTTTCGGCGCGGCCTCGCTGCGCGGCTATGGGCTGGAGGCCCGCACCGGAGCGTTAATCGCCGCAGGCGCGGCGTTGCGCTATCTTGAAAACACGCAATGCGGCAGGTCATTCACTCTGCGGACGCTGCGCACCTACGCCCTCGACGATTTTCTTCAAATGGACGCAAACACCCTGGACCATCTGGAACTTGTCGGCGACTCCGGGAAAAGCAGGGCCGTAACGCTGTTAAAAGTACTGGATAAAACCTTTACTCCCATGGGCGCGCGTCTTCTGCGGCGCTGGCTGATCAGCCCGCTGAAGAAAGTCACAGCCATTCAGGAACGGCAGCGGAAAGTGGAATTTTTCTTTGAAGAAAAGGAATCCCGGAGACATTTGCGCGCAATGCTGCATGGAACAGCGGATATTGAACGCATCCTGGCGCGCTTGACCGCGCGCACCGCTTCGCCGAGAGATCTGGCGGCTCTCGGGCAGGCCCTGCGGCGCTGCCAAAAAATCAAATCGCAACTGGGCCTGGCATATCAGCAGTCTACGCGGCTTGGGGGGAAGCTTCCGGATTTTATCGAGACGATGCTGCTGCATTTTCCCGAAGACAACGGCCTGGCGGCCCTGCTGGAAAAAGCCATTGTTGAGGCTCCGCCGGCAACGGGCAGGGACGGCGGAGTGATCCAGCCGGGATACAACGCCGAACTTGACGAGGTGCGCTCCTGGATTTCCGAAGGGAAAACCCGTCTCATGGATCTGGAACGCCGGGAAAAAGAGCAGACCGGCATCACCACGCTGAAAGTCGGCTACAACAACATCTTCGGTTATTACCTTGAAGTTACGAAATCCCATATTGGGCGCGTGCCGGCGCATTATATCCGCAAGCAGACCATGGTAAATGCCGAACGCTACATCACCCCCGAACTGAAAGAGTTTGAGACAAAAATCCTAGGAGCAGAGGAACGCGCGCTGCGCCTTGAAACCGCTCTTATCGAAGATTTACGCGGCAGGATCCTGCAACGCAGCGCCCTGCTTCAGCAGATTTCAGAATCCCTGGCTGAGATTGACGTATTTCTTACCCTGGCCGATATCGCGGACCTGCGCCGCTGGAGCAAACCGCTGGTGGATGATTCCGATGCGCTTTACGTCCGCGAAGGACGGCACCCGGTGCTGGAGGAAGTCCTGTCATCGGGCACTTTCGTACCGAATGACATTGATTTGAACGGACGGGACAAGCAGATACTGATCCTGACCGGGCCGAACATGTCCGGAAAATCCACATACCTGCGGCAGACGGCCCTGATCGCAGTACTCGCGCAGATGGGTTCCTATGTCCCGGCTGCGGAAGCGCGTGTGGGCGTCATCGACAGGCTTTTCACCCGCATCGGCGCGTCAGACCGGCTGTCCGAAGGCGAATCTACATTCATGGTTGAAATGGTTGAGACTGCGCGCATCCTGAACCACGCGACCCCGCGGAGCCTGGTCATTCTGGACGAAGTGGGCCGCGGCACATCGACCTATGACGGGATGTCCATAGCCTGGGCGTGCCTGGAATATTTGAACAACAGCAACGAGCAACGAGCAATGAGCAATGAGCCAACTGCAAAATCCGGTTTGGCCAACTCATCGCTCATTGCTCAGAACTCATTGCTGAGAGGACCGAAGGTCCTCTTTGCCACGCACTTCTTCGAGCTGACGCAGCTGGCTCAGGAGCAGTCGGGCATCCGCAACGCCCACGTTACAGTGCGTGAATGGGGCGATGACGTAGTGTTCCTGCATAAAGTAGAATACGGACCAGCTGATCGGGCGTACGGCATACATGTAGCCCGGCTGGCCGGCGTCCCCGGCCCCGTTCTTCAAAGGGCGCAGACGCTGCTCCGGCATCTGGAACAGACTTCCGTTCCAACGGAGAATTTGACATCAAGACAGCCGCTTCTTTTCAGCAGAACCCCTTCCCCCTTGGCGGGGGAAGGTAAGGATGGGGGGGTTCATAAAAGCCTTAACCCCCCACCTACATCCTCCCCCTCAAGGGGGGAGGAAATATATCTAGAACTGAAAAAGGAGCTCGCGAATCTGGATCTTGATTCTTTTACGCCGCTCAAGGCGATGGTCAAGCTCCAGGAACTTAAAGACCGGCTTCGGAACGACGGCGCAAACCCGCCGGACGCTGATGCGGAACGCGCACCCAAGAGGTAAATATCATGACCACTCCCATTGAAGAACGCCGCAAACATCCCCGCCTGCCGCTGCATCTGAGTATCGCTAAGCTGGTTGACTTCAAGAGCGAAGGAATGAACCTTCCGGCTCCCGCGATTCTCTGCGATCTGTCCGCCGGCGGGTTGTCCATGATCACATTCGCCCTGCCTCAAATCGCGAAGAACGTGACCTTCCGTCTGGAAATTCCCGGCATCGTCAACGCACAGGTGCAGGGAAAAATCATACGCGCGCACAAGAAAGGGGAAACTTACCACGTTGCCGTTAAGTTTTCCGAATTCCAGACACAGTGGGCTCACCTTGTGCAGAAACTGGTAAAGGCCTACAAGGAGTGCGAGGAACGACTGAATCAGGGCGACCGCCGTTTCTGCTTTAAAGATTGCGCCTTTTTCTCGCTCTGCCAGAAGGATGAGAAAGCGCGCGTATTTCCGAACGCCGTAGCCGTCTGAATGAAGTGAAGGTACACAAGCTTCCTGAATCCCTCATCCGCCTGATCGCCGCCGGCGAAGTCATAGAGCGTCCCGCCAGCGTAGTTAAAGAACTTGTAGAAAACAGCCTCGATGCCGGAGCCACCCAGATTACCATCGAAATCTGGGGCGCCGGACGCACAAACATCCGCGTCACGGATAACGGCGAAGGCATGACGCGGGAAGACGCCGAACTGGCTCTGGATCGCCATGCCACCTCCAAACTGAGCAATCTGGACGACCTGCATAAGATCATGACCTTCGGCTTTCGCGGCGAAGCGCTGCCTTCAATCGCCGCCGTGTCGCGCCTGGAACTCACCACGTGTACGGTCGAAGAACCCGACGGATTTAAGATCAAGCTGGAGGGAGGGAAGGTGCTGGCTTCCACCATGATCGGCGCGCCAAAGGGTACGACCATCAATGTCGCCGATCTTTTTTTCAACACTCCGGCGCGGTCGAAATTTCTTAAACGTGATTCGACCGAACGTTCGCATATCCTGCGTACGCTTCAGGAACTGGCTCTTGCCCACCCGCAGACGGGCTTTGACGTTACGCTTGAAGGAAAATCCACAATGAATTTGCCTCAGGGATCGGATATCCGGCTGCGTCTGATCGACCTGTGGGGAAGCGAGACTGTTTCCTCGCTCTTGTGGTTCGAATTTGACGAAGGGGCCGTTTCTGGGCGGGGATTCATAAACAAAGTTCCAGCGCATTCCGCGTCAAGGAATACCCAGTATCTTTTCGTCAATGGCAGGCCTGTGCAGCAGCGCGCTCTTCAGCATGCGATTTACGAGGCTTACCACGAATGGCTGCCCATCGGCCGGCACCCGGTGTTCGCGCTTTTTATTGAAGTCGATCCGGCGATCGTTGACGTGAACGTTCATCCCACAAAGCGCGAGGTCCGTTTCTCAAAAGAACGCATGCTTTACGACCTGCTCTACGCTCGAATACGGAAAATGTTTGAGGTTCACCATACCACTCCCCTCGCCCCATCAGGGGATAGGGCAAGACCGACGGTCCCGTACGGGACCGGAGAGCCGCGGGTGAAGGGGGATGTTTATGCCGCGGCAGATCTTTTTCAACAACCTTCGAAAGAAACCGTGATAGCTGAACCCCTCACCCCCGCCCTCTCACCGCTTACGCCACAGAGTTCCAGTGAATCCGTCAACGACCCAGTGGCGGAAGCGGGGAGAGGGAGTATTACTGATGCGGCTCCAATACGTATCCTCGGCCAGTTCAATGAGGTCTACGTGCTTGCAGAGCAGGGAAATGAATTGCTTATTATCGACCAGCACGCCGCAGGCGAGCGGGTAATGTACGAAAAACTTCTTAAACGTGCCCTCAAACCCAAAACAGCAAGCCAGCCGCTTTTAACGCCGTACATCTGGGAACTCGCCAATGATCAGGCGGTGCTCATCGAAGATCTTCTGCCTGATCTCAGAAAACTGGGGTTTGAGATCGAATCCTTCGGCGGGAAGAGTTTTGCCCTAAAAGCCCTGCCCGCAGATTTCCCGGAAATGCGCCAGGTGAAGCGCTTCCTTGACGGCTTTCTCGATTCCATTCAGACCGAAAGCTCTCATGCCGAAGAAACTGCCCGCCACGCCGCCGTTGCCCGCGCCGCCTGCCGCGCGGCGGTAAAAGCAAACGACTATCTTGCGCTGGAAGAAATGTCGCAGCTGCTGAAAGAGCTTGCCGCGTGCGAACGCCCCATGACCTGCCCTCATGGCCGGCCAACGCACATCCGCCTGCCGCTTGCCGAACT
The DNA here is from genome assembly GCA_964604825.1 of uncultured Elusimicrobia bacterium. Classification (GTDB taxonomy): domain Bacteria; phylum Elusimicrobiota; class Elusimicrobia; order 2-01-FULL-59-12; family 2-01-FULL-59-12; genus CAZSAL01. The sequence goes on from CAZSAL010000045.1 coordinate 9,066, forward strand.
GCACAGAAAGTTCCGCAGGACCTGATAAAATATTTGGACAAAACCTTCTTTCACGGGGCTTCTCTGTGATGGCGGGGAGTCTGAGCCGTGTCAGCCTGCCAGGCAATAACAAGGTTCTTACCTGCAGCCTTGGCCTTATATAAAGCTTCATCAGCCGCACGTATCAGATGTTCTCTATCCGGAACAACGACTTCCGGATAAGAAGCAATCCCAATGCTGACCGTGACCGGGATCCTGCGGCCCTGGCACATAAAAAGCGCGTCTGCTATTTTCCTGCGGATACGTTCAGCGAAAACTTGAGCGGCCCGGAAAGACAGCCTTGGCATAATCACAAGAAATTCCTCTCCGCCGTAACGACCTGCGATATCGGCGCGGCGGGCCTCCTGAACTATCAGCCCGGCGATCTGTTCCAGCACCAGATCGCCGAACGGATGCCCGCAGGTATCGTTCAGGGTTTTGAAATCATCAATATCAAGCATCAGGACGGTCAGAGGCGTACGGTAGCGCTCTGCCTGACGCAATTCGTGAATCAGATGTTCGCGCAGATAACGGCGATTATAGATCCCGGTCAGGCCGTCGGTAATAGCCAGACGGGTAAGATTCTCCATCGTGGCCTTTGCCACATCCCGTTCGCTGCGCAAACGGTCTGCCTGGCTACCCAATAAAAAACCGAAGACCGTAAACAAGAGAACGGATTCGGCGGTCAAAAACCAGTAAAAGAAATTGAAATGCAACCATTCCCGTGGAATCAAATTTAAAGCGAGATGCCAGCCTATATGCGATCTTAATAGGTGACCTGCAAGGGCGCCTGCAAGCATAAGGCCGCCTGTGAACAAGCCAAGCAAAGCATAAGAGGTTTGGCGCCGCATACTTTTATTCTAATTATCTATTAGGAAATGAAAGCGCGATTTCTCAATGAAGCGGCCCGGGAACCCGGCACCTTATCTGACTAACCCTGGCTGCGGCCACTTGTGGCCTGCCGCTTTGGACGGTACAATGCCTTCATGGAGTGGCCCTTATTCTTTTCTACATTCGCGTTGATTTCTCTCGCGGAACTTCCGGACAAAACAATATTCGCCACAGTTCTTCTCGCCTCGCGCGAAAACCCCCGGGCGGTTTTTCTGGGCGTCGCCGGCGCATTTGCTATTCAAAGCCTTGTCGCCGTTCTCTTTGGTTCGGTTTTGGCGATTTTCCCGGAGAAATTTGTTCGGGTGGCTGCGGGACTGCTATTTCTGGTATTCGCCCTGATGATATGGCGCGAACAGGGGGAAAAAGAAGCGGAAAAAAACGAAAACACAGTAGAGAAATCAAAATCTTTCTGGAGGGTGGCAGGTTCCGCCTTCCTCGTTATTTTTATCGCGGAATGGGGAGACCTTACGCAGCTTGCCACAGCCACACTTGCAGCCGGTCATCACGCACCAGTAACGATTTATCTTTCCGCCACGCTTGCCCTTTGGTCGGTGACCGCGGCGGCTGTATTCCTGGGCAATAAGGCGAAACGACTGATTCATCCCCCGGCGCTTCAAAAAATTGGAGCCGTTGTATTCGCCGCAGCCGGCATTATTTTTCTGATACGCGCTTTTTATTATCATTAAATTATGAGCGCCGATAAGACTGAATTGTCCGCAGTTCGTGCCCACGTTTCCGGCCGCGTTCAGGGAGTGTATTTCCGCTATTTCGTTCTGGAGAAGGCTCAGACACTGGGGCTGACCGGCTGGGTGCGAAATCTTCCGGACGGCGCGGTCGAAGTCGAGGCCGAAGGCCAGAAATTCGACCTGGAACAACTGCTGGAGGCTCTCAGGGAAGGGCCGTCCCTGGCCCATGTCGAAAAAATCGCCGTTGACTGGCGGCCGCCAACCCAGCGCTATTCCGTTTTTTCGATCAGGTAATGCCCAGTCCTCATTCCCAGAAATCAATCCAGGCTGTCGTAGGGCCGACCTCATCCGGAAAAACCGAACTTGCCTTGCGTCTCGCGCGGGAACAAGACGCCGAAATCATTTCCGTGGATTCCCGGCAGGTCTATCAACATCTTCTGGTGGGAACGGCAAAACCTAAGGGGCAGTGGGTCCAACAAACATCCTCCCCCCTGGAGGGGGAGGAAAAAGGTGGGGGGCCTAAATACAACCCCCCATCCCCACCTTCCCCCTCAAGGGGGGAAGGAGTCTATTTAGTTGAGGGCATTCCCTACCATCTCGTGGACATCTGGGATCCGGGCCTGCCATTTTCAGCAGCGGACTTTGTTCGACTCGCCCGCGACAAAATCGCCGAGATCGCGGCGCGGGGCAGAAGACCGATTCTTGTCGGAGGCACAGGGCTTTATTTCAAAGCGCTGATTGAAGGCCTCGCTCCATTGCCCCCGAGAAATGAGGCAATCCGTACGGCACTGCGCCTTGAAGCCGAAAAGCATGGCCGCGCCGCAATGCATCATGATCTAGAAAAAATTGACCCTGAAGCTGCCAGACGCATCCCGGCAAATAATATTCAGAGAGTCATACGCGCTTTAGAAGTATTCAAGTTGACGGGTAAAACAATTTCCCGCTGGCACGAAGAACACCAGGCTGCGCGGGAAGAGGAATTCGTTCTGCATGCCATCGGGATTGACCTGCCGCGCGAAGAGCTGCAGAAACGGATCGAACTGCGCTGTCGAAAAATGATTGACCAGGGAATGATCAAGGAAACTTCCGCGCTGCTGGAACATGGATACACCGCAGACTGTCCGGCGTTGACCGGGCTTGGCTATCCCCTGGTTATCCGCTATCTGCGTAACGAAATATCCCGTAATGATCTTCTTAATAATCTGATTATTGAAACGCGGCAATATGCGAAACGCCAGATGACATGGTTCAGACACCAGATGAAGGTTAAATGGAACGGGTTTTAACCATCGGCCTGCAGACCAGCGGCAGCACGCAAGCTGCGCTGCGCAGTTCCATGGAAGAGCTGAGCCGCCTTGTTGAAACCGCCGGAGGCAAGGTTATAGAGTCTCACACTCAGGCAAGACCAAGGCCCGACCCGGCAACATTCATAGGGTCGGGAAAAACAACGTTTCTAGCGAAACGCGTACGGGCCCTGGGTATCCGCACGGTAATTTTCGATGATGAATTGAAACCGGTGCAGCAGCATAACCTAGAAAATGTTATCGAGGCTAAAGTGGTAGACCGCACGCGGCTGATACTCGATATTTTCGCCCGGCGTGCGCGTACGCATGAAGGCATCCTGCAGGTCGAATTAGCCCAATTGAATTACCTTCTACCGCGCATTACCGCACGGTTCGGACAATTCGAACAACAGACAGGCGGCATTGGGACCCGGGGGCCGGGCGAACGCAAACTTGAAATCGACCGCCGCCGCATCCGCGACCGCATCTCCTATCTGCAGAATCAAATCGAAAAAATCAGAGGGGAGCGAAAACTCCAGCGGCGCGTGCGGCAGGGCATTCCCATGCCCCAGGTGGCCCTGGTAGGCTACACGAATGCCGGGAAATCCACGCTGCTGAACCGCATTCTGACGCTTGCCTCCGGAGCGCCGAAAAGCGAACACCGGCATGTGTATGCGGATGACAAGCTCTTCGCTACCCTTGATCCGACAACGCGCCGTGTCCGCCTGCCGTCCGGGCACATAATTCTTTTCAGTGATACGGTGGGGTTCATACAGAAATTGCCCACCGAACTCATAGCCGCTTTCCGCGCCACGCTGGAAGAGATCAGCACCGCCGATCTGGTGGTGCACATCGTAGATGCGGCAGATCCTGCGTGGCTCCAGCAATCGCGCACTGTCGTCGATGTATTGACAAACCTTCACCTCGGAAAATTGCCTCGACTGACGGCATATAATAAAATTGATCGTCTTTCGACGAAAGACCGAAGCGCTTTCGAGAATCTGGAAGGCGTTTCAATCTCCGCGGCCACCGGCGACGGAATTGACGTCTTTCTAAGAGCGGTAGAGACAAAACTTTCTTCCCAGTGGATAGAAAAAGAGCTGCTGCTTTCTTATGATGAAGGACACCGGCTGGCGGGGCTTTATAATTACATGGACGTACTGAAGCAGCAGCCTACGGCAAAGGGAATACGGGTGCGCGTGCGCGCGCATCCGGCGACGCTGGCTCAGTGGCTTAAAGAAAGTGTGAAGCACACCTCAAATCCATGACTTTAGCCAATAAAATCACCGTTCTTCGAATTCTGGCGATTCCGCTTTTCATAATCGCCTTTATCGAACACCATTACATTGCCGCCCGTTTTATTTTTATTCTGTCAGTGTCGAGCGACGCGCTGGATGGGGCGATCGCGCGCATCCGGGGGGAACGTACAACGCTGGGCTCTTTTCTTGATCCTCTTGCAGATAAACTGCTTCTGGTGGCGACATTCATCGCATTTGCCTCCGTTCACATGATCCCGCTCTGGGTGTTTATTGTTATTTTTTCGCAGGACCTGCTTGTCGTGCTTGGATGGACGCTGGTTTATATTTTGACCGGCAATTCCAAGATAACTCCCCGCCCGCTGGGAAAAACGACAACGGCGCTTCAGATGGCCTTTGCCGTTGCGGTACTTTTCAAGCTGCCTGGCGCATTTTGTAATTTAATCCTTTATGCAACGATTGCGAGCACGATTCTTTCCGCTCTGGATTACATCTGGCTGGGGAACAAGCGGCTGGCACATCTGGAATGAAGCTGATGATTTTACCCGTTATTCTTTTTTCCTATTTGATTGGTTCCATCCCGACGGGTTATTGGCTGGGGCTGGCATGGAAAGGGATTGATGTCCGCCAGCACGGTTCCGGCAACCTCGGCGCTACGAACATTTTCCGCGTTCTCGGCAAGGCGCCGGGAACAATTACTCTTGTATTCGATATTTTGAAAGGGGCGCTTCCCGTGCTCTGGACTCTGCATCATTTTCCCGGGAACACGGCCGCAGCGCTGGCAACGGGGCTGGCCGCGATTACCGGGCATACTGCGTCGGTTTTTATAGGATTCAAAGGGGGGAAAGGAGTGGCGACATCAGCGGGCGTATTTCTTGCGCTGTTGCCGGGACCGTGCGCAGCGGCTCTGATTGTTTTTTTCCTCTGCCTTTCAGTAACGCGGATAGTATCTATAAGCTCCATTCTCGCCTCAATCACGCTGCCTGCGGCATCATTTATTCTTGCTGAACCTAAACCATTATCCTATACCGCCACGGTAGTAGCCTGTCTGCTGGTCTGGAAGCACCGGACAAACATGCGGCGCCTGATTAGTGGAACGGAAAACCGTGTAGGTAAAAGAGGTTCTCCATGACCGAACGCATCGCGGTTCTTGGCGCGGGATCATGGGGAGCAACCCTGGCCAACCTTCTGGCGGAAAAGGGTCATTCGGTCAATCTCTGGGAATTTGATTCGAATGCGGCTGACCGGCTCAGGAAGACGCGCAGACTGTCTATAATACCCGATCTGAACCTTCACAAAAACGTTTTAGTGTCGTCCGATATAACGGAAGTGTTAAAAGGTTGTCCGGTGATCCTGTCCGCAACTCCTTCGGAATTTGTCCGGTCAACTCTAAAGAAAGCTGCCGCATCCAAAGTACTGCATGCCGGGCCGGTTTTTATCAGCGTAACCAAAGGGCTTGAGAGCGGATCGATGAAGCGCATGAGCGAAATTGCCGCGGAAGAGATCCCGGGCGCCCGGATAGCAGTGCTGTCAGGACCAAGTCACGCCGAAGAGGTCTGCCTGAAACTCCCCACAGCAGTGGTGGCTGCCGCAGCCGACATTGCTGTCGCTGAAAAAGTGCGGGAAATTTTTTCTTCCAATTATTTCCGTATATATACGCAACATGACCTTATTGGCGTCGAATTGGGCGGCACTTTAAAAAATATTTACGCGATAGCCTGCGGTATTTCAGATGGATTGGGATTTGGAGACAACACAAAAGCGGCCATAATGACTCGCGGGCTAAATGAAATGGCCAGGATCGGATACAAACTTGGAGGGGAATTGAAAACCTTCTTCGGCCTCACCGGCATGGGGGACCTTATAGTAACCTGTCTCTCCCGGCATTCAAGAAACCGGGCCCTGGGCGAAAAAATCGGCAAAGGCAAAAGCGTAGCTCAGGCGCTTTCCGAAATGACCATGGTAGCCGAAGGCTACAAGACGGCGCCTCCGGCCTTCCATCTTGCCGAACGGCTCAACATCGACGCTCCTTTAATCAGGGAAGCCCACCTGATACTGTACGATGGTAAAAACCCCAAGCAATCTTTAATTGATCTGATGGCGCGGGAAATGCCGGGCGAATGGCAGAACTGGAAATAAGGGCAGGAGGGCTGAGTGAACAAGGCAGGGCTTGTAAAAGTCGTCAACCGCGTAGTGAGCACAAGACGCGAGGCCGAAGCGGCGGTGGAAGCGATGTTCCAGGCTATCCGTTTGAGCCTTCGTTCCGGAGAAAAAGTGGTGCTCTCGGAAATAGGCAGTTTTCACGTTAAGCTGCGAAAGGCCAAAATCGGCAGGAATCCAAAGACCGGCCAGACCGTACCGGTACCGCCCCGCAGGGTGGTGCGGTTCAAAATGTCTAAAGATCTTTTCATCCAGGCAAACGACGAAAAGCTTTGACGTTCAATAACTTTTTTGATTGAATTCATCTGATGCTTGAGACACTTTTACCGGAACAAAAATACTTTTCTATCAAACAGGTCAGCGAGCTGACCAGCGTCGAACCGCACGTAATACGCTACTGGGAGACGCGGTTCGGTTCGTTGCGTCCCGATCGCAGGGATTCCGGCCAGCGCAAATTTACCCATAAAGAAATCGATGCGATCATGCGGATAAAACAACTCCTGTATAACCAGCGCTATACCATCGACGGCGCCAGAAAACTTTTGCAGCAGGAATCCCGCCGCGGGACAGCACAGCTCAAACTCAACCTCGGAGAGGCTCACAGCCCGACCCAGACGCTTGATGCGCTCCGCAATATCCGCAAAGAACTGGAAGAGGTATTGCAGCTCCTTAGAGGATCCTGATTTATATTCCTTCCGCTGTTCATTCGGGCCGTAGCGCAGGGGTAGCGCGCTCCTTTGGGGTGGGAGAGGTCGCGGGTTCAAATCCCGCCGGCCCGAATGAGAAGCTGGACTGTATCGGTTAGCTGATGAGTAAACGCGTACTCTTCCTGTATATTTCCGCTTCATCCGGCCATCAGCGCGCAGCAAACGCTATGCGCGAAGCGCTTTCCCTGCTGGCCCCGGAGTGGGAAACCTTCGGCGTTGACGCTTTTTCCTACGCCTATCCCACGATCGGCAAACTGGTGGCACGCACCTACCTCGAAATGCTCCGACACACGCCGCAGGTCTGGAATTACCTTTATGACAATCCGGATGTGGAATCTGCCACCAGGGAGATACGGGAGGTTTTGAACGCCATCTCCTGGCCCAAAATGAAAGAACTGCTGCTTCGCCACGCCCCGCAGGCGGTAGTCTGCACGCAGGCCGTTCCCTGTTCCGTATTTGCCGCAGAGAAAAGGCGAAGAGAGCTCGATATCCCCTTAATAGCAGTGGTCACTGATTTCGCGATTCATTCTTACTGGGTCTATCCCGAAGTTGACCTGTACTGTGTCGCTTCGGAGGATTCAAAAAAGGAACTTGTCAGACACGGCATCGAGGCAAGACGAATCGCAGTGACCGGGATTCCCATAAGCCCCCGCTTTTTGCGCAATGTCCCTAAGGAACAGGCTAGAATCCAGATGCGGCTTGATCCGCACAAGCCAACGATTCTTGTGATGGGGGGGAGCCACGGACTTGGACCTATTCAGGACATGCTTGATTCACTTCATGCCCTGGCCGTGCAGTGCATAGTCGTTGCCGGATTGAACAGAGAACTTTTCCGGACTCTCAGGAAACGTTGCAGCCGCGAAAGGCGCATGCAGATTTTCGGTTACACAAGGAATGTGGGAACGCTGATGGATGCCGCGGATATTCTGATCACCAAGCCCGGCGGATTGACTTCATCCGAAGCCCTGGCCAAGGGGCTTCCAATGATAATCACAAATCCCATACCGGGGCAGGAGGAAAGGAATGCAAGATTTTTGCTGAGGCACGGGGTGGCGGAACGAGCCGACGATCCCAAACACATTGTTTCGGCAGTTCAGGGTTTGTTGAATCATCCCCTGCGTCTTCAGCACATGAAGGAAAGGATTGGCCTATTGGCAATGCCCTATTCCGCCATAGAAACCGCCAGGTGGATTACCCGTCTCGCCGATCCGGCTGAAGCAGAACGAAAAGCCTACTCTTTGGGTGTGCGTTAGTAATATGATAATATTTTACGTCGGTGGATTGAGTCGAGGCGTTATGAAATCGGGGCGTAGCGCAGCTGGTAGAAGGATGTCTACTTGGTCGGGGCGTAGCGCAGCTGGTAGCGCGCTTGGTTCGGGACCAAGAGGTCCCGGGTTCAAATCCCGGCGCCCCGACCAAGTAGACAGCGCGGTCGCCAGACATCTGGCGACAGGTCCCGGGTTCAAATCCCGGCGCCCCGACCAAGTAGACAGCGCGGTCGCCAGACGTCTGGCGACAGGTCCCGGGTTCAAATCCCGGCGCCCCGATTTCTATAATGCAGAGGAATTATGCCTGAAAGTTTAGACGCAGTATCGCTGTATTTCCGCGCAATAAAAGATTTCCCCGAGCTTTCCCGCGAAGCGTTCAACACGCTTTGGAAGCGCGCGGCCAGAGGCGACAAAGCCGCGAAGTCGGAACTTGTCGAGCGCAACCTGCGCCTGGTTATTCCTATCGCCAAAAAATACTACCGTCCCGGTCTGGATTTTCTCGACATAATCGAAGAAGGTAATCTGGGATTGATGCACGCAATAGATAAATTCGATCCCAGAAAAGGTTTCCGTTTTTCCACCTACGGCGCGTACTGGATAGAACAATCAATCCGCCGCGCCATAGATGAACAATCAAAAACCATACGCATACCGCCGCATGCCTGGGAAGCCCTGCGACGCTGGCTTCGGCACTGGGACCTTCTGCATGGACAACTGGGAAGAGATCCCACTCTGCAGGAAATGGCCCAGAAACTTCATCTCTCTGCGCGGCAGGTCAAGGGAATTCTTGATGCCGCTGAAGCGGCGCGCGGTATAGGCAGCCTTGAAGCTCCTCTGGATGAAGATGAGAACTTGACCATCAAGGACGTCATTTCGGATGACGAGCTTTACGCGCCCGATCGTTTGATTTCGCTTTTCAAACTCCATGACGAACTGGACGTCGCCATGTCGCAGCTGCCTCTGCGCGAACGCCAGATACTGGAACTCCGCTTCGGACTGAGCGGTGAAAACCAGACTCTTGAAGAAGTGGGGAAAAAACTGAGGGTTTCCCGGGAAAGAATCCGCCAGTTGGAAAAGCGCGGGCTGGAACGCCTGCGACGGCTTGCGCAGCGCATGGGCATTGTTTGATGCTTATTGATTCTCAGGAAAAAATGCCTTTAACCGACATGCTCAGCAAACTGCAGGCCGCAATCAGGGATGTTCCTGATTTTCCGAAACCGGGAGTAGTATTCAAAGACATTACTCCCCTGTTGAAGAATTCCGAACTTTTTAACGCCTCCATTGAGCGCCTTGCCGGACCTTTCCGCAATAAAGGCATCACACACGTCGCCTCGGTGGAATCCCGGGGATTTATCTTTGGCGCGCCTGTAGCTTTTCTGCTGAACGCAGGATACATTCCTATCCGGAAAAAAGGGAAACTGCCATATAAGACCCATTCGTTTACCTATGATCTTGAATACGGGACTGACACTCTGGAAATTCATTCCGATGCTGTGGATGAAAATTCGCGGGTCCTGATCATAGACGATGTTCTGGCTACCGGAGGCACGGCACAGGCAAGCTGCCGGTTGATTGAAAAATCAAAGGCAAATGTCGCCGGGATTGCATTCGTTGTCGAGCTGGAGTTCCTTCACGGCCGCGAAAAACTGCGCGGCTACGACGTCCTTTCCCTGATCCGATATTAGAACTCACCGTCAATTGAGTAACGGCAGGACCGAGTAAAGTCGGTAACTACAGTAACACAGTTACGACAGTTCCGAGGGCCGAGCTAGGTCCTTTTGTTACCGTTGTTCCTGTTGTTACTTTATTTGCTCGGACCTGCTGTTTTTCCTGCAACCTTCTTCCAGCTATTAGTGTCTAAAGTTTGCCTCTGGATTTGTCCATAGGCCCTACCCCCAAAACCGTACTACGGCAGGCACTGGCGCCGTAATCGATACTGAGAACTCTGGAACGCCCCGACACTTTAATGAAGATAAGCCGCCCCCTTCTACGTTCCTCAGCCGCAACAATAATTTTTGCATTTGCATTGGCTGCTCATCCGGGGCGGATCAATGCCTTTACCGGAACGGAAGCTGCAAGCTTTCTGGAAATCCCTGTCGGCGGGCGTCCCGCAGCCATGGGTAATGCTTACTCAGCCGAAGCTTCAGACGCTTATGCGCCGATCTATAATCCCGCGGGGCTGGGATTTCTTGACTCCACGCAACTCGCCGGAATGCATCTATCCTATCTGGAAAACGTCAATTACGAATTCGCCAGTTTTGTTCATCCCTTTTCATACGGGCATTCTTTTGGATTCGCCGCGCAGTACTTTAACCCGGGCGACACCGCCGGAACGGATGTAAACGGAAATCCGACAGGCAATTTCGGAGGGCATTACGCCGCCTATTCGCTGGCGTATTCACATCACCTGGGCGAAGCCGTTTCACTCGGGATTACGGCAAAATATCTTGACGCAAGAATCGCCGACGTTTCGGCAAATGCCTACGGCTTTGATTTCGGCAGCATGTTCCGCATGACGGACCGCCTCACGCTTGCCGCCGTCGTCAGCAATATCGGCACAAAGATGAAATTCCTTGACGAAGCAGACACGCTCCCGCAATCCTACCGCATCGGGGCATCCTATTCGGTGCTGCGCGAGCTGAAAACGGATATAGAAGGCATTTATGATGGATCCGGCCTTTACAGCGCCGCTTTCGGAATGGAATGGAGTCCGATCAACATGGCTTCTCTGCGCGCCGGCTACAATACGGCGACAATAAGGCAAACAACAGCCCTTGCCGGCTTTTCTACGGGAATCGGCCTTCATCTTTTCGGACAGGAATTCGATTATGCCTGGGTGCCCCTTGGCGATCTAGGCGACACGCAATATTTTTCGCTGGTAATGCGCTTTGGCCACGCTGAACCGCCGAGGCGCAATCTCATACATTACCGCCATCAAAAAACCATTGAAGAAGCCGAAGATCTCATGCTGGATGACACATCAACTCTGCCGAATCCCCAGGTTCCTGTCAGCGTCATGGCCGTACAGAAAGGCATGCCTGCAGGAGACAATTCTCCCCATCTCATCATTAAATCTTCAGACGATCCTTACCCGCATTAAAACACGAAGACAAGCGTTGGCTGCGTGACTTCATCGCCATCTGCTTGAGTGAAAACGAACGCCCCGTTTCCCCGTCTCCCCGATGCCCGCTTGCCGGGCGAGCGTGAGTTGGTACGAGCCCGGTACTCCTCCATAACAAAATAAGAAAGAGTGCTCGTTGTGCTCGCTTTACTCGGGCCTGCCGTCAGTTACGGTTTACACCCCCGCCGATTTTTGGGAATTCCCCGCCAACAAAAGTGAACCCCGACCCCAACTAAAGGGGCGGGGTGAATATTTTCCGTCCTGGTGGTTCTATCCCGAAAGACATCAAGGACGCCCCGATCATCCGCGCTCTTAAAAGGTTTGCAAATCGAAAAGGTCAAGAATAGCCGGAATCGGATGGCACGGTGCCTGCCTGACCCTCTCTCCCCAACAACCGTCGTAAAACCAGCCTCAAAAAACCTTAACCAAATCCATTAGATAGTGCGAGCGGATGGAGTGGGTGCGTGCGGATGCGGACTTGGCGACTGTCACTCCAGGTCCCCGCATTACATCTCTGTCAAAAAAATCTTAACCAAATCTTATACAAATCTTAGGTAAATCTTAAACTTCGGCCTGTAGAATCCTAAGCGTGACTCATGAAGCGCGAAATGGTAACGGCCAGGCCTGTGTCAGGCAAACCAAGCAAATCGCGCAAATCGATCCAAATCGAAGCAAATGCAGGCAAACCGGAGGTACCATGGAACCCTTAACTTACCAGACACTGAGGTTCAGGCCAATTTGGATGGGTTTGTTCTGTCCAAATATAATTTGGAAATT
>CAZSAL010000046.1:0-21130 GCA_964604825.1 uncultured Elusimicrobia bacterium
TGGCACTTATTTGTCGTCAGATCATCAGGAAAAACTTATTTGACGGAGTACTAGTTATTGGAATACCGGCTCATGCCGCTCTACGCATCAAGCACTGGTACCGGCTGGAAAGGCTGTGGCTTTTTCGAGCCCAACCAGTTATCGCCAAGCTTACTAAACCGCAGGATCTGATTCTGACGAATACAGCCGAATATCCGGTTTTACTGTATTATCTGGACCGATACGGATTTACCAAAGATTTTGACGAGGCGTCTATTGCCGATATCGAAGGGTTTAAGAAACGCGGAGCGGGATATTTTCTAACCCCCGTGGAAGGAAGTTGGGCGCGCCATCCGGAATGGGCCGCTTACTTTTCCCGGCACGCACGCCTTTTGGAAGCAGACAAGGATTTCCTCTTCTATAGTTTGAACCCTGATAATTAGTTGTTTCCGACCGCCAAAGGTTCGGGGAATACCGGCTTATTGATTATTAAGAGTACCCTTGAGTTCCGCCTTAACGCGGTCCAGAGCGCGGCGTGCTTTTTCGTTTTCTGGATTAAGATCAATCGCTTTCCGGAATTCATCGACAGCATTGTTTAGATGATCGCTGGCATAGAGCATAAGACCACGATTGTAATAGGCATTGGACTGGACAATGACAGAGATTTTTTTCGGACTCACGGATGATGCCAATGCTGGAGTTTGCACTGCCGCCGTGGTTTCTGCGGGTTTTATCACAGCTTTTACTGGTTTGCCTTTCTTGCCCTGTTTGGCAGGAGCTACTTCCTGGATCAGGTCTTCCTTCTGAATGACAGTGAGTTTCTTTTCGAGTTCCGTAAGCATTGCAAGCGCCTGCGCGTTCTTTGGGTCAGCCTGCAGAATATCGGTCAACGCTCCGATCGCCTGAGGATATTTGCGGCCGGCCATGAAACCTGCGGCATTATGAATTCCTTTCTGGATCTTAAGCCTTGCCTTGGCCTCTTCAAGTTCCCTGTCCAGATCGGCATTTTGAGGATCAAATTCCAGCGCCTTCTGTAGTTCATCGATAGCTTCAGCGTAATATCCCTGCCGGTAATCCTCTCTGGCGTCGGCTATATGCTGCTGGAATTCCTGGTGCCGTTTTTCTCCCGCGATTTCCACCTCGTCGCGTTGAATCATCTCTTTCAGCTCATCGTCTTCCGGATAAACGTCAAACACTTCGCGCCAAAGGGCAATTGCGGTTTGCAGTTTTTTCTGCCGGTGTTCCTGCCAGCCTTCGATATAGGGGATTTGAACGGCGGCTGCAAGGGAATTTGCTTTTTTCGCCAGTTTGCCGGGTATTTTGTCAAGAAGCTTTGATGCCTTGCGGAAATCAGCAGACCCTTCCGGCGAATTTTGAACAATCCAGGTTAAGAGGTCTCCCGCAAATAAAAAATGTCGCTGCTGCATGTATGAGTCGATTTTCGACCATGCTTCCTGTATTGCCGAAGGAGGCGTCTTTTTAAGATGACGCCACGCTTCGCGCACCATGGCTTCGCGATCTACCGGCGAGGTCAGCAGAATGTCTATCTCACGCTGCTGCAGCTGTTTTGCGATTTTGCGCATATAGAGTTTTGCTTCCGCATCATTTGGATTTGCTTCGATAATTTCAAGCAGTCCGTCGAGAGCTTTCACGTATTCCGTTGCGTCGTAGAACTTGTCGATTTCATTTAATGAAGGGGTGCCCGAGTTGGAGGGAATGCCGGCAAAGGTTCTGAACGGCAGAGATATTAATATCGCCGGGATAAATGCGGCAATGGCCGCCTTCCCTTTATTCATGAGAGTTTTCCGTTGCCCGCAGTTTGTCATAGCAGATGCGCATGGCCTGCAAGGCTCCCATATGATCCGGCCGCACTTTGAGAACTTCGTCAAATTTAATAATAGCTTCCGCATAGTGTTTCTGTTTCATCAGGGAAAGGCCTTCTTTATAAGTGTCTTCCGCAGGGCCGCCAAATCGATAAAGAATACCTGCGCGATAGGTCATGCCCAGATCTCCAAAAGATTCAAGGGCAAGATCCACCTGCACTTCGCGCATCTTTAGCCCTACGCCGCCGGTGGCGGCAACGCCTATGTTTTGATCGGATCGATATCCGAAGCGAAGCGCGATCTCATTTAGCACCCAGTATTCCGTCCCCGCTGACGCCCATGTGCCGCCGTTAAAAGGTTGGTGCAGGTCAAGATCAAAAAGCAATTTGTCTTCCAGCATATGCAACCCGCCGCCGAGAACAAACGCGGTCGGCAATTTCTCTGAAGCTGATTCAAATTTCACGTCCGGGCCGACGTTCTGCAATGCTGCGCCCCATGACCATTTTAGCGGCGCACGGGAATCCTTTTGCGTTTGCTGTATGCCAAGGTCCAGGCCGTATCCATTAGCGCTTGCAGCAACCAGATTTTCATGGATGTAATTGACCTTTACGCCGCCGTACAGTGTGGAGAACAGAAGATTGCCCCACCCGGCGGAGAACGAGAAGTCGGAAGGAGTGCTTGATCCTAGAGCTTTACCGCTTGTGTCGTAGGTGGCAACGCTTCCGTAGGAAAGGTATTCAAGGCCGGCCATAAATCCGCCGTAGCCATGGTCCGGATAAACGTAATCAGCAACGTCATAATGCGCATCCTGGAACAACGTCGCATCCATGAAGGCCGCTTCATTCTGCGTTAACCGGCCGATTGCGGCCGGATTATAGTAAGACGCTGAAGCGTCATCGGCCAGAGCTACGGAAGCGTCTGCCATTGCAATCTGGCGCGGTCCGGCGCCCAGATTCAAAAATTCAAATACGTCCTGACCGTTGTTGCCTGCATACGCTGTTGTTGAGAGTGTCAGGCCGGTTAACGCAAGATAAGTAAATCGGCATGAGTTCATCGCACTATGATCAGCTTGCCTTTAGCAATGTCATCGCCGGAAGTGATGATGAAAAAGTAAACGCCCGAAGCGACGGTATTCCCGGAATCATTGGTTACATCCCAGTCATAGTAGGCAGATGTGCCTTTGACTGAGATGCTTCGAATTAGTTGCCCGCGAACATTGAAAATTTTGATGGTTTTATCGTTATTCGTGTTCATGTCAACGAATTTAATGCTTTGACTTTTGGACGACTCAAAAGGAACTGGAAAGGCATGGGCGTAATCAAGCCCCCCTGCATGTACTGTGGGATAAATGAACAATATCAACGAAGAAAGAATCAGCGAGAACCACATTTTCATGTTAACCTCGTGATTTCCAGTATGTTCAAGCGAATTTTGCGAAATTCACCGGTGGTGCCGCCTCATTATTTTTGGGAACCGCAGAACAGGTAAAAAGGAAAGAAGTCCCTTTTCCCAGGGTGCTTTCCACCCAGATGCGGCCTCCTTGAGCTTCGACAATATTTTTTGTTATCGGCAGGCCGAGCCCCGTGCCTTTGGCCACGCGGGCTTTATTTTGTGTTTCCTTGACCTGGCTGAATTTGTCAAAAACGGTATGAATTTTGTCCGCAGGTATGCCCACGCCGTTATCAGTGACACCCATCAGAAGTTCCGTTTTTTCGTATTTAGCCCAGAGGGTTATGGTGCCCTTGTCCGGGGTAAACTTGATCGCATTATTCAGCAGGTTGGTAAATACCTGCCGTAATCTTTCAGGATCGGTGTAAGCAGCGGGGAGGTTATCGCTGATGTCCATAATGAGCTTGATGGAATGTGTTTCGCAGGTAGGTTTGAATAAGGTTGCGATATCATTTGCTATCTCCTCCACATCAACCGGCTGCGGGTCGAACTGCATCAATCCTGCTTCCAGTTTGGCCATATCCAGAACGTTATTGATAAAGCTGCCCAGGCGTTCGGTGTTGGATTTGACGATCTGCAGATCTTCGATCTGCTTGGGCAAAAGAGGACCGTGAATATTTTTAAGCAGCAGATCGACGTAACCTTTAATGGCGGTCATGGGTGCGCGCAGTTCATGAGAGACGCTGGAGACGAAATCGTCCTTCATCTGATCCAATTGTTTCAGACGTCGAGCCATACGGTTGAACTCCTGGGCCAACGCGCCTAATTCATCGGATCGCGACATTTCGATCTGGTAATCAAGCTTGCCTTGAGCCAATGTCTGTGCGCCGCGCGCCAGTTCCTGAACGGGACGGGTAATATTCCGGGCAAGGACAAAGGCGGCCAGTATCGCCATAATTAACCCCAGAATAGCGAACTTTGCGAACTGGTGAAGGGCTTGATTCAGGGATTCCGTTATGCGTCTTGTAACGGCGTTCTGATCGTAAACGATCAAAGCTGTTCCAACTTTGGTGTCACCCATGAAAACCGGGCTGGACATATACCTGGAAAGCCCGGAATCGCCGGGAAGCCAGAGTTCCTGGCTGGCAGGTTCTTCGGATGAAACAAGCTTCAGTAGAAAAGGATCGGTCACTGATTTGCCTATTGCTTTGATCCCATTCGTTACATCCGACGTCATAAGAATCTGCCCGTGCGGGTCAAGAAAAAGCGCATAACGTACGGCAGGCGTCTTGGCGATTTCTTTCATGTAATTAACTAATAGGAAATCGTTTTTCGTCCAGACGGATTCCTGGCAGACTCTGACGAATTTCTCCACCGTGTCCTGCTGGTTGGCGCTCATTACTTTCTTGAAATAGGCCTTTTGGAAGGCATAGAAAAAGATAGAAGCTTCCACCAGCGTGAACACAGCAACGAAAATTGCCGCGAGACTAAATCGCGTGCTTACTTTCATGGTGTATTTTTAACAGGGGCTTGTAAAAAATGCAATGAAAATCTGAGCCTTTTGTCCCAGAATGCGTTTTTAGGGGGATTTTAGATCCTGTCGATGGTGTTATTCAGTTTCTTGTTCAGTTCTGGGTAGTTGCGGGCTACGTCTCTGAGGTCTTCCAGCCGGGCACGGGCTTCTTCAGCGGCTTCCGAGGTTTTACCGGCGTCTTTATAGCCTTGCAGGATAAAGGCAATGCTTGAATCTATATAAATGGCGGCGGCTTCGTGAATTTCTTTGCGCAACTTGCTTTTCTTGACCCGGAACGGGCGATGCAGAGCGAGAAGATCTTCATAAGCTTCGAGAGCGACGTCTGAAGACGCTTCCCAGTTTCCAGCGTTGGAAAACTGAAACGCTTTGATGAGTTCAGCCTTGGCTTGTTCGTATGGGGGCTGATTCGTGCCAGGGCTGATTGGGGTTAAAGGAGAAGTGGATGTTTCAACTTCAGCCTCAGGAATCAGTTTTTTCTCGCCTTCCTGCATCTTGAAAGACCGTTCCTGGTCAGAGGTTTCGTCGGCGGCGTGCGATGGGAAAGGCACTGCCAGCAGAAGGCCCACTAGAAATAATGGGATAAAGCGAAGCGTCACAGCTGTATTATAGATATAAATTCAGCTGAGGCTCCCTTGGAAGATCGACGGGTATTTGATATCCTCAAACTTTCATTATGAAAAGAACTCATTATTGCGGAGAGCTCCGTAAGCAGGATATAGGTAAAAAAGAGACACTGGCCGGGTGGATCCACAGCCGCCGTGACCATGGCGGGGTTCTGTTTTGCGACTTACGTGACCGTTCAGGAATCATGCAGATTGTTTTTCACCCGGAAAACAAAGATATTTTTCACCGCGCTTCAGAACTGGGCGGTGAATACGTCGTACAGGTCACAGGAACGGTTGCTTCCCGGCCTGAGGGGACCCATAATCCCAATCTTGCTACCGGCGACGTGGAATTAAATGTCGAGTCATTTGAAATCCTGAATACATCGAAGGCCCCGCCTTTCGAGGTCTCTGAATATTCCGAAGCCGGAGAGGACATCCGTCTCCGGTACCGGTTTCTCGATCTGCGCCGCCCGCCTCTCCAAAAAAACATCATCAAGCGCTATCAAATAGCTCAGGAGATCCGCCAGTGTCTGGCACGGGAAGGATTTATTGAAATTGAAACGCCTTTCCTGACCAAATCAACGCCGGAAGGGGCCAGGGATTTTCTCGTTCCCTCACGCATGTCCCCGGGTTCTTTTTATGCCCTGCCGCAAAGCCCGCAGCTTTTCAAGCAGATCCTTATGGTTTCCGGCTTTGATAAATATTTCCAGATTGTGCGCTGTTTCCGCGATGAAGATTTACGCGCCGACCGCCAGCCTGAATTCACGCAGGTGGACCTGGAAATGTCATTCGTCGACGAGGAAGATGTCATGGGGGCAGTTGAGCGCATGGTTCTCGATGCTTTTAAAACGGCGACCGGCATCACGTATTCAGGCGCGGTGCCGCGTATGTGTTATGACGAGGCTATGGGCCGCTTCGGGACTGATGCCCCGGATACGCGCTATGGTCTTGAACTGCGTGATTTTTCCGACCTCGTGCAAAATTCCGGTTTTCAGGTTTTCGCCCGGACGATTCAAGCCGGCGGGACGGTTCGCGGTCTATGTATGCCTAAAGGCGCTGCCTTTTCAAGGAAAGAAACCGACGACCTGACGCAGTGGGTAAACACGCTGGGCGCCAGGGGGCTGGCGTGGATTAAATTCACAGCAAAAGGAGCGGAATCGCCAATCGTTAAATTTTTACAGCCCGGCGAGATATCGGCCATCAGGGAACGCGCCGGAGCGCAGGAGGGGGATATTGTTTTCTTCGTGGCCGACAGCGTGGAACTGGTTTTCAAAGTGCTGGGATTGCTGCGTCGCCGTCTCGCCGAGACCTATAAGCTGATCCCTCAGAATAAATGGAATTTTCTCTGGATCGCAAAATTTCCCCTGCTCGAATGGGACAATGAATTAAAGCGCTGGATGGCTGTTCATCACCCTTTCACATCGCCGGCACAGGAGGATTGGGTTGTACTGCGCCAGGCTTTGAAGCAGGGGGTGGGTGATCCTTCAAAGATTCCGCTTCAAAAGGTGCGAGCTCGCGCGTATGACCTGGTGTTGAACGGAGTGGAAATTGGCGGCGGAAGCATACGTATTCACCGCAGGGAAGATCAGTCGGCCCTTTTCAATATTCTCCAGATACCGGAAGAAACTGCGCAGCTCCAATTCGGTTTTCTGCTTGATGCGCTGGAGTACGGCGCCCCTCCCCACGGTGGTTTTGCTCTGGGGCTGGACCGCTTTGCCGCGCTGCTTTGCAACGAACCGTCTATCCGCGATGTGATCGCTTTTCCCAAGACTCAAAAAGGGATTTGCCTGATGTCGAACGCTCCTTCGCCGGTTTCCCCGGCTCAATTGCGCGAACTTTACATTCAATCAAAAGCGCCGGACAAGACATGAAAGCCGGGGTTTGACGATAATTGGGCGAAATGCTAGCGTTCTAATCCCAACCTTATGCAATACCAGATGCTGGCGATTATTATGGCTCTGGCTTTTTTCAACGGATGCTCTTTATTGTCTCGGCGGAAGCCTGTGGTGAATGAAAGCGCTGTCCCGGTTGTCAGCCCGGAGGCGGCGAGCAAACATTTATCGGGAATTTCTGATGTCCCAAAACATTATAAAGTTTATATATGGCAGGAAAATGGAGATTGCCTTTGGCGTATTGCGGAAAAGGTCTATGGGGACCGTAGCAAATGGCCATTAATTTATGCCGCCAATCGCGATATTCTCCATGACCCTAATAAAATTTATCCGAATCAGAAATTAATAATTCCGCCGCCGGACTGGCAGCCCAATTGAAATAATTCAACAATGGTTACCAAAAAAATTCATCTGCACGATTCGCATGAGGCAATGCTTATCCTGGGTCAGCATGACCAGAATCTGCGCGCGCTTGAAAATAATTTCGGGGTTCAGATCTTTGGCCGTGCACATATTCTTTCGGTTCGTGGCGCCCCCGGGAAAGTGGAAAAGGCTCTTATGGCCATAGAAGATATGCGTGGCCAGCTTGGGAGCGAACAGAAGGCGTCGGCCAACATAATGCAAGATCAGCATTTAGCCGAAGGTCCCGCGGGCGCCGCCTATACGAGTGCTCTGGGGAAATCGGTGCATCCCCGGACCGCGGCGCAGAAACACTATGTCCGTGCGATTGCGGAAAAGGATCTTGTCGTTGCAATTGGCCCTGCAGGTACGGGCAAGACATACCTGGCCGTGGCCTGCGCTCTGGCGGCGCTTAAAGCCGGGCAGGTTAACCGTATTGTGCTCACGCGGCCGGTTGTCGAGGCGGGAGAAAAACTTGGTTTTCTGCCGGGTGATTTTTATGAGAAAGTGAATCCCTATCTTCGTCCCCTCTACGATGCCTTTTATTCGATGCTGGGGCCGGATCGTTTTCGGCTGTATCGTGACGAAGAGACAATTGAAATCGTTCCCCTGGCTTATATGCGCGGGCGAACGCTGGAAAACGCCTTTATCATCCTTGATGAAGGACAAAATGCGACGCCGGGACAGATGAAAATGTTTTTGACCCGCATGGGGATGGGGTCAAAAGTGGTTGTCAGCGGTGACGTCACTCAGATAGATCTGGAGTCCCGCAAACGGTCCGGGTTGATTATGCTCCCGGAAATACTCAGGGATATTCGGGAAGTCGAAATAATCCACTTCACGGAGGCTGACGTAATCAGACACGGCATAGTGAAGGAAATTATCAGGGCTTATGATGAATTTGAAAAAAATGAAGGATTTAAATGAACAATCGCTGGTGGCTTGAACCTCTGCGCCGCACCCTGCTGTCGCTTTTGGCCTGGGTGGATGCGCAGCGAGGGAAACCGGAAAGCGCACGAGGGGAAAAGGCGAGTTTCCTTTATCGGGAAATCCATGTCCCCACCATTTTGATAGCAATCAGCGCGGCTGTGGCGCTTTTTGTCCTCCTCGCTCCGGAGGTCGGCTTTGTCTCCCCGCGGCTTTTAACGCTTGCGGGCATGATCGCGATGGTCTTGTTTTTTTTCATTCTCTACTTCCGCTACGATCTTCCCGAGTTAGTAAATGACGATGAGGTTGTTTTGCTCACCAGCCTCTGTCTCATGTTGGGAGTCATTTTGATAGAGATAGGAAGCTTTATCCCGGGTTTTTCGGAGTTCGGCGTTCCCATCGGAGCGATAGCCATAGTCGCAACGCTTTTGCTGCATATCCGCCTGGCGCTATTGATCAGTGTTGTCCTGTCTTTAATGGCGGGAGTGGTGAGCCGTTATTCTTTCAACGCAACGTTTGTCGCCCTCCTGTCCAGCATGACTGCCATGCTTGCCGCCCATCGCGTGCGCCAGCGCAGCGATATAACCCGCGCCGGCATTCATGTCGCATGGGTTACGGTACTTGCGATTTACGGGCTGGGCGTTTACTCCGGTTGGCCTGCTAAAATTATGCTGCACGAATTTCCCTGGGCCGCATTGAACGGTTTTCTGTGCATAATCATCCCTCTGGGGCTGCTGCCGATCCTGGAAGCCTTTTTTTCCCGCCTGACTCCCATCACGCTCCTTGAGGTCGGTGATTTTAACAGACCGCTTCTGCGCCGGCTGATGCTGGAAGCTCCCGGGACGTATCATCACACTCTCATGGTGTCTTCGATTGCGGAACAGGCTGCTGACGCCATTGGAGCCAATTCGCTTTTATGCCGCGTCGGCATGTACTATCACGACATAGGCAAACTGGCCAATCCCGAATATTTCATTGAAAATCAGATCGGTCGCCGCAGTCCGGAAGATAAACCGGAACATCATGACAAGTTGAACCCGTCTATTTCGAGTCTGGTTATTATGAATCACGTAAAGGAAGGCATTGCCTTGGCGCGCGCTTATCACGTGCCGGAGGAAGTGATTCGTTTTATCCCGGAACACCACGGGACAAGCATCATCAAATACTTTTTCATGCGGGCGCTGGAAGAAGATGAAGAATCCCTGCCGCCGCCGGAGTCATTCCGTTATCCCGGTCCAAAACCGCGCAGCAGGGAAACGGCGATCGCAATGCTCGCCGATTCCGTTGAAGCCGCCAGCCGTTCAATTGAAGAGCCGACGTATGAAAGGCTGCACGACATGGTCGAAAAAGTTGTCAACAGTAAGTTCATGGATGGTCAATTTGACGAAGCGCCGATAACCATGCGGGATCTCCGTAAAATTATCGAAAATTTCACGCATTCCCTGAGCGCCGTTCATCACGTCCGGATCGAATATCCGGAAACGCCATCCTCCGAATCGATGACCGAAACGCAGTGAAACCATCTCTTCCGGTATCCTTTACACTTCTTAAATTCTGCCGCACAAATTCCGGAGCCTTTTCGGTTGCGGACCTTGAATCTCTTGCAGGTTTCGTGTTAGCGCAGGAAGGATACAAGGGAGAGGCCGCTCTGACTCTGGCCTTCACTACCCCGGCGCGGATCCGTTCTCTGAACCGGCGTTTTCGCGGTGTCGACCGTATTACGGATGTAATAGCCTTTTGTCAGAATCGCCGTCCGCTGGAAGGAGATATCGCGATCAATCTGCCCCAGGCGGCGATTCAGGCCAGGGAAATGCGCCATCCCACCAGGCACGAGATCCGGCTTCTACTGGTACATGGAATTTTGCATCTGCTGGGATATACGGATTATGAAGAAAAAGCCCGGCGGCGGATGTTCCGCAGGCAGAACGGGCTTTTGCGCTGCTGGGAAAGGCGTGTGAAGTGATCCCACTACCTGCGTACACGCTGGAGGCGGGTTCTGCAGCCCCACGCAGGTGGGTGGGATGAACTACCTTCTTATCGCTCAACTGCTGCTGGTGGGGTTTTTCTCCGTAGTATCTTTCTTTTTTTCCGCCGCCGAAATGGCCCTGGTTTCTCTGTCACGGCCGCGACTGAAAAAATTGATCGCCCAACGCCGCGAACTGGCTTCCGCCTTTCTGGAATGGCTGTCAACACCGCAGTATCTCTTTACGACGATCCTGATCGGCAATACGCTTGTTAATGTGTTCGCTACCGTGCTCGCCACAAATGTCGCAGTTTGGCTGTTTTACGGTCTCAATCCTTCGTTAGCCGAAACCGGCGCCTGGCTTTTGATGGTTTTTCTTCTGTTCTTTTTCTCTGAACTTATCCCGAAAATCGTAGCGCGCCACAGGCCGGAGCGCGTGGCAATACTGACCCTGGGCTGGTTAAGTGCGCTGACAAAATTTTCAACGCCGTTTATTCGCGCCGGCCTGCGCCTGTTTGAGGGGCTTTTCCCTTCGTTGGAAGCCTCTCCGGTAGGCCGTGTCTCGGTATATTCCATTGAGGATCTCCGTGAGGTTATAGCCTCAACCGCCAAACAGGGCCTTCTTCCGGCGCGCTCCACCGATATGATGGAGCGGGTTTTAAATCTCAACCGCATAACTGTTTCCAAGATTATGACTCCGTTCGAAAAACTCTCCGCCCTGGACGCTAGGCTCGATATTGATATTGTGCTTGATCAAATGGCGGAAATGGGGCATTCGCGCGTTCCTGTTTATCGGGGTAATGAACGGAAAATAGAAGGTTATTTGCACATCAAAGATGTGCTCATGGCGTGGCGCGGGGCTTTGCCTTTAAAAACAGATCAGCTCATACGGCAGCCGCTTTTTATAGGACCGGACTATATGATCGGTGAGCTTCTGGAATCTTTCCGTAAAGGGGAATCCCACCTTGCTGTGATCAAGAACAGCCATGGAGAATGCATGGGAATTCTGACGCTGGAAGATATTCTCGAAGAGATTGTCGGAGAGATCCTTGATGAGCGCGAATTTGACGCTTCCCGGAGGTCTCGCTGATGGGACTGTTTGACGCAATTATGTTTATTCTCTGTCTGGGAGCCGTAGCCTTTTTTGCAGGAACGGAAACGTCGTTAACCAGCCTTTCGCTTACGGCGTGGGATCGCCTGCGTCGCGAAAAGGTTACTCTTGAGAAAACCTATAAGCTGTGGACTCGCAATCCCGGGCTGATGATGGCAACGGTTATTTTTGGCAATACTCTTTTCAGCCTGGGAGCCAGCGTTTTAGCTAACGCCGCCATGCGCAATGTCGGATTTTCACCAAGAGTGAGCGTTCTGCTGGCATCCCTTATTGGAGGCACGCTCATTCTTGTGCTGGGCGAGATAATCCCCAAATTATATGCCCGTCGTTTCCAGGAGCGTGTTATCAGCCGGGCGGCGCAGCCGCTGCAGATTTTCGCGCGGTTATTTGAACCTGCAATCGGCAGGGTTGAGGCGATCGCAGAATGGCTGACGCGACCCGTTACCGGGCGAAAAATAGAACCTTTGATGACCATGAAGGAATTCAGTCAGACGTTGTCTGAAGGCCGGGTGGAAGGCATATCGGCTTCGGTGCGCAGCCAGCTCAGGAACCTTGTGGCCTTTCACGAAGTTCGTGTTGCCGACGTAATGGTGCCGCGTGCGCAGATTATTGCTGTCGCCTCGCAGCAGCAGACCGACCGCATGTTTGAAGCGATCGTCCGCTCCGGTTTTTCGCGAATCCCCATTTATTTAGGGAACATTGACAACATTCTGGGAATCGTTTATGCTAAGGACCTCCTAATTGAATGGCGGAGTTCCGGGCTTTTAATTCTCGATGATCTGTTACGCCCTCCTTATCGCATCGCGCCTGACGCTCCATTATCTGCTCTCATGCAGGGATTTCGTGAAGGTAATCACATGGCAATCGTGACGGATTCATATGGGCATACGGAAGGCCTTGTTACTATAGAAGACGTCGTTGAGGCCATTGTAGGCGATATTGCCGATGAATTTGACCAGCCGCAGACATTATTATGATCCATAATGTCAGGGCTCTTGTTCTTTGGTCCAGGCGCAGCCGTGATGCGGATAAGATTGTCGGGCTTTATACGGCCGAGAAGGGCCGCTTGACGGCGCGTGCCACAAGCGCCGCCCGTGCCGGGGCCAAGTTCACGGCTTTAACCGAGCCTTTCGTGGAAAGCGAACTGGCGGTCTATATGAGGCCGGCTCAGGCCTGGGGTAAAATTGTCGGCGGCCGCATATGCCAGACCTTTCCGAATTTGCGGACGCAGGTGGAACGCAGTACGGCCGCTTCCTGGGCGTGCGAAGTCGTTTATCGCCTGACTCCGGAAGAACAGCCGAGCATTGAGAAATTTTCATTGCTTAAGGAAGCCCTGACGGCTTTGGAGACAGTTCCCTGTTTCAGGATATTACGTCTGGCATTTGCTTTGCGTTTTCTGGGGATAGCTGGTTTTGGCGTGGGAAACCGTGAGCCCTGGCAAAGGCTGAAAAACCATCGGTCGGAATGGTCTGCAAGATTGCTGCAGGACCCCCTTTATCTTCTGGGTGAAGAAGATTGGAGCGATCCGTTAATATCTTCATTGGAGCGATTGGCCGGAGACCTCGTTAACGATCATTTGTTGCGCCCACTGCAGGTTAATCGTTTCCGGCAAATGACGGGAATAAACATATAGGAGCCTTCTCCCGCCTCCGGTGGTAGAAGGCGGGGATGAGGGGAAACTTTTTAAGGATGACTTTCCAGGAAATAATCATGATGTTGAACAAATACTGGGCAAAGCAGGGATGCCTGCTCTGGCAGCCCTATGACCTGGAAAAAGGAGCAGGCACGTTTAACCCGGCCACATTTCTTAAAGCTCTTACGCCGCAGCCGTGGAAAGCCGCGTATGTCGAACCAAGCCGGCGCCCCACCGACGGGCGTTATGGAGAAAACCCTAATCGTCTACAGCATTATTATCAGTACCAGGTGATCCTGAAGCCGGCGCCTGCCGATATCCAGGCGCTTTATATCGCTTCGCTCCGGTCGATTGGAATAGATCCGAAGCAGCACGATATCCGCTTCGTCGAAGACGACTGGGAATCCCCGACGCTTGGCGCATGGGGGCTGGGATGGGAAGTCTGGCTCGATGGCATGGAAATCACCCAGTTCACCTATTTCCAGGAAATTGGCGGCATAAAGCTCGATCCGATTTCAGTAGAAATTACTTACGGTCTGGAACGCCTGGCAATGTATTCCCAGAAGAAGAACAGCGTCTTTGACATTCTCTGGGCTCCCCACGTGACTTACGGTCAGATGCATCTTGAGGATGAAAAACAGTTTTCCCGGTACAATTTTGAATTGGCTGATGTATCGCTGCTGCGCCGAGCATTTGATGATTATGAAAAGGAAGCGAAGCGCCTTCTTGATGCCGGCCTTATCAACCCGGCCTATGACCAGGTGATGAAGTGTTCCCATGCTTTCAACCTTCTGGATGCGCGTGGAGCGATATCCGTGGCAGAGCGGGTCCAATTTATATCCCGCGTGCGGGCATTGGCTTGCAGAGTGGCGAGAGATTATGTGGCGGCGCATACAGCGGCAAGCCCGGATCCGGTGAGCCCCAAATGACCCAGAAAGACGCCCTTCTGGAAATCGGCAGCGAGGAATTACCGGCGTCATTTATAGCTCCGGCGCTGCGGCAACTAAAGGAACTGGCCGGTAAATCTCTTTCCGAACAGCAAATCAGCTTCGGGACAGTAGAAGCATATGGTACGCCCAGGCGGTTGGCTCTGGTTATCACTCATCTGGCGCCTGTCTCCGAAGAAAGACGAATGGTTGTGCAGGGGCCGCCTGTGGACCGCGCGAAAGGCGCTGACGGCCAGTGGACGCCCGCCGCGCTCGGATTCGCACGGAAGCAGGGGGTAGACCCATCTGAGTTGACCGCTGAAGATGGACGGCTTTGCGTTGTTCATCACATTAAAGGGCGTACGGCGCGCGCGCTTCTTCAGGAACTTTTCCCCCAGTGGATTTCCAGGCTTGAATTTCCTAAATCCATGGTATGGGAAACAACACAGGTTCGCTATGCCCGTCCGGTCCGCTGGATCGCCGCCATGTATGGCCCTGATCTGGTCTCTTTTTCGCTCGCAGGCGTGCGCTCCGGACGTTTCAGCTACGGTCTGTATCTCCAATCTGCGAAAAAGGTGCCGATTGCTTCCGCAGGGAAATATGTTGCTCTTCTGAAGAACCAGTGCGTACTGGTCGATCCTGCGGTAAGGCGCGAGGCGATCATAAGGCTTTGCGAACAGGCGGTTCGCCGCAGCCATGGACGCGCAATAATGCCGGAAGAGCTGCTTGACCAGGTGGTAAATCTTGTCGAACATCCTGTGGCTATTATGGGCGACTTCGATAAATCCTATTTAGATCTTCCCCGCGAGATTTTGACTACCTGCCTGGAACATCATCAAAAATTTTTCCCTGTGGAAAAGACCGAAGGCAAGACGCTTTTGCCGCATTTTATCGGTATTCGAAACGGCATGTCTGTGCATCAGGACACAGTACGGGAAGGGTATGAACGTGTTTTATCTGCGCGACTGGCGGACGCGCGGTTCTTTTTCGAGCATGATTGCAGAACGAAGCTGGCGGATAAAACCGATCTGCTTAAAGGAGTAATGCTTCAGGGTTCTTTGGGAAGTCTTTTTGATAAAAAGGAACGAACTAAGAAAATTTTGGAAGCCTTGGCGGAGAAAATTAATAACCCGGTATGGATGTCCGGCGCCATGCGCGCGGCGGACCTCTGCAAGGCGGATCTTGTAACTGCTGTGGTGCGGGAATTCCCGGAACTCCAGGGCGTTATGGCCCGGATATACGCTCTTCACGACGGAGAAGATCCGGCCATATCGCAGGCTTTGGAAGAGCATTACTGGCCTGTTACCGTTGCCGGTAATTTACCTGCTTCCGACCTGGGTTCAGCGCTGGCTCTGGCGGACAAGATCGATACTTTGGTGGGGGATTTCGCGGTAGGGCTTGTTCCAAGCGGATCCGCAGACCCGTATGGATTGCGCCGGGTTGCCGCAGGTATCCTGCGCATTCTTGAAGATCGCAGATGGCCTCTTGTCGTTGAAGAGCTTGTTGCGGCGGCGTGGGATGCTCTACCGGAAAATGTCCGCAGCGCCCGTCCCGCTGCCCGGGATGAGGTATTGCAGTTTCTGAAACAGCGGCTGGCCGTCCTGCTGGAAGAGCGTAATTATCGTTTCGATGAAGTCGAAGCCATACTTGTCGGAGGAATCGGCCGGCTCCCAGATTCTATTGCCCGCCTTGATGCCCTGCATGGGATACGCAGCCGGGAAGAATTTGGAGCGCTTTCTGCGGCGTTTAAAAGGGCGATGAATATCGTCCGCCAGGCACAGCAAAAAGGAATTTTAGAAAGAGCTGGAGATGGCGCCCAGATCCAGGCTGAACATCTGAAGGAGAATGCCGAACAGGTTCTCTTCCGTTCATTGAATGATATTGATGGCCATATCACCCGCCTCATAGAGGCCGGAACTTACGCCGCGGCATTAGAGTCGATGGTCCCGTTGCGCGAACCGCTTGACCAGTTTTTTGATGGTGTAATGGTCATGGCAGACGACTCTGTTTTGCGCGCCAACCGCCTGGCTCTGCTTACCAGGGTTGTAAATCTATTCCTGCGCATCGCTGACTTCTCCAAACTCCAAAATGCATGAAGTGTGGCTGATATTTTCGAATATTGCCCTGCCGCTCTGCGCGGGATTGACATTCCTGAGCCTGGCCCGCTATGCCGCGCATATCGCTCCCATGCGCTTTCTTGTGACTGGCGAAATTACCTATAAGGGAGCGGCCTGGGGCTTTGCGTTTTTCGGCGTCTATCTCATCTGCCGTCCGCTGCAGGTTCTTCTGGGCCCGCACCCGATGCCGTCGATTGTCACCTGCGTCCGTGAGTTCTGCATGATGGCATTTTTTGCGCCGGCGGTTTTTCTGGCAATGATGAGTCTTTGTTTTGGGGCAAGTCATATACCGCGCAGGCTGATCGCGGGGATTTTTCTGCTGGGGTTATCCTTAGGGCTCGCTTATGTTGTTCTCGAAACCAAGGCGATCCACGGTTCCGAAATTATTTTTTGGATCGGAAACTATCCTGCCTACGACGGGCTGTGGTTCAATAACCCCGATCCGCGCAGCCAGGGCCTGATTCTGATTATTTATGTGCTCCAGCTCATTGACCCCGTCTTTATTCTCCTATTGGCCGGGGTGATCGTTTTTCGGCATGCGCGGCACTACCCGCCGGGGAAACGCGAAATCTATAATAATATGCCTCGGAAACTCTATCTTCTTTCCGCAGCGGTCTTTGCATTTCCTTTCTCGATGTTTTTCGCCGGAGCTCTGGTTCTGTTCTTCCACGTCCGGTTTTCCTGGTGGCTTTATTACCTGGGCGCCCTCCTTTCAGGGCTGATCGAATCATTCAGTCTCCGTCTGCCCCTTCGTAAAGACGTTCAGGTCTCTGAACACGCATAATAAGGCCTTTCCTCCACTCCTTCAAAAACCCTTGAAAAACCATTGCATTTTTAAATGAGGCCGTTATACTCAGGACTGAGTCAATGGTACTATGCGCAAAAAATCTAACGAGGAAGACAGTACTGGCTGCGCAGGTAAAAGCTGTTTCCTCTTTGAAAGGCCGGCTTGTAGGGCTTATGGGACAAGCTTCGCTTGCAAAGGACAGCGGGTTGTATTTAACGCCATGCACATCAGTACACATGTTTTTTATGAAATTTCCGATTGATGCCGTATTTTTAAGCAGAAAAGGAGCAGTGGTTTTCCAAACCACTCTTAAACCTTGGCATATATCCCGTTGGGTGCCTGCTGCCTGCGGGGTTTTAGAATTGCCCGCAGGCACGCTTTCCCGCACAGGAACGCAGGTCGGAGATCTTCTTTCCCTGGAAGAAGGGGGGGGCTGATGGCTATCCCTACAAAGAATGCGGCTTCCCGGAAAGCGTTGATAGATCTGTTTGTCAACAGAAAGCTCGCTACGGAGACGCAGCTTCAGCCTGCTGTTGAAGAGTCACAAAGAAACGACAAACCGCTGCAGCAGGTCATTGTAGACCTTAATATTCTGGATAAGACGGTCGTTCTCAAAACTCTTTCGGACGAATGGCATATCAAGGCCGTCAATCTGGCGGAAATGGAGGTGGATCTCGATGTTGTAAGAATGATCCCCGAAACCACTGCCAGGCGCCATAAAGCCGTGCCTTTTGCCAAGGAAGAAAACGTTCTTTTCATCTCCATGGCGGAACCCCGCGACTTCTTCGCGGTGGAAGATATCCAGCTCCGTACCGGATTTGAGGTCCAACCCTACCTGGCTCTGCCGGCTGACATTTCCGTTCTTCTTGATAAGGCTTACGGCGCAGCCAATGTGCAGGCCATGGAAAACGTCAGCGTTGACGATTTATTAAAGGGTGTTTCGGGAGTCAGTTCCGAAGACGATCTTCATCTTCAGAAAACCGAAGAGGCGGTCGCGGATGTCGCTGAAGTATCCGCGGATGCGCCGGAAGTGGAAAAACTGGTGAATGCCGTGATTCTGGGCGCGCTTCAGCAGAAGGCTTCCGACATCCATATCGAACCATTTGATAAAAAAATTATTCTCCGCTACAGGGTTGACGGTTCACTCCGCGAAGCGGGATTCAACCTGCCTTATACCTACCGTAACGCGTTGATCGCAAAGATCAAGATCATGACGAATCAAATGGATATAACAGAGCACCGGAAGCCGCAGGATGGCCGCATCCAGGTTACCGCCAGGGGAAACCCCATTGAATTCCGCGTCAATGTCGTACCTACGGTTTTCGGGGAATCCTGCGTCATGCGCGTTCTTGACCGCGCGTCCATTCAGATGGACATGGCTAAAATGGGATTCCTTCCCGATATCCTTGAATCTTTCCGGAATTTGATCAAACGTCCTTACGGGCTGATCCTCGTCTGTGGTCCTACGGGATCGGGTAAATCAACCACCCTTTATGCCGCCCTGAATTCAATCAATACGCCGGATATGAAGATTCTCACGGCTGAAAACCCGGTGGAATACAACCTGCAGGGCATAGTGCAGGTAAACATCAATCAGGAAATCGGTTTTGATTTTGCCGCCGCGCTGCGGTCTTTCCTGCGGCAGGATCCTGATATTGTTATGGTGGGAGAAATCCGCGACAAGGAAACGGCGCAGATCGCGATGGAAGCGGCAATGACCGGTCACCTGGTTTTTTCAACGATTCATACCAACGACGCTCCCAGCGCCGTGGCCCGCCTGCATGAAATGGGCATCCCAAGCTTTCTTGTTTCTTCTACTGTCGAAGGCGTTCTGGCTCAGCGTCTTGTGCGCCGGGTCTGCAAAGATTGCAAGGAGCCTATCAAACCCGACGAAGAGATGCTGCGGGTTTTTAGGGAAAACAATATCGATATTTCAAAAGCGACTTTTTACAAAGGCCGGGGATGCGGCGCCTGTAATCTTACCGGATACAAAGGGCGCGTCGGAATATTTGAACTGCTCCTTGTCAGTCCCGCAATGCACAAACTTATTCTCACCGAAGTGGCCTCCGGCCCTATACGCGAACTTGCGCTCAAAGAAGGCATGCGCTCGCTTTTTCATGACGGGCTCATCAAAGTTACGGCAGGCCTCACCACCCTGGAAGAGGTTATCGCGGCAGCCGCAGCCTGATCTCCGCGTACCATTAGCTCATCTTCAGGGCCCATAAAATCACGTCCAACAGTCCCCAAAATATCTGGGGCTTTTGGTCTCGAATTCTTAGCCCTTCGCTCCATTGATCTACCGATGAGGTTCCCTTAAACTATCACCTTGGACTGACCGCCGGTTCCTCAGGCGGTAGTCCATATCTTATGAGCGTTCTCAGGTTCTCGCGGCAGGCTTGTGTTTCCATCCTGGTATTTACCATGGCGGCTGAATCCGTTACGGCCGCAGGTTTGCAGAGTATTTTCAATTCCGGCCGGTTCGAATCCTCCTCAGTAGTTTCAGAGCCCACGGACTCTCTTTTCGCTGGTCAGGCCCTCTCTCCCGGTTTGGCAGTGATGTCCTCAGTGCATAGTTTTGTCTCGGGAGTTTCTATCCGGTTAAAAGAGTCATTCGGGCGGGGCCGACTGGCAAGACATCAAAGTTCTTTCTGGAACGTCCTGGTCCCAGTCGCCGGATTCGCGGCGGCAATCGTGGCGGCGGGAACTCTTGGCGCGCATGATGCACCGGCTCATCTGGGGGGTGTTCCAGGTCACGGCCTACTGGCGAACGCCTTGCCGGCAGGACATCTTCTGCCCGTTGTCCCCCTCTTCGGAGTCGTTTCCGATAATTCGGATAACTCGGAAAAATGGACGGGGAAGTATGCCCCGGATTGTTTTGGTTTCACGTTCATGGAGATCCTATTGCGTCCCCTGGCAGGGTGGAGTTCGATTATTTCCCTCATTGTGTCCGTCGTACTTATTGGGGTAGACATATTTCTAGGTAAAACGCCGAGCGATTTTATGATGAATCTACACTGTTGGGCCGTGGTTATCTTAATGGCTTCCAGTTGTGGATACTTTTCGGCCCTGAACATCTCTAAGGAAACACGTCAATCGTGGGACACTTTTCTCCATTTTTGCTTTCCGAAAGACGCTGCAGCCGACAAGATCGAACAAGGGAGGGTTTTGCGGCAATTCCTTCAGCCTGCTGAAGAATCGCCGTTTACCGTGGAGGTCATTTTGACGCAATGGCTGGACGCGCAGCCGGCAAAAGACAGGGCACGGACGCTGGAAACCCTGACGCTTCCTGAAGATCAACTGGTCCGCCTGCTGGAGGCCTCCATCGAAGATGATCTTCTAACGGGACGGCAAAAATTGACGGCTGCTTTGCAGGACATCCACCAACGCGTCAATCCCGGTTATAGTAACGGGTTCCACCCCGTCAATGCGTTGGGCAATATCAATTGGGAAGGTGCTGAATACCTGGATTATTGGGATGGGAATCCTGCCGACGAGAAAAGGGCATACGACCTGATCCTCCAGGTTCTCGATCCGTATTATAAAGATGTTTCTTTAGAGGGATTGCAGGAAGGAAAAACATTCCCCCAGAAGTACGACTGCGTCCCGGAGACCGTTTCCTCCTTGCGAGACCTTGTTCCCTATTGCCAGGTCTACCGCGATGAAACTAAGAATTATATGGCCGCGCTTCGCAAGGTTCGAAATGAGGTTCTGAAGGCACGGAAGACGAAGGACAAGGGCTGGGCGAAAATATGGGAGATCGATGATCCTCAGGAACAGGCCAGACAGGTGATGGAGGTCTTTGGCTATCGATCAGTCGATCCGAGATACGCGAGTGAGGACACCTGGATTCGTTGGGTTCATCCGAAAGTCAAGGCCTTGCCTGGGATTCTACGTGAACTCAAACTAGAGGAATCTATATTGAGCTATGAGCGGAAGTCCTTGCTGGCACGGGTTCAGGCATTCCATCGGTTCGCAACAGAATTCCGAAGACGTTACGAGGGAAGACGCGCTGGGATTCCTCGCGGAACTCAATCCCCGGAAGCGT
>CAZSAL010000047.1:0-20698 GCA_964604825.1 uncultured Elusimicrobia bacterium
GAGCGGTAAATCTGGGATTGAAGCATTATTTGCAGATTTTAAGGCTAAAAACCCCGAAAGAGCAGGTAGAAATGGCTGAAAAGGCCGAAAATGTCAATGGCGTCTGGCTGCGGCCTTTCCGCAATTCGCGAGGTTTCAGCAGGCTCTTCCCGACTTCCTGCGTGGATGATTCCTGATCGGCTATCGTAAATCCCGGTCGGAAAAATATATTGAAATGGCTGCCTTCTCCTGATATAATATTCCCGATCGGTAATATAATGTTCGATTGCCGCCTATTCTGGCAATAATACTACCGATCGGGAATATTATGATTGATAAAAATCAAGAATTGCCAGTCAAGATTCCCGAAGATATCGGTAAAGCCGTTCGTGAGGCAAGGCGTAAAGCCGGCATGACGCAGGCCCAGGCTGCAGCGCTCTGCGGCGTTGGCGTGCGGTTTTTATCGGATCTTGAAAATGGGAAAGCTACGCTTCAGCTTGGAAAGACGCTGCATGTCCTGCGCAATCTTGGACTTTTCCTATCGGTCAAGCCAAGGACTCTGGTATGACTGACGCCTTGAACGTTTTCTATAACAGCCGTCCGGCCGGCCGGCTCTGGCTTAACGACCGGAGAGAGATGAATTTTCAGTACAGTGATCAATGGATTTCCGATCCTGATGCCGTGCCTTTGTCCATAAGGCTTCCGCTGCGTCAGGAATCATTTGACGAAGGTTACGCCCGGTTCTTCTTCGCTAACCTGCTGCCGGAAGGCGACGTGCGTACCTTGATTGCCCGGAAGATCGGCGTCTCTGAGCGAAACGATTTTGAATTGCTGAAAGCGCTGGGAGGCGATTGCGCGGGAGCCTTGTCCCTCTGGCCCGAGGAACCGCCTGCCGCTCAGGATAACGACTATGTCCGCCTGACCGATAAAGATATGGAAGGAATGATTTCCCGGATGGCGGGAAGCCCTCTTCTGACGTCACGCGATGATCTGCGCCTTTCATTGGCCGGAGCTCAACAGAAACTGCCGGTACTTTATAAAGACGGCGAGCTGTACCTTCCTCGAGGTAATTCCCCCAGTTCCCATATCCTGAAGCCGTCTGCGCCCGCTTTTGATTTTCTTTCGGAGAATGAGGTTTTCTGCATGGCCCTGGCCAAAAAAACCGGATTGCGCGTGCCTGATGCGCAGCTGAAAATCGGGGCGTTCAACTATGCGCTCATTGAGCGGTATGACCGCAGAAAAGAGCCTGATGGGCGGTTGATCCGGCTGCATCAGGAAGATTTCTGTCAGGCGCTCGGCTGCGGCGATACCCAGAAATATGAGTCCGAGGGAGGCCCCGGACTTAAGAATTGCTTCGATCTCCTGTCCGAACACAGCACACAGCCGGCGCTGGATAAACAGAATCTTGTCCAATGGGTGATCTTTAATCTTCTTATCGGGAATTGCGACGCTCACGCCAAAAACGTTTCCATGTTTCTGGCGCGCGATCGTTATTCGCTTACCCCGTTCTATGATCTGGTTTCCACGCGGGTCTATCCGTCGCTGTCTCCCAAACTGGCAATGAAGATAGGCGGCCAGGTTCGCCCGGAATGGATTACGCGGGAGCATTGGGAGAAATTCGCAAAAGATGCGCAGATAGGAATGAAAGCGGTCATCGGAGCCCTGCAGGACATGAAAGAAAAATGCCCCGCTCTTGCGGCGGAACTGCTTAAGGAATTCCGGCCAGGCCCTGACATTTCCGAAGCGCTTGAAAAGATCTGCAGGCACATGGAAGCGGCATCCACTCAGCTCCGGGGATCGTGCCGTTGATGACAGATGACAAGGATAACTGTCATCTGTCATGACAGGCACCAAATTCACCACCCTCTCCCTAAGGGAGAGGGAAGGGGTGAGGCCGATCCTCACGCCTACTTATCCCAGGGGACGTAGCTGCTTAACTGCTTTTTTCTTTTTGGATCGTGAAAGTTCTACCACACTCGTGAAAAGGTAATTAAGCAGCTACGTCCCCTGGGTTTTCCGCTAACCGGAAATCTTCAGTTTGATACGCCTCTCCCTGCTTTCGTTCTCCCGATAAACGTGCAAATCCTCAGCGGCGGGCCCGTCGGCATAGCGCGCTGCGAACCATGCGGAGTTATCGACAACTCCGCTCAACGCGTGATGCCCCGTTCCGGTTTTCATCACCAGGGGAATTCCCGGGAAACGTCTTCTCGCTTCGTTCACGATATCTGCGCGTCCGGGATGAACGAAAAATAACCGCTGAAGAGGCCCCTGCGCCATCATGCTCTTGACCAGGTCGAGGATTTCCTCGCCTGAAGCGTGTCCTGATAAAGAAAATTTCTCCACTCGTGCGCGGACCGGGACGGGGCTTTCTCCCGGCATCAGGGTAAACATCCGTTCTTCCGCGCCATCCGGAATGGCCTCACGCACCGCCTGGAGCAGGCGCGAGCCGAGTTCCTTCGGTCCCATATACCCCGTAAAAAATATCGCGCGCAGGGGATGATCGATCACCTGACGGACCCACCAGTTAGAAGCGCCGAATGTCGCCGCCCCTGAACTGGAAATGATCACGCACGGTTTGGCCTGGCGCAGGATCTGTTTCCGGACCTGTTCCTGAGAGATGTCGTGGTCACCGGCGATATCCGCGATAAAATGAATGTTATCGCCTTTGAGGGAACGATAAGCCCTGCGAAAGACCTTGGTCATCGTTCCGGCCTCGCCGTCAATATAGATAGTCGGTTTTTCCCCCGTGATCAGGGTTTGCAGGGCATGCAGAACCGTCTGGGAACGGCCCATTGCGAACGCGGGGATTATGGCTATCCCTCCCTTTCCCAGAATCTCCAGAGTGCGGGCCACCAGCTGTTTTCCCTGGTTTTGGACGTCGATAGTGGGCCTGGTCATGCCGTAGGTGGATTCCATCACCGCCGTATGAACCGGGATGTCTACAGGCAGGTCTTCGGCGCCGGCTGTTGGTTCATGAGGCTGCACGGACATATCGGAGGAAATAAAAGTATTGCCGTCCGGCGTCAGAATCATGACTGAAAAGGCGCCCAGCAGATGCCCGGCGCGTACCAGCCGGATTTTCATGTCGGGCGCGATGGAATAATCCCGTCCCCGCTCGACTTCCCGGACATCATCGACGAACTGCCGAATCTGATTTTCGGAAAAGTCCAGCAGTTGCGGTTCTCCTTCGTCGGCATGGTGATTCCCGCCGTTGCGTTGCTGAATCCGCCTCATGGCCAAAAGCGCAGGCAGCAATAGAGCTTTTGTCTGTTTCGTCGCGTAGAAAGGCACTTTCTGGTCGAAGCGGTGGTAATACAGATACAAGGCCGACCCGATATGGTCGAGATGCGCGTGGGGCAGGAAAACGGCATTCGGTAGATGCTCCATGAGACTATATAGCGGTATGGGATGAGGGTCTCCCGGTTCCGGCGAAAGCCCGGCATCGATCAGGACGCGGCTGTCGCGGTAGCGCACTTCCAGAGCGCTGCCGTCGATTTTCTCCTGCCGGCCTCCGCCGAAGAAGGTCAGATGGGTGGCGCGGATCCGCCTGTCGGCTACAACCGCCGGAGTCTCGTCCGCCGGCTCATCTTCTTCGATGCGCTGTCCCTGTAGCTGAAAATCCAGGATACTCCGGTATAACGGCCAGACCGGCTCGCCCGCATCCCGCGCCAGCCCCATGGATACGGCCAGAAGGCCATTCCATTCCTCACCCCCCGCGTTGCGAAGAAATTCCAGCGTATTCCAGATATTGGCCAGAGCCGGTTCGACTTCCGGCAGGCGGGACAGACCCTGCTGCCAGGTTCCGGCCAAAACAGGGGGCAGGTCCTCTCCGACCATAGGCAGGATGACATGATCCAGAAACCGGATGACTTCGTCGGGATCAAAAGGATCCAGCTCAAACCGGTCCAGCATCCATTCCTGAATATGCTCCACCAGGGACTTTGACTTGGGCCATTGCGTCAGTAAAGCAGTCAATTCCGTAGTGGCTAAAAGGATTCCGGGCGCAAAGTTCAGGTCCTGCATGACCAGGTGCAGCAGCCGGCCATTCAGCCGCAGGCTGGCTTCCTCGCAGTCTGGCAACAGCTGATCCGGCAGGAATTCTCCCAGCATAAAGAGAATCGCGACTTGGTGCGTGACATTGCCCTGACTCAATAAAACCGTCAGATCGGACTGGAACCGTTTCAGGTCCTCTTCTGTAACTTTTTCGGATAATTTGGCGATGAGCGCGTCTCGCTGTTCCTGAACCCGGTCGCTTTGCGGATCGTAGAGATCGCCTTCTTCGGTAAAGGGAATGATGGACCCCTGCTTGCAGGAGACGAAAATTAAATGAGGGGATTGATCGCCGGAAGCGGTCCGCGCATTGAAGACCCATTTCCCGCGTTCGCTACGGTAATAGTCCGGCGTAATATAACCGACCCCCGCAACGCACCGTTCGGGAGGTGTGGTATAGGCATTCAGCCCTTCCCTGAAGAGAAAGCCGGTCGCGGGGAAGGGCCGCGCCAGCAGGTCCATCAGCGATTGATGCAGCCGGCTGGCGGAGTGAAAATCCATATCCTGGCGAAGGGGAACCAGTGATCTGCTGATGCGCCGGGCAACCAGGAGCCGCCTTCGGAGTTCCAGCGCATTTTTCTTTTGCCCGTCAAACCGCTGAATCAGGGCTGCGGGCCACTCACTGTTCGCCGTTAATCCCAGGAGAGGCGACCTCTCCGATAGAAGACCCTGTCCTCTGAAGTGATCATCAGAAGGCGGCATCTCTGCTTTGACCAACTGCGCTAATTCCGCTTCAAATCTGTTCAAATGTATGAAAGGATCAACGCGATCGAATATTTGCATAACCTGCGAGGCCGCTTCATCTAATCGACCGAGTAATCCGCGCGGGAGACGCACACTGGGCCAGGCCAGACTTACTTCGTCAGCATGCGGATCCAATTCCACGCGCTCATATCCTGCCCCATGCCGCATCGCCTCCGTCAGACGCCGGCCCAGACGAAGAAGCGCATCGAATTCCCCGACGGACGCGAAAGGAAGATGCTGGACATTGGAAGGCAGGCGTTCGCCCAGGGACCATAATCCGTCCGTGCCGGGAACAAACTCTCCGGACGAGAGGATCCGTCCCTCCAGACCATCGGTCTCGGAAAACAGCGCCAGCTCCTGGCCTGTTTTCTGGGCGAACAACCGGGGCGCAGAGGAAGCCGAAGAAGAAGCCGGTCCCATAGACCAGCCCCGTCCCTGGAAAGAGAAAACGGCTCTGCCCTCGTGCGCCGGAATGGAATAGAACCCATCGGGAAACTCCCGGAGGTCTCCGCCGTGGTACTCATGCAGAAGTTCCGCGGGCATTTCCTCGAATATAGGCGCTCTTTCCCAGCGCTGGTTCCCTCCCAGTGTTCCCGACAAAAATTCATAGGATTCCGTCTGCTGGATATAAAGATGAATTTCCGAAGACCGGCGCGCTCCGAAAGCCTTGGATATAACCACTTCGCCGTTCGCGCGGACCACTACCCGGATCCGCTCCTCCGGGTTCACGTTGGTGATCAGGTACCGAAAGGGTGGGCCGAACGGCAACCGCACGCCCCGGCCATACGAGGTGAGATAGACACCGGCAGCGGTTTCTCCGCCGGGCGAACGCCGCACAGCCTCCGGCAGGTCCGCCGGAGAGACGAGTTCCGGCAGGGGCGCCAGATGATCCGTTACGGGCTGCGCGACCACGTGCGCCATTCCCGGAGCCGGATCGGGAAGCGCATACGGTTTTACTCCATAAGTTCGCACATCCGCGCCTCCAGGAAAAAAATCTGCGATGAGCGGCAGCCAGCTATTTTTCACCCATTCCTCGAATGACGGGCGATCGTGACCTTCCCGGAGCATATCCGCGGTTAAAAAGCCGACGAATGCCGCGTGATCCGGAATATGCATCCCGTCCGGCGTCAAATGAATGAAATACATCAGCATCTGGAGAATGACCCCCGTAAAATCCGTGGCATCATGCCGGAGCGGACCGGACCAGCAGAATGCCGTCAGCGCATCGATAATGCGGCGGGTGGATTCCGCAGTCAGGCGGGAGGAATCCGGCTCAAACTCCAGATGGCTGACTATATAAGCGAATGGGCCGTCGGGCAGGGTAAACAACGTGTAATACCAGAACAAAATATTCCGCTCTACCAAGGCATGCCAGTTCCCGCCGCAGGAAAAGAACTCTTTGAACGAAGAATACTTCTTCCGGACCTGCAGCCAGAATTGCCCTATATTTCTGATGGTTACTTCCAGAATGGAATTGGCCCACGGCAAAAGATCAAGGCCATCTGGAGCATAATCGCCCGGAGGAAGGGTTGGCGGAGTAACGGCCCGGCGTACGGCATGGAGCGCGCGGAAGATTTCGCGCTTCTTTTGCTCCTCAGGGTTCAAGTGTTGTCCCGTCACATCCTCGAATAACGTCCGGAAAATGGCTTGCCGGTGGAGTTGAATGAGAAGGCCGTTCTCGTCCTGGTCTATCCTGATGTCCATCCAGTTCGGATTTGCGGATTTTGACCCTTGCGGGATCGCGTCCACCACGTTGATGTGTACAAGTCCTCCGGGCCGAATGATTACTGGGGAAGCTGACATCTCTTCAGTAGAAGCTCGGTAGAGGCCGTAATTTGTCTTCTCTCCTGACACAACGGAAATAAGCGGTGACAAACCGGCAACCTGGCAATCCGTGAATAATTCAAACATCAACGCCAGATCGGCTATAGAAGCCGATACAAGGCCAGGAACAGGAACCCCCTGCGCCTTACTCCCGGGCGGGATTCCAAGGGAGAGAGCGCTTTCGCGGCGTTTCCATTCCTCCGGCTGATCCACCATGAGCTTGAACAAACCCTGATAGTAACGCCGCCTTTCTTCGAGCTCAGAGGCGGAGATAGGATGGGGTGAAGACTGATATAGGTATGCGAGCGGGGGAATCTCCGCATTGTCTTCGATCGCGTTTCTTACGCTCTCAAAAAATTGGCCGCGGAAAATACCGAAACACGCCAGCGGCAACAGAACCGCGAAGGTGGGTTCAATGATGTTTCGCCACGCGGTATTTCCCGCTGACTGGACAGATTCCAGCCAGCTCGTAAAGGAGCCATCCAGGGGCTGCTGGGTATCTCCCGGCCTCAGCTGCGGCAGCGCGGCGGCGAGATATCCCCCCTGGCGTACGGGAGGGAACATTTCCTTATCGGCTCCCAGGCGGGTGAATCCCCTGATGTCGTGATTCAGCCAGGCTTCGAATAGCCGGTGGGTTTCGAAATAAGGCGAACCTTCCCGGAAGTCGGTAAATCGAGTGATCGCCGATTG
The DNA here is from genome assembly GCA_964604825.1 of uncultured Elusimicrobia bacterium. Classification (GTDB taxonomy): domain Bacteria; phylum Elusimicrobiota; class Elusimicrobia; order 2-01-FULL-59-12; family 2-01-FULL-59-12; genus CAZSAL01. The sequence continues at coordinate 7,288 of CAZSAL010000047.1, forward strand.
AATATCCTCTTTGCGGGTCAAGGTCGAAAATTCTCTGATGCGCCGCTCGAAAGCGTGCGGTTCCCCGAAAAGAGTGTTTTCCAGTCCAGGATCAAAAATTTCCAGGCTGGCGGCCGCGGCGCGGAATAAAAGCCGCGCCCGCTCCTCTTCAGAAAACGCCTGCGGGACAAAGAATCCTTCTCCCAAAGAAATAAAACCCGGAGCGGTCGACATCAGCAGGTAATCGGTATCAGACCAGCGCTGTTCTGCAAAAAGGTAAATCTTCTTCCTGTCCGCCAGATCCCGCAAATGCGACAGCGCCGGAGAGAATCGTTCCTGATCGTCCGGAGGAAGTTCCCGAATACGCGCGTCGATCAAGGAAATCAGGGGCTGGATCTCTCGCAGCGTCAATACCCTTCGCGGCAGGGTATGCTCAATTTCCACCGGATCTCCCCTGCGGAAAATATTCGCGACCCGTTCGTCGATAAATGAACGCAGTTCTGTGCCCAGCCGGCCTTTATACGGTCTGATAGGATCTTCTTCGGTTACGGCGGAAAGGTGGGGATAATGGGCCGGGAAGCGCCGTTGCTGGTCCTTGATGGCCTTGTAGTGCCCCCGCGCAGGGCAGATGAATTCGTGATAGACATATTCATTGGCCAGCGCCGGGCCAATCCCCTGCAGATACTTCAGAAGGTCGCGAGCCAGGTAAAGCTTCCGGTTTTTCGCGTCATAATGCCCCAGGAAAAAGTCGTCGTGCTCCAGCACGATCGCGTCGAATTCATAAATTTTAATTTTTCGCAGGTCGCTCTCTTCGATGGAGCTGTCGACCTCAAGGATTGGCGCGAGGAGTTTCCCGCTCTCTTCCCTGCTGATTTCGTGGTTTTCAATTTCTTCTCTGCGCGATTCAAAGATGCGCCTGGCCCGTTCCCCCTGTGCGATATAACCGTCGGCCGCTGTGACGTATGGCTGCGCCGGTTCCCGGCGCGCAAGACGGCGCAGAGACCACGCTTCCGTTCCGGTAAAAGGGTGCAGGAGCCAGGCGAGAGCCGGCTGGAGGGCCTGATCGTTAAACCGTGAAGCGTCGTTCGTGCCTGCACGCCGGAGTGCGTTCCGGCACGCAGGCGTGAAGCGTAAAGCGAGGCCCGATCCACGCACGTCGAACGCCATGCCTGTATTCACAAGCAGGGAGAAAATCAGACAGAGACGCAGAAGGACTGCAAAAATATTTTTAAACATGAGATAACGCACCGGCGCGTCCGGAGGCGCGCCTATCAGGAAAAGATAACAGAGATGTCCCGTTAATGAAATAGAGCAACAGGCTAAATAAATCAGACTAACCGGCCCATGGAAAACATGGGTCGTCCAGACGGAATTTTTAGCCGATAGTTCTATTTAATAACCGTCGCGTTTCCTGTAAGCTGTGGGATGAGCGCATGCCATATGCATAAAAAAATTCTCCGTATAGTCAGTCTGCTTCTTGCCGCCAGTCTTACTGCGGAACCTGCCGCTGCAGGAGCGCCGGCGCTTGGGCGCTTCGGCGCATCGGGGCAGAGCCGTTTCTCCGATGCGGTCTTCAAGGAACAGACCCTCGTTCAAAAGCTGACTCACTTCCCCGCTTTCTCCCGCGCTGTCACGTCTGGTCAATATAAAGCGGAAGCCGGTCTTGCGCGTTCGTCCGCAGACCGTTCATCTGCGGGGTTTATGAGGCGTTTCGTGCTGGTTATATCAGGCGGGATTGGAATGCTGGCTGCGTCCGTTGTTCCCGCTCTGGCGGCTGGCAGCGGGCAGGCTGTCCCTGCTCCGGCAGTTACGCACGAAGTTTATTCCTTCTGGACTTTGTTGGCGCAGCATCCGGTTATTTCCGAAGTCGTTGCGCTTTCAGTGTTGATGCCTTTCATCATTGATCTACGGAAGGCTCATGTGCGCGCGAAACTCACTGCCCAGGTGTTTGGTATCAATGAATCCAATTTCCGTTTGTTTTGGTGGAGTTTAATAATTTATCGCGGTGTTTATTTGCCGTTAGGTCTTATTTGCTTTAGATCCTTGGTCGTGTTGTCAGGCGGCAGTTTTGAATGGTTGACCCTGCTTTTGCTTGTGCCATTGAATGAAGCATTCATAATAGCTAACGCTTTCCCGCCATATGTGCGTCGGGTCAAGAATATCAGGGAACCTTACAGGCTCAATGCTTATGCAGATCCTGATCAGTTTGAAAAGCTGGAGGCCTCTTTAAGAGAAATACCTACAGTCGGGAAAATTACCGGAGTAGATTTCCGCCAGCCTGAAGTCAAGGCGGTGGGACTGCAATGGGTTGTGGATGCAAAATGGTGGGAAATCTGGAGTTGGTGGAAAATCAGACAATCGTTTATGTTGTGGTATCAAGAACCTTATTTGCTGCGCTGGATCGGATTGCTTGCGCCGTACTCTAATTTTATTGTTCCTCTGGAAGGATGGACGCCTTTAAAGGACAGCGTCCGGGGCTGGATAAAAGGCAAACTGACTGCGCTCCGCAAAGTTTTGAAGCCTGCTCCAGCGCCGATCCCGCAAGAAGATCTTGTTCCCGTTCCTGTTGGGAATCAAAACACCTTTGGTTCTGCGCAAATCCCGGGTAATTTCCCGGCAGTTTCCCCAGGCGCGGTCCACGACAGCTATGCGCCTTCCAGTGTGGCGCAATATATTTTATCCTCAGCCGCATAAATTAACTTTACGCGGACCTTCCGCCATTATCTTGACCTCTGTATTTTCTATTAGATAGACTCCTGATATCTTGCAATGCCTTAAGGGAGGTCTATTATGGCTGAAATATCTTCCACTTCTGTTTTCAAGCTGATCCCAATAAACCGTATTCGCCCTTCCCGCCACCAGGCCCGCAAGGTTTTTAACGAAGACAGCATCAAAAGCCTGGCCAGATCCATTGAAGTCGAAGGCTTGGAAGAGGCTATAGGAGTTCGGCTCGTCCCGCCGCCCGGCACGCTTCCGGAAGGAATAGTTTCACCTGATGGCGAGTGGTATGAGCTTATTTTTGGGGAGCGGCGCTTGCGAGCGCATCAGCTTTTGGGGAAAGAGTCTATTGAGGCTAAAATCATTGAAGTCCCCAACGAAGCGGCTGCCGCTGCCAAAGGCCTGGTTGAAAACCTCCAAAAGGACGATATCAATCCTATGGATGAGGCGGAAGGGTTTGATCACCTTAATAAGCTTGATCCCGGGTACTGGACCCATGACAGGATGGCGGATGTGGTGGGCGGGGGACGGGCACGCAGCTACATTACCCTGTCCATAGGCATGCTAAAGCTGCCCTCCGGGGTGCAGGACAATGTTCGCCGGCGAACATTGAGCCGGTCTCATGCCATTGAGCTATGCCGCCTTCCGTCATCTGATCTACAGGAAAAAGCAGCTAAAATTATTATTTCCAGGGATTTGAACCGAGAAGCCACCCGCACGCTGGTAGACAAGATGACGGGCCAGAAAAAAGAGGCCAAAGCCGGAAAGAAGGCGGGTGGTTCCAGGGGGCTTGGCTTTGAATTTGCTAACAACGATGGCCTGGTGCGCATTGTGGGCAATTATCCTGCGGGCATATCCGGTGAAGACCTTGCTCAGGAACTGCTGAAGGCTTACGGAGCATGGGGCGGAAAGGGAAAATGACTGATCGCGAAAACGAGGTTCTGAAGACGACGCTGGGAATCATCAAGAAACGCCTTATGCCGGAACGCGTGTACCTTTTTGGATCGCGGGCTAAAGGGCGCGCTTTGAAAGGTTCCGATTTCGACATAGCGGTTGATAGCAAGAGACCTGAACCTCGTACCGAAAGGCGCCTTCTTGAAGAAGTTAATGATTCATCAGGACTTTATAAAGTGGACATCGTTTATCTGCAAAGCGTAGACAGGAATTTACGGGAAATTATCCTGAAAACAGGGAAGGTGATTTATGAGCGCAAAGGAAATTAACTATACGCTTCAGAAACTGGCGGATGCCGTAACGCGATTGAATGAGGGAATAGCGCAGGCCTCAAGCGATCTGAATAAAGATGGCGTTATTCAGCGGTTTGAATTTACGTTTGAGCTTATGTGGAAGAGTCTGAAAATTATTCTGGGGGACAAAGGTGTTGACTGCAAAACTCCTAAGGACTGCCTGAAGGCGGCATTTCGTATCGGCTTGATCGAAGACGAAGAAGCCTTCCTTGATATGCTGGAAGACAGGAATAAAACTTCTCATATTTATGATCAGGAAGAAGCATCAGCAATTTATCAGCGCATCAAAGACACTCATGCGAAAAACATCAAATTGTTATTGACGCGTTTGCAAGAGAATAAGAGTTGAAATAAGTGCGTAAACTTTCACAAATCGGCGAATTTGGGTATCTTAAACGTTTGTTGCCCCGCCTGTATTGGCCTGCGTCCCTGAGAAAACAGCTTGTTATCGGCCCAGGCGACGATGCCGGCGTTGTGTCATGGAAAGGGGATACCGTTCTGGTAGCCACAACGGATACGCTGGTGGAGGGAACGCATTTTGAACGGCGCTGGCAGTCTCCGGAAGATCTGGGCTATAAGGCAATGGCCGTAAATCTAAGCGACCTTGCGGCCATGGGAGCGGTTATCCCCATCGGGGCGTTAATAACAGCGGGATTACCTGGGGATACTTCTGTTAATTATGTGGATAAGCTCTATAAAGGTCTGGAAAACTGCGCCAAAATGTGGAAAACCGGCTTTCTGGGTGGGGATACCATACGTTCCAGGCAATTGCTTGTTTCAGTGACTCTTTTTGGCGCAGCCAGACCAAATGAATTGATTCGCCGGGGAGGCGCGCACCCTGGAGACATCATAATGGCTACAGGCAGTTTCGGTAATGCCCGGGCAGGGATGGAAATACTGCGAAAAGGGTTGCATAAAGAGCGATGGGAAACTCCGCTTTTTAAGGCATTTCAGCGGCCCAACCCAAAGCTCAGCCAGGGTATGCTTTTGGGCCGGAAGCGCTGGGCTACAAGCATGATCGACTCCTCCGACGGGTTGAAGGCATCGGTCCGGTTGATTGCGAAAGCTTCCGGAACCGGTGCGCGCATCGATCTTGATAGAGTTCCGGTTTCCAGGGCTTTAGCCAGATGGGCGGCCAAAAGCAGGTTTTCAATCTGGGAGTATGTTTTGAATGGCGGGGAGGAATACGAACTGGTTTTCACAGTGCCTAAGCGGCTTGTCGGACTTGTTCAAAAAAATATAGGCGCCGCAGTTATCGGTGAAATCCTTCCAAAGGCAGAAGGATGCTGGGCCGTACTCGGCGGAAAGAAAATACCACTTAAGGATTATGGGTACAGGCACTTCTAGGAAAATTACCTCCCTTTGTAAAAGGGAGGTTAGGAGGGATTTTAAATCCCCCTCTGTCCCCCTTTTTCAAAGGGGGAAATTTAAAAAACTTTTCTCTTCACCTCATGCCCTCCAGTCCTGGGGAGCGCGTTTTTCCAGGATTTTGAAACCGGGCGATGTGGTGGCTCTCATCGGTCCTCTGGGTTCCGGAAAAACTACGCTGGTCCAGGGCGTAGCTGAAGGGTGGGGCTATAAGACCGGCGCTACCAGCCCGACTTTTGCGCTCATGAATGAATACAGGAGCAGGAGGGGCCTGCTGCTGCATCTTGATATGTACCGGCTTTCTACGGCGGAGCTGGAATCGTTCCCTCTGGAAGATTACCTCGATCCGTCGGCCGTCTGCCTCGTGGAGTGGGCCGATCGCGTTGCGGGACGTCTGCCGGACGAAGCGTTGGATATCCATTTAAAAATCCGCTCTCCTAATGCGCGCCTTTTGAACATTTCTGCCTGCTCGTCGGATTGGCGCAAGCGTCTGAAGCCTCTTCTCCCCGCTGCTATGTAAGAAAAATACAAAGAAAATTATTGACTTACTATCCAAAATCGTAGAAAATAGAAAGCGATGTATATAAATAGACTTATTGAAAAGGATCTTAAGGATGCTGTTTCCAGGCGAAAGAGCGTCTTGCTTTTGGGACCCCGGCAAACGGGAAAAACCACAATGCTGGAAAGACTGTCGCCCGCGCGCCTTTTGAACCTTGCCAACCCTGATATGCGGCAACGTTACGAGAAACGCCCTGCGGTTCTGATCGATGAAATCCGCGATCTTGATGCGCGCGCCGACACGCCGCCCCTGGTCGTGATCGATGAAGTTCAGAAAGTGCCGGCATTGATGGATGCCCTGCAGGTATTGCTTGATGAAAAGAGGGCAGTCTTCATCTTGACCGGTTCCTCGGCGCGGAAACTTAGACGGGGGTCTCACATCAACCTGCTTCCCGGTCGCGTTCTGGCGTATCGTCTGGATCCGTTTCGCCGGGATGAGTATGCGAAAGGATCGCTTCAGGAACAGCTTCTTTACGGCGCACTCCCTTTTGTCGCGCTGGACGCTTCGGAAGAGGCCCGGGAACAGGCCCTCCGATCCTACGTTACCACGTATCTGGAGGAAGAAGTCCGGGCTGAGGCGCTGGTGCGGAACTTGAGCCCATTCGGACGGTTTCTTGAGCTGGCGGCATCGGAATCCGGCGGCCTGATCAACTTGCGCAAGCTATCCCAGGAAATTGGGGTTTCTCACGTGACGATTGGTTCCTACTTTCAAATCCTTGAGGATTGTCTCATTGTGGAGAGGATTGACCCACTGACGCGCAGCGCCACGCGAAAAAAACTGACTCGGGGAAATAAGTACCTCTTTTTCGACCTTGGGGTTCGACGCCTGGCAGCTCAGGAAGGATGCCGGCTTCCGCTGGAAAGTTTGGGAAAACTCCTGGAACAATGGGTGGGTCTTGAGCTTATCCGGTCAATGCGTCAGGGTCCCGGACATCTTCGGTTCTGGCGTGATCCCGATGGCCCGGAGGTGGATTGGGTGATCGAACGGGAAGGACGGTTAATTCCCGTTGAAGTCAAATGGACTGAAACGCCAACCCAGCAGGATACCCGGAATCTTCGGACCTTTCTCACGGAATACCCGGAGGCGGAAAAAGGGATTGTTGTTTGCCGGACGCCCCGCGCTATGCAGCTCGCCCCGCGCATCCGCGCCATCCCCTGGCAGGACCTGGCTGAAATAATCCGCACTTAGCCGATGATGGGGCGCATACCAAACCTTTATTACCCCCGACCTTTGGAAATGGTAAATTCATAAAAATGCAGCGCTACATTGCGATCGAGACTTCCAGCCCGCGTTTATCCCTTGCCGCAGGCGACGGAGAAAAAATCCTGGCGGAATATCGCGGGCCTCTGGCCTGGCGCCATGCGGAAAGCCTTTTTCAGGGCATGGAAAAACTGCTGCGGCGCGCGCACTGGGAGATTGGAGATGTAACCGGTGTTGCCGTATCGGTAGGCCCGGGAAGTTTTACAGGCATCCGCATCGGACTGGCGCTGGCCAGGTCACTGGGGCAGGCTCTTCGTATTCCCGTAGTTGGAGTATCGTCATTGGAAGCTATGGCATATGGAGCCAGCAAATTGAATCGCCTCACCCGACCTCCGGTCACCCTCTCCCTTAGGGAGAGGGGTGGGGTGAGGCAATATCTCTCTCCCATGATCGATGCCCTCCGCGGCGACGTGTTTACTGCCTTATACGCTGTCGTCCCGGCAGGTCTCAGGCCGGGGCGACGTCTCAAAGTTTTTTTGCCTCCGCAGCGGCAGGACCTTGAAAAGTGGCAGAAGCGCTTAAAATCATTGAAAGTAGCTATCATCCCCACCCCCTCCCTCCACCCTCGAGGGAGAGGGTGCAAGGTGGGGGGCGGTGTTTCTCAGACACATCCCGAGGCGCGGAACGTTTTAATGCTGGCGGCGCCCAGACTGGCCAGGGCAGGCAGGGATTCATACAAAAAAGTTCTACCTCTGTATCTTAGGGATGCCGCTGCCATCGAACGGCGGAAGAAGCCTCACCCCTGCCCTCTCCCCAGGGGAGAGGGTTACCGGAGGTCGGGTGAGGCATATAAATGATTCGCATTGAATCGCTGGCAGCGGCAGATCTTGATGCGGTTTCAGAGCTGGAACAGGTTGCAGGCGACGTTCACTGGAGCAGAGAGCAGTTTGAACGGGAACTAAAGAAGCCTTTTTCCCGTTTTTTTGTTTTGCGCGACGGGAATGATATTGTAGGCTACGGCGGCTATTGGAAAGCGGGAGATGAAGCTCAGATAGCCAATCTTGTTGTCCGTCTTGAATATCGCCGCAGAGGATTTGGGCAGAGGCTTCTGAGTTCTCTGCTGGAGCATGCCTCATCGGAAGGCTGCGGCCGGAGCACACTGGAAGTGCGCAGCGCCAATCTGGCTGCCCTGCGGCTTTATGAGAAAGAAAGTTTCGTTGCCGTCGGGTTGCGAAAAAAGATTTATATCAATCCAGTGGATGATGCGGTGTTAATGGAAAAGAGACTATGACATCAGGGAAAAGGGAAAAGGGGAAAGGGAAAAACGTGGAAGTTTTTTTTAAAAAAGAGCTTTTTACCGTGTTTTGCCTTTTGCCCTTTGCCCTTTGCCCTGTTGTTGCTGTTGCTTCTACCGAGAGCTACCTTCACTATGTGCGCGCGCTTGCCGCCGAACGCTCGGGCAGCGTGCAGGAGGCGCTTGGGGAATACCGCAAGGTTGTGGAGCTGGATCCCAACGCTCTTGAGGCCTACCGGGACATTGCGGAATTGGAACTGCATGCCGGGCACGCAGACGAGGCTCTGGCCGCTGCGGAGAAGGCCCGCGACCTGGCGCCCAAGGACGCCACTTCTTATGTATTCATCGGCCATGTGCATCTATTGAAGTCAGACACGGCCAGGGCTGCGGCTGATTTTGAAGAAGCGCTGAAGTATGACCCGGACAACCTGATCGCCCTGAAAACGCTCGGCGCGCTGTATTCTAACAGCGACCCGGCCAAAGCGCTCGATTACTATAACCGCTGCCTCGCAGTTGATGCCGACGCACCGGAGGTGTACTTCCGCATGGGCTGGCTGTATCAGAAGCAGGGCAATACCGCCCAGGCTGAGGAAAATTACAAGAAATCCATTGAGCTTGATGCCGACGAAGCCTCAAGCCACCTGGCGCTCGCAGGTCTGTATGAAGCGGAAAATAAAATGCCGGAGGCGATCGTTGAATACGAGGCCGGCGCTAAACTTGACAACGGGAACGGCCTGATTTTTGTCCGGCTGGGGCACATCTATTACGAGCGGAAAAATTTTAGCGCGGCGGAGTCCGTATTCCTTAGAGCCAGAGACATCAACCCCAAAGACCCGAATAATTATTACTGGCTGGCGCGCATTGTCGAAGAAAAGAAAAAGTGGAAAGACGCGGGCGACTACGTGGATAAGGCTTACCACCTCAGCCATAATCCGCAGTTCCTGCCGCTTCTGGCTTATTATTTGACTCTGCAGGGCCGCATGCGGCAGGCGATCAAGTGGCTTGAGATTGCCCGGAAAACGGAATCCGACAATTCCAACGTGCTCTTATTCCTGGGAATGAACTATATAGAGGAGCACAGGTATGAAAAAGCGCGCCAGGTTCTGGAAGCAGGGGTTAAAAAATTTCCGGAAGATCCCCAGATGCATTTCCAACTGGGACTGGCCTGCGATGATCTCAGGCAGTTCGAACTTGCTATGGACGAGTTCCGCACGGTTCTGCGGCTTGATCCAAAGAACCCGGCTGCGATGAATTATCTCGGATATTCCTATGCGGACAAGGGAATGCGTCTGGACGAGGCTGAAAAACTTATCAGGACCGCTGTGGAGCTTGAGCCGCAGAACGGGGCGTTTATCGACAGTCTGGGATGGGTACGGTTCAAACAGGGGTATCCGGAAGAAGCGCAGAAATATCTGGAGCAGGCGGTTTCGCTGATGCCCGATGCGCTGATATACGACCACCTCGGCGACGTGTACATGGCGCGGCGCCTGCCGGATCGCGCCATTGAAGCATGGAACCGCGCGCGGAAAATGGACTCCAGTTTCCCGGGGCTGCGGCAGAAAATCAAAACCGCCCGGACGACGGCGCATCCGTGATCATCGTTAAGGCTCCGGCTAAAGTCAATTTCTTCCTGGAAATTACCGGCAGGCGGCCGGACGGTTATCATACGCTCTCCACTCTTTTTCAGACGGTTTCTCTATGCGATGAATTGAGCTTTCAGGAATCCACTGAGCTGACCATGACCTGTTCGATGCCGGGACTGCCTACGGATGAAAGGAACCTGGTATACAGGGCTGCTGCAAGCTTGCGGGAAGCGTTGAAGGAAAAGCGCGGGGCGCGGATTCATCTGGAAAAGATCGTCCCTACGGGCGCAGGCCTTGGCGGCGGCTCGAGCGACGCGGCCGCGGTACTGAAGAGCCTTCCGGAACTCTGGCGCACGAGTGTTCCGGATGAGGTTCTGCACCAGATCGCCATCAGCCTCGGAGCGGATGTTCCTTTTTTCCTGCGGGGTGGGCTTTGTGCGGCGGAAGGGATTGGGGAAATACTTAAACCCTTAAAACCGCTGCCCAGGTTGTGGCTGGTGCTGGTTTATCCGGGATTCGGAGTTTCAACAAAAGAGGCTTACGGAAGAGTGAAGCTGCCATTCAATGAGACCCATTCGATGCCCTCACCCGAGGCGCTCGGCCTTCCTTTTCAAGTGGTTCAGAAACATGCCTCACCCCATACCCTCTCCCTTCAAGGGAGAGGGAGTAAGGGTGAGGGACGGTCGCATCTGTTCTTTAACCGATTTGAAGAATTTGTCTTCCCGCTGCATCCCGAACTGCCGCGCCTGAAGCAGGAGCTGGTTCAAAACGGCGCCACAGCCGCGCTGATGTCCGGATCAGGCTCAAGCGTGTTCGGGATCGTCCCTGCCGAAGAAGTCGGGCAGGAACTGCTCAAGCTCGTCCGCAGGCAGTACTCTCAAAGCTGGCTGGTGCATACGGATACCACTTGCATTAGTTGATAAATTACCGGACACTTCGGCAGCATGAGTATGAGGATCAGAGCCAGTCGATCAACGCGGAATTCGCAACAGGCGGAATTCCCTTCAGTGTAAAGACGTCGGATGTGGGACGTGACACGGCGCTTTTGGGGACTGGTGTTACGATGCAGTGGAGCAAGAGAACGTCCCTGTATGTGAACTACCTTGGGCAGGTAGGCCGCGCGAACTTCATGGCGCACAGCTTCGACGGCGGACTCAGATTGAAGTTCTAAAACAAAAGGCAGTACGCGCAATACCTGCCGGTGCATACCGATACCGCGAATCTCTTTAGTCGAGTGGCGAGGTTGATGGACCCCGTGTGCAGAACCTGCTGTGTTGTACCTCAATCAAATACTAAATCGAAGTACTAAAATAAGATAGGCCATGTATAAATGGGATGCAGCGCATTATCACAGGAACTCTTCGCCGCAGGAAGAATGGGCGCAGGGAGCTCTGTCAAAGCTTCACCTGTCAGGGGACGAACGCATTTTAGACATCGGTTGCGGCGACGGGAAGCTGACTGCGGCTCTGGCCCGGCGCGTCCCGCGCGGTTCTGTCGTAGGTATCGACAGTTCCCGCGAAATGATCGAGTTTGCCGGGAAAAAGTTCCCGTCTTCTGAAAATCGAAACCTCAGTTTCGTGCGCGGCGATGCGACGGCCCTGCCTTACAGGGAAGAGTTTGACGTAGCAGTTTCATTTTCCTGCCTGCATTGGGTGTCCGATCACCGCGCGGTTCAGAAAGGTATTGCGCGCAGCCTCAAACCCGGCGGCCGCAGTCTGCTTCATTTTGGCGGGAAGGGTAACGCCCGGGCTACGCTGGATCTTTTGCCGGATATGTTTGCCACATCCCCGTGGAAGCAGTACTTCGAAGGGTTTACCTGCCCCTGGACGTTTCTCACCGTTGAGGAATACTGCGCTATTATTGAAGGCGCGGGCATGATCCCGAAACGTATCGAATTGATTCCTAAAGAAAACCGCCTCACGAGGGAGGGTTTCAAAGGCTGGCTGTCGTCAACCTGGATTCCGTTCCTTGAGCGGCTGCCGGAATCCCTGCGCGAAAGATTCCTTGAAGAAATTATCGAGCGTTTTTTAAAGGCTCACCCGCAGGATACTGACGGGAAAGTAATAATCCCCATGATGCGCCTCGAAGTCCAGGCCGAAAAACCAAGTTGAGAATCTGGGATCTTCCTCCGAAAATTCTTTGCCGGCAGCATTTGCTGGCTGAGCTCCGCGAGCTGCTTAAATCCAAGGGGTGTTCCTGCCGGATATAATATGTGGACACGTGAGGAGGGTTTATGACGGAACGGTCATCTGATTCTTTGGGAACGATTCTTCCCGACGCTTTGCTGCGCCGGTTGAACTGGCGTTACGCCACGAAAAAATTCGATGCCTCCAGGAAGATCCCGCCGGAGGTCTGGGCGGCGCTCGAAAAGGCCATCGTCTTGAGCCCTTCTTCGTTCGGGATGCAGCCTTACAAATTTATCGTCGTGGATGATCCGGAGCTGCGGCTGAAACTGCGGCCTGTGTCCTGGGACCAGGAGCAGATTGTGCAGGCGTCGCATCTGGTGGTTTTCGCCTACCGGAAGGATGTCAACGTTTCCCAGGCGGCTGCGCACATTAGGTATATTTCGAAGGTGCGCGGCATCCCGGAGAATCAGCTTGAAGGGTACAGGCAGCGGATCACGGGATTTCTCAGCCGTACGGCGCCGGAGTTTGACGTAAACGTTTGGGCCGCGCGCCAGTTGTACATCGCGCTGGGCGTATTTTTGACTTCCGCGGCGCTCCTGGGAATTGACACCTGCCCGATCGAAGGGCTCCTCCCGGAAAAATACGACGAGATCCTTGATCTGCCGGCAAAGGGACTGCGAACGGTATTCGCGGCAGCGGTGGGATATCGCGCCGGGGACGATCACCACGCTTCCCTCGCAAAAGTCCGGTACCCGGCGGCGGAATTGATCGCCCATATCTGATCGAAAAGGAATGCCCGTTGAAAATGGACCTTTTTATGCAGGCGGCTATTGAGGAAGCGAAACAGGGACTCAGTGAAGGGGGAATTCCCATAGGGTCGGTCCTTGTCCGCGACGGGAAAATCATCGGGCGCGGGCATAACAGGCGCGTTCAGGACAAAGACCCGGTAACGCACGCTGAGATCGACTGTCTGCGCCAGGCCGGACGCATCGGCCGTTACGCCGGGGCCGCCCTCTATTCGACGCTGATGCCCTGCTATCTTTGCGCCGGGGCAATCGTCCAGTTCAAAATCCGCAAGGTGATTGCCGGGGAATCCGCCACCTTTGCGGGGGCGCGCGGATTAATGGAAGCGCACGGTGTAGAAGTGATCGACCTGGACCTGGATGAATGCAAACGCCTCATGCGTGATTTTATCGCGCGCGAACCCGCTCTCTGGAACGAAGACATCGGCGAGCGATAATCCGGGATTTGCCGCCTGCATCTGCTGGGGTTACATGAATTTGTACCTGAATACCTTCACGACGTGGGCCCCCCCCCCCCCCCCCCCCCCCCCCCCC
>CAZSAL010000048.1:0-20230 GCA_964604825.1 uncultured Elusimicrobia bacterium
CAAGAAGATTATGCGGGATGGTGATTTTTATTTCAGCCTAACTGAAGATTTCGGGTTAATGGTGGATGGCCTAGCTCCACAGAAAATAGGTCGCCAGGAAGGGCAAAGGGTAAAGGGCAAAACGGCAGGCCCGAGTAACAACAGTAACGACAGGCCCGAGCAAAGCGAGCAAGCGTATTTGAACGGCAAGTTAAAAGGTAAAGTGTAAAAGTTAAATATCGGCGGGAGGGTGTAAATTAAAAGATGGGGATGGAGCCGGCAAAATCTACTTCCCTGAGTGCGTTCCCGTTCGGGGATTATGGTAGCTGAGGAGCTCAGCGGAGACATGGCCTATAAAAACTTCAGACCGCATCATGACCGGCATGCGGTTTTCATCAGCGGTCAACCAGACCTGAAGTTTTTTCCCCTTTGTCACAAAAATACCCGGTTCCCTGAGTAGAGGTTCTACCACGAAGCAGTCGAATTTTCCAGCGGGAACATTCACCTTTTCCCTGCGGCGAACGTCAACGGTCAGCGGGTAAACTTTCTCTCCGCTGTAAACATCTATGGAATAAGACTGCCCCACCACCATCGGCAGAGTGCGCACGTAAAAAAGGCTCCCCAGCACATCCAGCACGTAAGGCGGCAGAACACCCTCTTTATCTTCGAATTTTTTCTTGTCGATCCGATAGGAATGGTCCTTGAAGCGGTGGTTGACCTGGTCAATATCAACGGTTTCGTCGATCTGGTAATGTCCTTCGCGGATATGCTTCTGATAACTTACCGTCGTCAGCGAGCCTGTATCCACCCATGCATCATTGCGGTCATAAACCTGGTAGAAGGTATTTACCACGCCGGCAGAATGCGCGGTTGAAACCAAATGAAAAGCCGGCCGGCCGCCGACATTTTCAATCCCCATGACAGAAAGATTTGAATATCCCGCAGTTATGATCCCCCATTTGATGGCGAAATAATAATCCTCATTGCTTTGGAACGCCGTATTTGGAACGGTTCGCCACATTCCATGCACCGCCGCGCCGGTGGAGCGGCGGGCATCAGGCATCGATACTGTATTTGTCGTGGTTGATGAACCCGTGATCCCGTACGCCGGCACGTTTTCTGGGCTGATAGATGTATTGACTTCAGGGTTCCGGCCGCGGGCGAAACAAGGGCCGGTCAAAAGTATTACTGCAATAAGAGATCGCTTAAATGCCAATACGTCCTCTCAAAAACAAAAATACGAGGATTGCCGCGCTTCCCAGCAGGCACTGATATTCCCGGTTGCGGCGGTATATCTCCCAGCTGAACTTCTGCCGCCCGATCCCGGACACGCGGCCGCGAACCGGTAAAAAGGCGGGGACCTTTGCCGCATAGTCGACGTAAGGCTGTCCAAGACCGCTGCGCAGTTCAACTTCCTCGGCCAGGGTTTTGCTCCGATAAATACCGGCAAATCCAAACAGAAAAATAAACCAGAAAATCCATACGGAAAGAGGCAATGGGCTCTGGATGAGCGCAACGCAGCACCCCAGACCTATCAGGAAACTTCCGGCATAAAGCGGATTGCGGATATAAGAGTACGGCCCTCCTACTGCTACTCTTTTTCCTTTCAACAGGTAGCCCGCAGCCCAGGAACGCAGGAAGCATCCGAAAACAACGAGCACGCAGCAGACGGCAAGAAAGAGAGGTACGGTAACCCTGGCTACAAACAGATACCACGCCGCCAGAACAAAACCGAGAGGAACCCGCAAACGTAGTAAACGTCCGCTAAAAAATACTCCCTCTCCCATCGAGGGAGAGGTAGGTTTTGGGGTAGTTATTTTAAAGGCAGGATCGTTGTACATTTTGAACTGGCGGTAAATTTTCGGCTTCCAACGTCCCGTGTGCCAGGAATGGAACAAAGCGCTCAGCTCTTCGACAAGGTCCTCTTTCTGACGCCGCAGAATTCCCGTCCGCTCCAGACAGAATTCCCGATGAGACTCAGCCGCATCGGAACGCGCCGACTGTTCCTGCATGTGAAAAATCTTCAGCTCAGTGATGCAGATTTTATCGATGAGACTGCCGACAGTTTCCGCCATCAAACGCCCTTTTTCTCAGACAGGAAGATCTCGTCTATTTTTTCTATCAGGTCATTCCGCGATTGGTTCAATTTATCGATCCGCCGTTTTGCCGCCGCAACTGTGGCGTCGTCCGGCATGCGTGCCTTGTCCTCTTCATGCCAGAGTTCAACATGAGTCTTGGCCAGTTCGCTGACAAGACTTCCCAGCCTTTTATCTGTCATAAATGCTCTCCCTCATCTTTGCCTTTCGAATAATCCATTTTACCGCACTTCTGAAATCTCCGGCCACATAATCCGCCGTCGTTGAAAACTTGCGTCCCCGCTTCTGCCTCACAAGGATACCCGAACCGCCGCTGCGTCTCCCAAGCTGCACATCGCTTTCTTTATCGCCAATGGAAATCCCGCCGCGCCAGGATCTGCCAAGAGAGCGAGCCGCGCGTTTTATCAGGCCCGGACGCGGCTTTCTGCAAGAACAACCGGCCGCAGGCCTGTGTGGACAATAGAAAAGTCCCGCTATTTTAACCTTATGTGACGCCAGCAATTTCAAAAATCTGTGGTTTACTGATTCCACTTGAGCGCGTGTCAGCAGACCGCGGCCGATGCCCGACTGGTTGGAGATCACCACAACCGTAAAACCTTCCTTTTTAAGCATCTTTAGCCCGGCCAATGCTCCAGGCAATAATTTGACCAGCTTCGGGTCAGCCAGGTAATGGCGATCCTCGATCAATGTCCCATCTCGATCAATATAGATTAATGGCAGCATTTTTTTCCGGCCCGGAAGGCAATGGTTTTTCCACGATCACGTGGCACAACGCCATGACAAAATAAAAACTGATCAGCACATCCATATTGCCATAAACAAATTCCGTAAAACCTGTCAGCAGAAACGCCAGGCAGGCCAGAAATCCTCCTGCAAGCCACGGCCCATATTCTTCCGCGGGCGGGTTTCCTTTTAAAAGAGGCCGGGCCAGCGCCCACATGAAACACAAGAATGCCGCAAGGCCCGCCGCTCCACGTTCCACCGCAATATTGACGTAAAGATTGTGAAGATGTCCCCATCCTCCACCCTTTGCTTCTTCGGGCATAAGATAGGGAAACGAAGCATTCTTAACGTTCCCTGGACCGATGCCCAGCAGCGGCTTCTGCTTAAACAGATGCCATCCTACGCGCCACATATGCAGGCGCTCAGAGTTTGACTCAAATTTAAGATTTGAGATCGTTTCAACACGGGCGCGAAAATGAGGGACGGAAATTATAAAGATCACCGGCAGCAGCAGGAAAATGGCTCGCCATCGGTATCTTGCTCCGGCCGCAGGCCATATCGCCAGGGCCAGAATCATTATCCCCGCGGCAATCCACGAACCGCGCGTCTGAGATGCAACAAGCGCTCCTCCCATTACAATCAGGGCCGCCAGCGCGCGCCATGGCAGTTTTCT
This sequence comes from uncultured Elusimicrobia bacterium, assembly GCA_964604825.1. Taxonomy (GTDB): domain Bacteria; phylum Elusimicrobiota; class Elusimicrobia; order 2-01-FULL-59-12; family 2-01-FULL-59-12; genus CAZSAL01. The sequence continues at coordinate 3,472 of CAZSAL010000048.1, forward strand.
CCTGGAAAATACGATCCATGCCATTATCCATGCCATGCCAATAAGCAGGCATTCGGAATAGCGTATGGGATGACTGCGTGTTCCCAGGGCGCGGTCATTGACCAATGCTATATATCTCAGGAAACCGGATGGCTCAGTCAGATGCACCCCCGAAAACCATTGGATCCACCCCAGAACAGCCGTGAGAAAAGTTGCCAGAACAAAGATGCGTATAAGCCGCCTGGCCTGGGACGCATCTGCAATCAAAGAGATTATTAACGGGAAAACGAAGAAGTTCAGATCCTTGCGCATGCGCCACATGCTGTTGCGCCAATCCAGGCCGAACAGGACGGACAAAAGCGACACCGCCAGGAATACGACAAAGATCTGTTCAACACGGCCCCAATGCAGCGGCCAGCGCTTCCACACGGAAGGCCCGGATGAGACCCACAATGCGACCATCGTGAAGAAAACGATATTCGTAGCGGCAATGGAAAACGGAAGGACAACCGCCATAAGCAGCAGTCCTATCTTGAAAAAAAGGTCAATCCGGCGCATGAGCTTTACACATGGAATCCACGAACTTTTTCCATTGTGCCTGTCCTTTCGTGATCACCAGATTCATGCGCAGCGCATAGACGTTTTCCAGTGCGGGATCAGCGGCCCGCCTCGTGCGCCATCGTATTGAGTCTTTTTCGGTCATTACCACATACTGGCTGGGAAGGCTGTTCCGCTCGATCCATTTCCACACTTCGCCAGGCCGTCCGCCATGATCGGCCAGACGGAATATGCCTTCAACTATGGCTCCTTCCTGCCTTACGGTAGCTTCAAATGATTGCGGGTTGCCGATTCCGCAGACCAGCACTACCGAACGCCCCTTCAGCGTCGCAAGTGGCTGCTGCCTGCGGCCGTTCTTCAAGGGAATCAAAACCTGAGGTTCATGGTGGCTAAAAAAAATGGGCGTGCCTTGACGCAAGTAACTTGAAACTTCCGCCTCCAGAACAGAGAGCCTGTCCGGCCCGGCCAGGCGCGTACGGGTCAAAACAACGGCATGCGCGCGCTGAAGCGCCGAGGGAGATTCGCGCAGCAGTCCCGCAGGAAGAAGATGCCCGCCCCCCCACGGATCCGTCACATCAAGAGTGACGATATTCAAATCGCGCCCAAGCCGGTAATGCTGGAACCCGTCATCCAGAACAAAACAGTCAATGGGATATTTGCTCAACAGGTGGCTTCCAACGGCAAAGCGATCCGCCCCCACGCCGACAACTACTCCGGGAAGACGTATGGCCAGTTCCATGGCTTCGTCGCCGGACTCCGGCACATCAGAGCAGATCTTTCCGGCATCCCGCACCACCACCGGATGGGCAAGTACTTTTTCGCGTTTATACCCGCGCATCAGAATGGCAGGGCGCATACCTCTTTCCAGCAGATCCTGCGCCAGTCGGATAACAAGCGGCGTCTTGCCCGTTCCGCCAACCGTAATGTTGCCCACACAAACGGTAGGACGGGGCAGCCGTCTGGTCTTCAGCCAGCCCCGCGCATAGGCCATTTCCCGGCCACGCATTCCCGCTTCATAGCCAAGGCTGCCAATACGTGCGGCACGCCGCACCGATCTGGCAATAAGGCTGTTGCGTTCTCCGCGCAGAATTCCTTCCCACCAGGGAATTCTTTGATCTTTTTTCACCCTGACACCCCCCGTGGAATTAATTGCCGGGTTAAATTAAAAACCATATCCGGCGTCAGATGAGTCATGCATTCATGCTCAAAAGGGCAAGAATTCAGATTACATCCCAGACAGGGAACGTCCTGCGCCTGTGCGGCCATGTGTTGCGGCCCTCCAGGATTCCAGCATACCGGATCCGTGGGGCCATATATCGTTACCGTTGGCGTGCCCACGGCTACGGCCAAATGCATCGGCCCGTTATCGTTCGTTACCACAAATTTGCAGCGTTCCAAAAGAGCGGCCATTTGCCTCAAAGAGGCTTCCGGGATCAGATCTACTGCAGAAACCGTTTTCTTAATTTGTTCGGCGACAACTTTTTCTCCCGGCCCCCAGAAAATCCATACCTTGCAGCCCTGCTGAGCCAGAAGCACGGCCAGGCGCGCAAAATGATCCTGTCGCCACCTGCGGGATTCTTTCCTGTGGGTAGGTATTATTCCAACTGCAGAAGCCGCATCCGGCATAGCTTTTTCGGCCCAAGAACGTTCATCCTCCGTAAGATAAAGTTTTCTCTCAGTCCATTCGGGGACCAAACCGAGAAGCGGTTCAACAAGCGTGCATTTACCGCCGATTACAGGCTTTGATCCTTTAGGCCGGGAGACCGCCTGACCATAAAACCGGCCCCAGAAAGGAACTCTCCAGCCGAATGTGCGCGCAGCGCCGCTTAAAAAAACCAGGAGCGCCGATCGCGGCGAGCTTAGAAAATCGAAAATATAGTCGTAATGTTCGGCGCGAATTCTGCGTATGGAATCTATGACATGAGAACGGTCATAAATCTGGATGCGAAATATGTCCGGATGATTTTCCAGCGCAGGCGCGAAAGGTTTCTCAACCAGAAAATCGATCCGCGCATCAGGAAAGCGCTTTTTCAGCATCGCGGGGACAGGCGTAGTTAAAAGCACATCGCCCGCTCGTTTGAGCTGGATTAGGAGAATTTTCATAGCGCCCCGCTCAATATTTTATCCATTTCCGGTCATCATCAGGCACTGTTCCGCGCCACCCGACCATTTCATAGATTCAGTCAAATATAAAATTTTCATTCGTAACAATTAGTTTCCGTGTCAAATTTTCTCTGAAAATATCTCTTGCATGCTGATGCATCTCAATGTAAATTTTGGGCGGAGGATGCATCAAGTGAAAGAACCCAGAAAAAAACATTCAAAGCATAACCCCGTTCCCCGGGTGCCGAGGGCTTTCGAAGCGCTCGCCGAGCTGACTTCCAGCGACATAATCAAACAGGTGAAAGACGGGATGAGCCGTATCGCACCTTTTGAAATGGAAGACGACTCTTCCGAGGAAGGGCTTCCTTCTTCGCAATATTAGTTTGTCGCGGCAGCGGTCTTCAGCTGCTGCCGGCAGACTGCCAGAACGTTTTCCACTGCCACGGCTGAAAGATCGGTCCGTGGCATTTTTATATCCGGCTCAAGTATCACCTTATGCCCATTTCCCCCCTCCACAAAATCCGGATAAGGCCCCCATCGGCGCGGGTGGCATGTTGTAATCGAAGAGAAAACCGATACGGTGGGCACATTAAGCGCTACGGCAATGTGCAGCGGTCCGGTTGAATTACTTACGACCAGATTTGCCCAGCTGAAAATCGCCGCGAGTTCGCGCAAGCTCAAACTTCCCGCGGCAATGAATACCGGACTCCGGCGCATGTTGTCGATCATCGCATACTGATAATCCTCTCCCGGACCTCCGGTGACAATTACGTCGCATCCCATTTCCTGCAGAAGATCCCCCAGTTCCATAAAATGGCTTAAAGGCCAGCGCCCCGATGAACCGCCCGATCCTGGATGCAGAATAACTACCGGTTTCTGAAAGGAAATGCGGTATCCTTCCAGGTTTTTTTTCGCCCGCGCCCTTTCATCAGCCGTCAGATAAAACCTGGTCGAATAGCGTCGGAATGGGACACCGAGAGGAGCGAGCAACTCCAGATTGTAGTCCGCCTCATGTTTTGCGCCTTCCGAGCGGTGCTGCCAGATACGTCTGTTAAAAAAGAGGCTGTACCATTTGCTCGCCGGGCCTATCCGTACCGGAATGCCCGCCCTGTATAGAGCCCAGGCGACACGAAATCTTGGATAGGCCACAACGGCCGCATCATAGCCTCCTTTTCTCAGGCGGGCAATTATTTCTCCTACAGGCTCCGCACGATCAACGATAACTTCGTCCGCATCCGGGTTGTTTTCAAGAAGCGGCGCGGTATAAGAACGCACCCACCAGCCGATCCTTGCCTGCGGAAAATGCGCGCGCAAAGCGGCAGCCACGGGCGTGGTCAGAAGAACGTCGCCTATGCGATCAGTCCTGACGATTAGAATACGGCGAATCGTTTTATCCATTTCCCATATTCCGCAGCTTGACCGCCCTCTGCCAGGCTGCACGCGCGGAGAGCCCGGCATAGATCAGGCCCGCCTGGCCGTCAAGCCATGCGCCCTTCAAAATGATTCGGGAAAACAGCTCCCAAACCGGACGCAGACAGTCAGTCCAACGGAACCGCCGTCCGGCCGCCCATACCTGCCGCGCCGACAGAGTCGTATAGAAGTCGCACTTCGAATTATATTCCTCTATCGAAGCGTAGGAAAAATGGTCAAGCGGAGCCTTCAGCCGCGCCACCGGGCCGTTCACCTCAATCGATTCGTGGACCGCTACGGGCTTAAACCGTCCAGCCTCCCTGCGGAAAAGGCGCAGAACACAGTCATTTCCCACTCCGCCGAAACGCAGGCGCTGGCCGAGGAAATAAAACCGTCGGCGCACTTTGAATCCCGCGATCATACAGGGATTTTCAACGGCTCTCCTTATCTCTGAAGCCAGATCGGGCGTGACACGCTCATCCGCGTCTACAGACAAGACCCATTCGCCCGTTGTCTGTTCGAGCGCATACTGTTTCTGCGGACCAAATCCAGAAAATTCGCGGCTATAAACCTTCGCGCCTGCGGCCAGACATATCTCAGGCGTTCCATCCGTAGATTCATTGTCAACAACGACAATCTCGTCAACGAGGCCCTTAAGGCCGGCGAGGCATCCTTCGATATCCGGTTTCTCATTCTTCGTGATGATGAAAGCGCTCAGACGAACCATGGGATTACCTGATCTCCCGCCAGGCTTGTTCATAGACCGATTCGGTCTTACTTACGAAATCCGGCAGATTAAAATATTTCTCAACCCGCGCGCGGCCTTTTTCTCCCATGGACTCTATAAGCTTTCCATTATTAAAAAAACGCGATAAGGCGCTGGCCAGATCAGGAGCGTCTTTTGGTTCCACCAGTATACCGGTTTGACCGTCTTCAACAATTTCCGGCAGGCATCCTACTCTCGTGGCCACAACCGGCCGTCCGGAGGCCATCCATTCCAGCGCAACCCTTGAAACAGCCTCACTTCCGGTTGAGGCGATCACGCCTATCGAACATTCAGCCATGGCCGCCTGAACATCTTTCTGGAACCCCAAGAATTCAACCATGTGATGTACCCGCAGGCGCCAGGCATCGTCCCTGAGATCGCTTTGCTTGACATTTTCTTCCTGGCCCATAATCCTTATTCGAAAATCGCCAAAAATGCGGCGCAGGATCGCCGCCGCTTCCAGAAGATACCTGTGTCCCTTAACAGGATCCAGGCGGGCCATAATCCCCAAAACCGGAGTATCCGGAAAGGTTTTCACCTGGAAATTTTGGACATCAAGTCCCTGGTAAATCGTGACAACTTTTGATTCCGGCACGCGCAGCGTTTTTACGAACCCGTCGCGAATATAGTCTGCAGCCGCTATCACTCGGTGAGTATGGTTATAAAGGAATTTCGAGCCAACCCTCCGGCGCACGGAGCGGGCGTCGGCGCGAGTGCGCACGACTGCAATTTTTTGTCCCAGAGACGCGGCGACAGCCAGGCTATGGGTGCTGCCGGTATGCGCATCAAGTATCTGTACACCCTGATCTTTCAAGAACCGCCGCAACGGGTTCAACCGCCTGATAGTGGCAAGCGGAACGGTTTTCAGCCCAAGGCGCTGCGCTTTCAGCCATGGCTTCTGCCCCGGCAAAGCAGAGATAAATACTTCATGTCCCTTGTGCTGGAGTCCCTGAGAAAGAGCCAGCGCATAGTGCGCCAGACCGCTGTCCCAGGGAATATCAATAAACTGGAGTATTCTCACGCTATCTTCCTCCCCCCTCGAGGGGGAGGACTGAGGTGGGGGGCGTCCCCCCATCCTTACCTTCCCCCGCAAGGGGGGAAGGAGTCGAAACTTCTTTTTCCCATTGCTGACGCACGGCTGCAAAAACTTCCTCCGTGGAAATCCGCTTCATGCATTCAAAATGGCCCAGCGGGCAGCGGTCCGATCCGTGCAGACCGCAGGGGCGGCATTTCAAATCCTTTTCGATAACTACATGCCCATTTCCGTAAGGAAAAAACCCAAGTTCTTTTGTTGTCGGGCCGAAAATAGCCACCACAGGCACTTGCCCGGCCACGGCTATGTGCATCGGGCCGGAATCATTCGTCAAAAATACGCTGCAGCGGGATATCGCAGCAATTAACTCCCGCAACAGAGTCTTTCCTGACCAGTCCACAGCATTTTCTTTCATCGCTCTGCGCACCGCTTCTACTGCAGGACGATCTTTCAGACCGCCAAAAAATACCACTTTCGCTCCCAGATCGCGTACCGCCCGGTCGGCAACTTCCGCAAATCGTTCCGGCAACCATCTTTTGGTTGCCCAAACTGATCCTGCGTTAATTCCAAGAATTCTCTCCCCCCTGATAATACCCTCAGCAGAAAAGCGCTCTTCCACAATTCTACCGGCGTCAGCATCGGCAGATAGGCTCAATCCTCCGGAATACTTTTCCGCCCCCACCGCTTTTAGAAGAGCCAGGTTGCGTTCCACATCGTGAACTCCCCACTCAAACGGGACGATATCCGTTAAAAACAACTTCCCCTGGCTTGAAGAAAAACCTATGCGCCTGGGAATCCCCGCCAGCCAGGCTAACAGAGCGCTCCGCATAGAGCGGTGCGGCACAAATGCGGCGTCAAAGCGGCGCTTGCGCAAGTCCCCGGCAAACCGCAGCATGGCTGGGAATGAACGCTGACTCCCGCGCTTGTCATACGTAATAACTTCTGAAATTCCCGGATGCTTCGCGAAAACGTCAGCGGTTTCCGGCGTACAGACGAGAGATAAATGAGCTTCTGGATATGCGGTACGTAGCCCCTGGATAAGAGGAGTGGTCAGAACCGCATCGCCAAGAAAAGCCGTCTGGATCAGCACCATGCGCCTGATTGGATCTGCTCCGCGAGGAAAAGCCCCCACCGGGACTCCGGCAGCGGAAAGCGCGCTCCAATATCGTTCAAGAACATGCCTGCGCAATTCCGCCGAAGAAATGCGCCACCGCACGAACATCCGTCGCGCCAGCGCCGCTTTGCGGTAATGGATTTTTCGTTTTGCGCTGGAAAAAAGCGTCACAAGCCTTGAGCGCAGGTTGGAATGAAGATCAATTATTATGTCAAATCGCTCCGATCGCACACGCCGGGCCAGCGACAGGATGGATTCTCCCCGTTTGAGGACCATCACATGGTCTATGGATGTATTCCCGGCAAGAACATCGGCATAATCTTCTTTGACCAAAGACGTGACATGGGCATCCGGCCATGCATTTTTTAAGGCGGGATACACCGGAGTCGTCAAAACTACGTCCCCCAGAGAAGAAAGACGTATTACCAGGACTTTACGCACGGACAAGATCTCCCAGAATATCAAGAGTCCGCTTCGTTGCGCCCTGGCCGGACTCGATAGCGGCCCGCGCTTTGCCGCCCATTTCCCTGCGTTCTGCGGGATCACCCAGCAGGCGAATCAGATTAACGGCCAAATCAGACAGAGAAACCTGCAGAGCCCCGCCCTGACGGATAAGACGATCAGCTATTCCATGAAAATTATCCATTGATGGACCGAATAGAACAGGAACGCCGAACACCGCAGGTTCGATAGGATTCTGACCGCCGCGCGGCACAAAACTGCCACCGATCACCGAGATATCAGCCTGACGGTAGGCTTCAAGCAGATCTCCCATGGAATCCCACAGTATGTACGGGGCCTTCAAATCCGCCGCCCAGACAGATTTGCGCTGCGCCGCCAGCCCGCGAGATTTCAAAAGTTGCTCAACTTCTTCAAGCCGCTCGAGATGACGCGGCGCAATGATTATCCGTATATCCGGGAATTTAACGCGCGCGGCTTCCAGAGCGGGAATAAGCAGATTTTCTTCCCCTTCACGCGAACTGCCCACTACAACCAGAGGCTTCGCAAAAACAGGGGTATTGTGATGGTCTGACCTGGGAAGAGCGGCAACGAGGTCGTATTTAAGATTGCCGGTAACATGAATTTTTTCAGCTGGGATTCCCAGCGCTCGGAAGCGCTCCGCGTCCTGCGGCTGGCGCACAGCCAGCAGGTCCAGGGTATTCCACAGAGGCTTCAGGAAAATCCGGAATCTTCTGTAGGAACGGAATGACCGTTCCGATATGCGTCCATTAATCAGCGCCACTCTGGCGCCGGAGCGTCTGGCTTCCCGCAGAAGGTTCGGCCAGAATTCCGACTCAACGGAAATAAACAATTCGGGATGGATAGCCTTAAAAATTCGCCGTACGATCCAGGGAAGATCAATCGGCGCGGGAAAAATTTCGTCGGCAATCTTATGCCTTGCCGCCCATTCCAGGGCTTCCGGCGTCAACAGACTTAATGCAATTTTCACTCCCGCGGTATCGGGCGCCTGCTTCAGAAAGGAGTGAATCGCTTTCACCTCGCCGACTGAAACCGCATGGACCCACCACCAGCGCCCACTTTTGAAGCGGTCGATTCTCGCCTGATCAAGGCGCCCCCAGCGTTCCGTACCGAGAGATAACCCTTTAATTACCCGCCGACGCCAGCGCAACAGGACATATCCGGCGACCAGCGGCAGGGCTCCGATCAGCACGGAGTTGAACAAACTATAGGTTAATCTTCCCTGATTCTTTTTCATACAGCCATCTCATCAGCTTTCACAACAACGCTGTCCAGCGCCGCCTTTAGTTCCCGGCCTTTAATTTCGAGCGAGTCATCAATACCAATTCTAACCGGCTGTCCGTAGACCATCGCGATCCTGTTAAAGGGCCTGGGCACAATAAATTCGTCCCAGCCTTTGAAAACCCAGGCTTTTCTGGCTCCGAAGGCGACAGGCACAATAGGGCATCCTGTTTTTTGCGCCAGAAAAAGAACTCCGGGCTGGACCGTACATCGCGGTCCGCGGGGGCCATCCGGCGTAATAGCCACGCGGTCACCCGAATCGATCACATCTTTCAGCTCCATCAGGGCTTCCATGCCTCCTCTGGAACTTGAGCCGCGCACAGGCTCAAGACCGAACGACCGGCACACACGGGCGATCAATTCACCGTCTCGGCTCAAAGAAATAAGCGGATGAAGATTGTCTCCCATGTGCAGATAGGCTAAAAAAACCTGGCGTCCGTGCCAGAAAGCATATATAAATCCCGCGCCCGAACCTTCCAGATCGTCGCGCACCTTGCGGTTGATCCATTTGATGCGGGATGTGGCGCCGACGAATCGCAAATAGGATACAGCTAAGAATGACAGAAGTCTGGTTTTAATGATTTTTTCCTAGTGCTAAACTGCGGCTTTCTCGGAACGCGCTGCTGAAGGAGATTTTTTAGGGGAAGTCTTTACAACAGGCACCCATGAAGTCCATAGAATGCGCGAACCGGCAGGCATAACAGCCGAAGTCTCACCCGCCTTCATTCCGATACGTTCTATCCCGAGAAGCCCGGCCAATGAAGGTAAAAACGACGCCTCGATATCCAACGCCTGCGTCAATTCGCATTCTTCTTCTTTAGCCTGATCCTGAATCAGCCGAAGAACAAACTGGCCTGCCTGATGAAGCGCTTCCTGCTCGATCGATTTCAGAAGAGACGTCTGCAAAGGATCAGCGCCGGAGACGGCCCCGGCGGCGGACAGTTGCGGGCCGATCGTTACGGCCGCAAATGAAACAGCCACCGAATTTTCCGGCAAAGGCGACGAAATGATTTTATTAGCTTCGGCAGGATTCAGACTTGAGAATACCGCGGCAGGCTGAATCAGAGATTTATATTCCTGCACTGCATGCTCTATGGAGGCTTCCAGAGCGGGGGTAATCTGCAATCCCTGCGCCTTCAACAGGCGGGCAATCTCCCGGTTGCGCAATGTGATTCGGAAATTCTTGATTTTAGTCAATGCGCTGCTCCTGATTCTCCGCCACGATCCGGCCGATTGCGTTGCTAGACTTTTCTAAACTTGGCGTTTTTACTTGCCAGCTCCGGCACTTTCCGGCGGGACTGCCATTCGTAGATGATAGGCGCGGCTACAAAGATCGAAGAATAAGAACCGACAAAAACGCCCCAAAGCATGGCAAAGGCGAAATCATGAATAACGTTACCGCCGAAGAAAAACAGGACCGCCAGAGTGATGGCGACGGTGCTGGAGGTCATGATCGTTCTTGATAAAGTCTCGTTAACGCTGCGGTTGATGATTTCCGCAAGCGTCTCTTTTTTCGACAGGCGCAGATTCTCGCGCATGCGGTCATAAATGACTATCGTATCGTTCATCGAATAACCGCCAAGAGTCAGTATGCCGGCGACCACCGTAATCGATATTTCCTTGTTCATCAATGAAAATAATCCGATCACAGACAACACATCATGCGCCAGCGCCACGATACTGCAGACTCCCCATAACGTGGAACGAAAACGGAAGGCGACATAAATAATAATAAGAATGGTGGCCCAGATAATGGCCATGGTCGCCTGGTTGGTCAAAGCCCGCCCTACGGCAGGTCCCACATATTCAGCCCGGTCGACAGTCGGTTCGGAGCCGGGGAATTTGGCCGCTACGCTTTGCTGTATCTGCGCCCCAAGATTGCTGGCCGAGATCTGGCTCTGGGGCAAACGGATAATGACGGATTTTCCCTGAGCGAAATCCTGCAGTTCGGCGTCTTTGAAGCCCGCGGATGCTAGATCCGTACGCAAACTCTTGATGGAAACTGGCTGCTTGAAACTGATCTGGACGAGCGTCCCTCCGGAAAAGTCAATTCCCATCTTCAGGCCGCCCTTCAGGGCGATTGAAATCAACCCCGCGCCGATCAGTGTGCCGGAAAAGACAAATGCCCAGTAGCGCTTGCCTATGAAATCGAAATGTGTTTTCTTAAAAAGCTGCATATTAACTCCTTATCCGCCACTACACCGTCGGCGGATTAACCCGCCGACGACTCAATGGCGGGCTAATAATTCAATGACTCAATTTCTGATTGAGCCAGCCATATGTCATAAACCATGTGGGTGAAAAATACGGCGGTAAATATCGATACCAATACGCCCCAGAAGAGCGTTACGGCAAATCCCTTCACCGGGCCCGTGCCGAATTGGAACAAAAGCGCCGCCGAAATCAGCGTCGTCACATGACCGTCGATGATGGCCGGCCAGGCGTGCTTGTATCCAAGATCGACCGCCAGCCGGACGGTTTTCCCCAGCTGCAGTTCCTCTCGCACGCGTTCCAATATAAGAACGTTTGCATCCACCGCCATGGCCAGAGAAAGGATGGTTCCGGCTATGCCGGGCAAGGTCAGGGTGGCGTGCAGACAGGCCATGATGCCGAAGATAAAAAGCATGTTGATGAACATTGCCATGTCTGCAATCATGCCGGAAGTGTGGTAATAAAGCGCCATGAAAAGCACAACCAGAAACAACCCAATAAGAGAAGACCGCACTCCGGCTTTTATCGAGTCTTCCCCAAGGCTCGGTCCCACCGTCCGCTCTTCGATAACGCGGACCGGAGCGGGAAGCGCGCCGGCGCGCAGCACGGTTGCCAGAAGCTTTGCCTCTTCGGCGGTAAATGATCCTTCAATTACCGCATGGCCGTCGGGTATGGCGGTGCGTATGACGGGAGCGGACTGTATGGTACCGTCCAGCACTATGGCCATGCTCTTACCCACATTGGCCTCAGTAGTCTGGGCGAAAAGACGCGCTCCTTCCGGGTTAAATTCGATGGCCACGCTGGGATAACCGCCAAGCTGGCCGCCGCCAAGCTCCACCTTGGCGTCGACCAGAGTTGATCCCGTCAGCTCTGGAGTGGAGCGGACAATACGGTATCTGCCGTCGCGTTCTGGCATAACTTCATTGCCGGGAGGAACAAGTTTTTCCAGATCTTCCGGCGCTTCGCCTTTATTTTGAAGCTCGACATACTGCGCCAGTGACATTTTCTTATCAAGCAGCGCCCGGTCCAGAGTGGAAATGGCGTTTGAATCGTCTACTATACGGAATTCAAGAAGAGCTGTGCGTCCGATAAGTTCCTTGGCGCGTTCAGGGTCTTTGACGCCGGGCAACTGAACAACGATCCAGCGGTCTCCCTGACGGGCTATCAACGGTTCGGATACGCCGAACTGGTCTACGCGGTTCCTGATGATTTCAATGGCGCGATCCAGAGCGTCAAAAATGTTTACATGCGGATCAAGCTTGTTGCGGTCAAGCTCCAGCACCAGATGGGTGCCTCCGCGCAGGTCAAGCCCGAGATTCAGAATTTTCGAAATAATCGGGTCTTTATCCTGCTCGCGCTCCGAACGCTCCTGAGCCGTCATGCGGTACCAGGAAATTGTCGGGACCAAAAAGTAAACGGAAAGACCGACAAGCGCCAGCGTAGTCCACAAAACTACCTGTGTCCTGCTCATCCCACCACCTCGCTTGAACCGGTTTCGGTTGGTTCCTGGACAACCTGAACTATCGAAGAACGGCTCATTTCAATCCGGACATTGTCCGCAACCTTGAGAATTATTATTTGTCCCCGTACGGTCGCTACCGTGCCATAAATGCCGCCCTGCGTCAGGACGCGGTCTCCGGGCTTGAGGGCCTCCACCATTTTGCGATGTTCCTTTGCCTGCTTTTGCTGAGGCCTGATAATCAGCAGATAGAGAATGCCGATAATGACAATCATCGGCATAAAGCTGATGATCGGATTCGGCGACGTCTGAGCGCCTTTAGGCGCTACGGAAATTTGTGAGCCCATGAAGAAACTTCCCCCCTTGCGGATCTATTCATAGAAAAGGAGGTCCGGAGTGCCACCCGTCCTCCTTTAAGTACTTTGATACAAATCCAAGAAACCTTTTCGGTCTTTTACGAATGTGCCCTTTGTAATAGATTCTCTTATTTTACGCATCAATCTTATCAGAAAGGATATGTTGTGTAAAGAAGCCAGCCTCATGGCGCTTAATTCTCCTGCGCGGAATAAATGATGAAGGTAAGCCCGGCTGTAGCGGGCGCACAACTCGCAATCGCAGGACGGGTCAGGCGGAGAAAAATCCGCCTGAAACGGGGCATTTTTTATATTGAGTTTTCCCCCGCTGGTGAACAGCTGGCCGTTCCGGCCATTGCGCGTAGGCAGAACGCAGTCGAACTGATCGATCCCGAGAGCCACAGCATCCCATAAATCTTCCGGAGTTCCCACACCCATCAGATACCGGGGTTTATCTTCAGGCAGGCATTCCAATGAAAGGGCCACCATTTCCATTGTCAGGTTCCGCGGCTCGCCAAGAGACAATCCTCCTAAAGCGTATCCAGGGAAATCCATCTCAAGCAGCTGCATGGCGCTTTCTTTGCGCAGGTCAGGAAAAACGGAACCCTGGGTAATACCGTAAAGGAGCGGCGCCATTGCGTTCTCTCCTCGCAATGACAAATCAAATGTTTTCTTACACCGTCTGGCCCACCCCGTAGTCATGTCCAGCGCCTGTCTGGCGCGGTCGCGCGTACATGGATATGGCGGACATTCATCGAAACACATGGCTATGTCCGACCCTAAAATCATCTGGATTTCCGTGGCTTTTTCCGGGCTAAGGAAATGAAGCGACCCGTCGATATGAGAACGGAACTCCACTCCCTCCTCGCTCACCTTTCGCAGCTGCTCCAGGCTGAAGACCTGATAGCCGCCGGAATCCGTAAGTATCGCGCCCTTCCAGCTCATGAAATTATGCAGCCCGCCCACTTTCCGTATCACTTCCATTCCCGGACGCAGATACAGATGATATGTGTTGGCCAGAATCATCTGGATTCCCATTTTTTCCAGATCTTCCGAAATAAGCGTTTTCACAGCGCCCTGCGTGCCCACAGGAGCGAATACCGGCGTATCAACGACCCCGTGCGCAGTGATCAACTTCCCCACGCGCGCTTTTGTCTCCGGGCAACGGTGCACGATTTCAAAAAAATTGCTCATATCATCGCCATCGCGTCTCCGTAGGAATAGAAACGGTAGTGTTCGCGGATCGCGTCCATATAAGCATGCTTCAGAGAAAAAGGGAAAGGGACATTGGCCGGGCCACGATCAGAATAGAAGGCATTTGCCAGAAGGAGCGGCGTCGAATCAGGCAGATGGAAATTTGTGATCAAACCGTTTATAACCCTGAAATCATAGCCCGGATAAATGAATAGATTCGTTTCGCGCTGCTGCGGGATGAAATGACCTTCCTTATCCAGCGATGATTCCAGTGAGCGCACAACGGTCGTGCCAACCGCTATTATGCGCCGGTTCTCTGCCCGCGCTTCATTCAGGATGCCTGCCGCTTCTTTAGAAAGGTCGTAAGACTCGGGCAGCATACGATGCTTCTCAATCTGTTCCACCCGCACCGGACGGAAGGTTCCCCACCCCACATGAAGCACGATTTCCACAATGCGAATTCCCTTAAGACGCAAACGATCGAGCAGTTCCGGCGTGAAATGAAACCCGGCAGTGGGAGCCGCAACCGAGCCCTCATCTTTTGCAAAAACCGTCTGATACCGTTCACGGTCAAAAGAATCACCCCCACCCTTACTCCCTCCCCCCTCGAGGAGGAGGGTGCGGGAGTGGGGGCGCTTTATATAAGGCGGCAGCGGCATTTCGCCCTGACGGTCCAGTATTTCGCGCACGTTCGCAGATGAAAATTCAAGAAGCCATTCGCCATCATCACATCGCTTGACCATTTTCGCGTTCAAGCCGCCGGCAAAATATAACTCGGCAGGCTTGTTAGCGCCGCGCACTAAAGCTTTCCAATAAGTACCCTCACCCCTGCCCTCTCCCGCCCCCATGTCAGCGGCGCGAAGGGCGGGAGAGGGAGTGAAGGTGAAGGCTTTCAGCAATAAAACCTCGACTTTTCCGCCTGTCTTTTTAGTGCCGCGCAGGCGGGCGGGAAAAACGCGGGTCTTGTTCAAAACAAGAACATCTCCGGCCCGAAGAAAATCTGGCAGATCTCTGAACAAAACATGTTTGACGGCGCCTCCACCCAGCGGGACTACCATAAGTTTCGCACGATCCCTTGGAGTTTCCGGTTCCTGGGCGATAAAACCGGGCGGCAAATCATAATGAAAATCAGAAAGATTCATTTACATTCTCCGCTTATTCCTACTCCCTCGCCCCGGCACGGGGAGAGGGAGTTTAGAATTAGGATACTCATTCCTTTCCTTTCACCATCTGCGTGTGAGGAAAATATATTTCAAGTATTTTGCGGTAATTCTGTCCTGCCAGAGCGCGCCCCTGCGCGCCCCACTGGCAGAATCCCACGCCATGGCCCCATCCCCGCCCCTCGAAAGTAAAAACGCCGTGCGAATGCGATATGTCGGTAATCAGCGTGCTGCGCATGCTGTCCGCCCCGACAATCAGACGAAAACGGTTGCCCGGAACGGAGATCGAATTATCTCCGCTTGATACGGTAAAAATTGCGGCGCGCCCTGATTCCGTCTTACGTTTTATTTTTATTTTTTTGATCCCGGCAATGTGAAACCCGGCATGATCCAGTTTTTTCTGCAGCGCCGCAGCGGAAATCCCCGTCTTCCAGCGATAATGCGGGTCGCCGGTGCAGTATTTGTCCTTTACCACGGTCAAATACGGCAGATCAGTTTTCAAATTCCAGACATCTTTGGGATTTTCCGTTCTGCCGCCGCAGGAGGAATGGAAAAAAGCCTGGATAGGATGGCCGGAATCGTCAACAAGTATTTCGCCCGCCGTTGCGTCGACAGCCTCGTTGTCCGCAGGGGTTTCGTCTTCATACCCGCCGTAGACCTGGGAGAAAACGTCGTTCGAAACGTCATAGCCGTTTGCCTCGTGCCCGCCCATATTGGCGGCGACAAATGTTCTTGATACGACAGCCTGGGCTTTCAAAGCATCCGGAGCCCATCCCGACTCCGCTTCGCGGGGAAGGACGCCGTAGAGATACAGATTAAGCGGCAATTCATCGATGACATGAACCTCCCCGCCAACCGGGTTGACGATCAGCTTCCCGCGGTACAGACGGCCATTAAATGACATCAAATCATTCGCGTTATCCGGCGAAAAAATCCATACGCCTTTCTTTTTGCCTTCCCAGAGAAATCCAATTTTCTGCGGCTTCAAACGCACGGGTTTATTCAGCGGTACGGGAATCCCTCCAACAGCAGGCTGCGCGTGGAAATTACCGGTGCAGCCGATCTCGAACGGGGAGCGCGTATGGCTCAGACCCACACGGATTGTCGAGGGAAGCGCATACGCGCTGCCTGCGGCGGATGTTCTGTTCACAGCAAGCCACGGCTGATGTTCCGAGGCAATCAACGGAAGAGAAATGGCAGAGAGCAAAACGAGAAGGATGTCTTTTCTCATTTACGAAAGAGCCGAAAGATCAAGGTCAATACGACGCTGATCACGATGCAGGTTGTCAGCGGGAAATAGAAGCTGAAATGGTCCCGTTTGATCAGGATATCCCCGGGCAGGCGTCCCAGAAACGGGATTTTCGGCATGACCATCAACAACCCGCCGACTAAAACCAGAACAACCCCGAAGAAAAAAATCAACTTTCCAAGACCGTGCATAGCCATGGAAGTTATTATAACGAGTATTTTTCGGATGGGCGAATGAACAGGGACCTCTGGTTTGACATGCGGTGCTTCTAAAACTTCAACTGCAGAACGGGGCGTACCATGAATCCGCTGAAGCCGAGGTCGAGCGTCTGGCCGCCGGGGACATTGAGGCCGGGATCCGCATTATCGGGGACGGGACGGCTTACGGATTGCCGGGGCGACGACGCGGC